>NZ_CP039691.1:1770000-2070000 GCF_005145045.1 Agrobacterium larrymoorei
CAGATCTGCTCGGACTTCCACGTACCATCGAGAAGAGCCTGCGTGCGCTTGATGTAGTAAGCGCCCCAGCTGTCGATAATCGCCGTCATCTGCGTGTTTGGACCAGCCTTGATCATATCGGAAGCCTGACCGAAAGCCTTGATCCCACGCTCGGCAGCAACCTGCATTGGAGCCGTCGTGTCCGTGTGCTGCGTCAGAATATCGACGCCCTGGTCGATCAGAGCCTTGGCTGCATCGGCTTCCTTGCCGGGGTCGAACCAAGTGTTGGCCCATACGACCTTGACCTTGAAGTCAGGGTTTACGGACTGCGCGCCCAGAACGAAAGCATCGATACCCATCACCACTTCCGGGATCGGGAAGGACGCGATGTAGCCAGCAAGACCCTTCTGCGACATCTTCGCAGCGATCTGGCCCTGAATGTAACGGCCTTCATAGAAGCGGGAGTTATAGGTCGCGAGGTTTTCAGCAGCCTTGAAGCCGGTTGCGTGCTCGAACTTCACCTTCGGGAATTTCTGGGCAACCTTGACGGTCGCATCCATGAAGCCGAAAGACGTCGTGAAGATGAGTTCGCAGCCGGAACGGGCCATGCGCTCGATTGCGCGTTCTGCATCTGGGCCTTCCGGAACGCTTTCCAGGAATGGCGTTTCGATCTTGTCACCGAAATGCTTCTGCAGTTCCTGACGACCGATATCATGCGCCTGCGTCCAGCCGCCATCGGTGCGTGTGCCGACGTAAACGAAGCAGACCTTCTTTGCGTCTGCGGCCTGCGCGGCTGGAACCACGCCGACAATTGCGGCAGCCGAAGCTGCAAGTGCGATGATGAGTTTCTTCATTTTTACCCCTGCTTGGTTAGGCATGATCTTTGGTTTTTTTAGCGATCCGGCACGAACGGCTTGCCGAGCGATGCCGGTGTATTGATCAGCGTTGTGCGCCGATTATGGGAGATGATGATGAGGACGACAATAGTCGCAATATAAGGAAGCGCTGAAAGAAGTTGCGATGGCACGCCGATGCCGAAGGCCTGCGCATGCAGCTGGCCAACGGTGACCGCGCCGAAGAGATAACCGCCCGCCAGAACGCGCCATGGACGCCAGGATGCAAAGACCACCAGTGCAAGCGCGATCCAGCCGCGCCCGGCAGACATGTTTTCCACCCATTGCGGCGTATAGACCAGCGAAAGCTGCGCGCCAGCAAGACCAGCGCAGGCGCCACCGAACATCACGGCGAGATAGCGCGTGCGAATGACGTTGATGCCAAGCGCATGGGCGGAGCCGTGATTATCCCCGATAGCGCGGATTTTCAGGCCCGTGCGGCTTTTGAACAGAAACCAGCTGATGCCGATGACGAGCGCAATCGACATGTAGAAGATCAGGTCCTGCCGGAACAGGATAGGCCCGATGAATGGGATATCCGACAGGACCGGGAAGACGATGTTGGGAAGCTTCACGCCGGGAATGCCGACGAAAGTTTCGCCCAGCATGCCCGATACGCCAAGCCCGAGGATCGTCAGCGCAAGGCCGGTCGCGACCTGATTGGTGACGAGCGTCAGCGTGAGAAAACCGAAGAGAAGAGAGAAGATCGCGCCTGCGGCAATGCCCGCCAGAATGCCGATATAGGGCGATCCGCTGAGATGCGAGGCAGCGAAAGCGCAGACCGCGCCGATGATCATCATTCCCTCGACACCGAGATTGAGGACGCCCGCGCGCTCCGTCACCAGCTCGCCCAAGGCAGCAATGACGAGCGGTGTTGCCGCCGTGATAACCGTCAGGATGATCGCTTGAGCCATATCCATCATGCGGCTCCTTCGCTGCTGGTATTGCGTCCGAAACGAATGCGGATTCGGTAGAGGATCAGGGTGTCGCAGGACAGGACGAAGAACAGAAGCAGCCCCTGAAAGACGCGAACGACCTTATCGGAAATCTGTAGCGACATCTGCACTGCTTCGCCGCCAAGATAGGTCAGCGAAAGCACCAGACCCGAAGCGATGATGCCGAGCGGGTTGAGCCTGCCAAGGAAGGCGACGATGATGGCGGTAAAACCATAGCCCGGCGAGATCGACGGCTGAAGATGGCCGATGGAACCGGAGACCTCGGAGATGCCCGCAAGCCCGGCTAAACCGCCCGAAAGCAGCAGGGAGAACCAAACCATTCCGCGCGATGAGAAGCCAGCAAAGCGCCCTGCCCGGGCGGACTGGCCAAGTACCGTAACCTGAAAGCCTTTCAGCATGTAGCGCATCATGAACCACAGCGCGACCGCTGCGATAATGGCGAAAACGACGCCCCAATGGGCGCGGCCCGATGCCAGCATTTCCGGCAGAACGGCACTCTCGTTGAAAGGCTTCGTCTGCGGAAAATTATAGCCCTGTGGATCGCGCCAGATGCCGCGCACCAGCCAATCGAGAAAAAGCTGCGCCACATAGACGAGCATGAGGCTGGTCAGAATTTCATTGGTGTTAAAGCGCGTCTTCAACAACGCCGGAATACTGGCATAAAGCGCGCCGCCGAGCGCACCCATAATCAGCATCAACGGCAGAATCATAGGCGACTGCCAGTCGGGATAAAGCACCGGCAGGATCGAGCCCGTAATCGCACCGATGGTGAATTGACCCTCTGCGCCGATATTCCAGTTGTTCGAGCGATAGCAGATTGCAAGACCAACCGCGATCAGGATCAAGGGCGCAGCCTTGATGGCCAGTTCGTGCAGCGACCAGACTTCCAGCAGCGGCTCCACGAAGAAGCTGTAAAGCGCGCCGACCGGCTCCTTGCCGAGAAAAGCGAACATGATTGCGCCGACGAGAAGCGTCAGCACCAGCGCCAGAAGCGGAGACAGAATTGCGAAGAGCTTCGAGACCCCAGCGCGTTTTTCAAGTTCAATGCGCATGAGCGACCTGCTCCGTATGCCCTGCCGTATGACCCGTGTGAATGCCGCCCATCAGCAGGCCGATTCTCTCGCGCGTCATCTCTTTTGCAGGGTAGGCCTCTGAAAGCCTGCCATCGGAAATGACCGCGATGCTGGATGCCACTTCGAAAATTTCGTCCAGATCCTGGCTGATGACTATGACGGCGGATCCAGCCTTTGCGAGATCCACCAGCGCTTGGCGAATACGGCTTGCAGCGCCTGCATCCACGCCCCAGGTCGGCTGGTTGACCACGAGAACCGAGGGTTGACGATCCAACTCTCTACCGACAATGAATTTCTGCAGATTGCCGCCGGAAAGCGAGCCGGCCAGCGGATCGTCCCCGCTTTTGCGCACATCCATGGCTTCGGAAATGCGTTTTGCCGCCTTCTTGATGACGGAATGGCGAATAACGCCGAGGAAGCCACCGCTCAGAAACGCCCTTTTGTCGGAGCGACAGCGGGCCAAAAGAAGATTGTCCGAGAGGCTCATATTCGGCACGGCGGCGTGCCCATGACGCTCTTCCGGCACGAAGCCTGCACCCAGAAGACGGCGGCCATTGATGCCCGTGCGCCCGACCGGCTTTCCACGCAGCATGATCGCATCGTTCTTCGCAACGGGATACTCGCCGGAAAGCGCATCGAAAAGCTCTCCCTGCCCGTTACCCGCAACACCTGCAATTGCCAGCACCTCGCCGGAACGAACCGTCATGCCGATGTTTTTCAGCGAAACGGCAAAAGGCGTGCGCGCGGCAACCGAAAGCCCGGCAATTTCCACCGCTATGTCGCCAATGGTGCAATAATCATCGCGCTCTATGCCAGCGACATCGGAACCGACCATCATGCGCGCCAGCGATGCGGGCGTTTCTTTCCGGGGGTCGCAAGCGCCCGTAACCTTGCCGTGGCGCAGCACGGTTGCGCGGTCGCAGATGCGCTGCACCTCTTCCAGACGGTGGCTGATGTAAAGCACGGAACGGCCTTCGGCCTTCAGCTTTTCCAGCGTTTCGAACAGGCGGTCCGCCTCCTGCGGCGTCAGCACCGAGGTTGGCTCATCGAGAATGATAAGCTGCGGGTTCTGCAACAGCGCACGCACGATTTCGATGCGCTGGCGCTCTCCAACCGAAAGATCGGCCACATGGGCGTAAGGATCTAGCGGCAGTCCATAAGCCTTGGAAAGCGCTTCCGCCTCGCGCGCGATTTCCTTCAGGGAAATTTTCGGATCGAGGGAGAGCGCAATATTTTCAGCAACCGTCAGAGCTTCGAACAGCGAAAAATGCTGGAAGACCATGCCGATGCCAAGCCTGCGCGCCTCGCCGGGAGAGGAAATGCTGACCGGCTTTCCATTCCACAGGATTTCGCCGCTGGAAGGCTCCAGCACGCCGAACAGCATTTTTACCAGCGTGGATTTTCCCGCGCCGTTTTCACCCAGAAGAGCGTGTATCTCGCCGGGCGCGATATCCAGATCTATGGCGTTGCACGCCGCAAATGTTCCAAACAGCTTGGTCAGCTGGCGAACGGACAAGAGAGGCAAGGCCTCAGACGTCACCGATCCCGTCACCTGTTCCCCTTTTCCACCAGCCGCCGCACTTTCTGCGAAGCGTTGAACGGCCGGATCGTCAATCTGCTATTGCACTAAATTTGGGCACTGCCCTTTATCGATACTAAATACCGGTTTTATCCCGCCGCACAACTGAAAAAGACACTCAAAACAAAGGTTTTGAACGACTGTATCCGTTATCGCGCATTCGCGCCCAGCGCAGGCAGAAACTGCATGATGCCGCCGATGCAATAGAGATAGATTCCGGTGAGGACCACGCCTGCGACAACCCAGTCCGGAGACTGGAAGTGCATGAGCAGCGAGTAACCGCCAAGAGCGCACCAAAGCAGGAACACCGCCATGTTCAACCACCTCAACCTCTTCACCCGAACGGGATGCAGGAAGTTGATCGGCAGGAAGGTCAGCACCACCGATACCGTAACCACGATCATGGCCGTGGTGGCGCTGGCATCTATGACGAAAAGCGTAAAGACCACCATGTTCCAGACCACAGGGAAGCCGGAGAAGAAGTACTCATCCGTCTTCATGCCCATATCGGCGTAATAGATAGCGCTCGAAACAACGATCATGCCCGCCGCAACGAAGGACCATGGCTCGCCGATCATGCCCTTTTGATAAAGCGCAAAGGCGGGAAGCAGCACATACGTTACGTAATCGATGATATTATCCAGCGTATCGCCAGACCAGTTGGGCAAAACCTCTTTCACGCGCACCTTGCGCGCAATCGGTCCATCGATGCCATCCACCAGAAGGGCAAGCCCCAGCCACCAGAACATATCCACGAAGCGATGCTCCGCAGCGGCAACCACGCCAAGGAAGGCAAGGAAGGAACCTGAGGCCGTAAGGATGTGAACGGAGAAAGCGCGGATTTCGGCATAGGGCACGCGCTTGTAATTGAAAATCTTCATGATCAGCGCACGCGCCCCGTTTCTATCCGTTACGTCCCTTCCGATATGCGACCATTCACCGCTCTTTGCAACCATCCGCGAAAGCTTATCCTAGGACTAATATGGATTTTGCTTCAAACGGATGGCGCTTGCGACACAGATGACTTCTGGATTTGGCGCGGTAAAGCCACTATGTTTCAAAGCCTGAAAGCATGATTGGAACAGGACGATGAGAAACTTCGAGATTGCCGTTGTAGGCGCTGGACTTGCTGGACAGATCGCGGCCATTGCGCTTGCACGTTCGGGTCGCAATGTCGCGCTCATCGCTCCCCAATCCGACAGGATCGACCACCGCACGACGGCGCTGATGGACCAGTCGATCCGCTTCATGGACCGGCTTGGGCTTTGGTCCAAAATCGAACCATCCGCCGCGCGCCTGTCCACAATGCAGATCATCGATGGCACTGACCGGCTGCTCCGCGCGCCGACCGTCGCGTTCCGCTCATCGGAAATCGGCCTTGCCGCGTTTGGCTGGAACATGCCCAACGCAGCGCTTCTGGATGTTCTTTCGCAGGCAGTCTCGCAGGAAAACAACATAACCCTCATCGACGCCGTGGCCGAGACAATCGAAATCGGCAAACACGATGTCTCCCTGACGTTGTCCAATGGCGAGCAGGTGTCGACAAGCTTCATCATCGGCGCGGACGGACGGGGCTCGAAGGTTCGGCAAACCGCCGGGATCGATGTCAAAAGCTGGTCCTATCCGCAAACGGCGCTGGTTCTCAACTTTTCGCACAGCCGTTCACACAGCAATGTCTCGACGGAATTCCACACGCCGACCGGACCTTTCACGCAGGTTCCGCTCCCGGGTGATCGCTCCAGCCTTGTCTGGGTGGTGAAGCCGGAGCAGGCCGCAGAGCTTTCATCGCTGCCGCTTCAAGAACTGAGCAAGCGCGTTGAAGAGCGCATGCAATCCATGCTGGGCACCGTCAGTGTGGAAGAAAACGTGCAGACATGGCCACTTTCCAGCATGACGGCGCATCGTTTCAGCAAGGGCCGCGTGGCGCTGGTGGGCGAAGCGGCTCACGGCTTTCCGCCCATCGGTGCGCAGGGCCTAAACCTCAGCCTTCGCGATATCATCGTGCTTACAGAATTGCTGGGAACGCTGACGGGCGGGCCGATCCCTGCCGATGCCGGCTCGAAATTCGACCGCCGCCGCCGCGCGGATGTCGTCAGCCGCACGGTGAGCGTCGATCTTCTCAACCGCTCGCTCCTCTCCGGTTTCCTGCCGATGCAGATGGCGCGCGCCGCAGGTCTGCATGTTCTGGGAAGCGTCGGCCCGCTGCGCGGTCTTGTCATGCGCGAAGGCATCGAGCCCGGGCGCGGCATCAAGGCCCTGCCCTCGCTTTTGGCAGGCAGCCTCAGACGCTCATGGAGCGAATGAAATAGAGCACCAGCGTTACGGTGAAGACGGAAAGCACCGTCGAAACGAGGATCGTCGCAGACGCCCTCTCCTGCCAGATCCGATATTGCTGACCGATGACGAAGACATTCGTGGCGGTTGGTAGTGCTGCAAGCAGAACCGCGGTCAACACCCAGATCGGATCGAAAGAGCCGAAGGTGGAGAGAACCAGATAGGCCAGAAGCGGATGCAATATAAGCTTGGCTGGCACGATATAGCTGATCTCCACCGGCACCCGCTTAAGCGGCCTCAGCGCAAGCGTAACGCCCATAGCGAAAAGCGCACAGGGCGCTGCGGATTGCGCCAGATAATCCACCAGTTGCTGTACAGGCTGCGGCGGATGCCACGCGGCAACCGCAGCGAAGAAACCGAAGATCACCGATAAAATGAACGGGTGGGTGATGACCTTGCGCGCAACATCGCCCGCGAGCTTCAAGGGAGAGCGCTTGTCGCCCCCAGCAACGGCCATCAAGGCCGGTGCGGTAATGAAATGCGCAGCATTCTCAAGGCAGACAATCAGCGCCACGGGAACCGCCGCGCGCTCACCCAGCGCCAGCAACGCCAGTCCCGGCCCCATATAGCCAATATTTCCATAGCTTCCGGCAAAGCTCTGGATCGTGCAATCGGCAAAGCTGTTGCGCCTCACGAAATAGCCAATTAGGAACAGGGCAACGAAAATGCTATAGGTCGCCATCAGACTGAGTGCGACGAAATCCATCCGCGCCAGCTGATCCACGGGCGTTTTGGCAACCAGCTTGAAGAAAAGCGCGGGCAGCGCGGCATAAATGATGAAGGTATTCAGCCAGCCAAGCGCTTCCGCAGGCTGCTTGGTGATGCGCGCGGCAAGATAGCCGATGAAAATCAGTCCGAAGAACGGAAACAGCAATCCGGCGATTTCGGCCATGGCTCCCTCGCCGTGATGGTGGATGAGATTCGCTTAGCCGATTTGCATCAGGATTGGAAAGCTCTCCTGGAACCAGATCGCGACGTTGGTGATGAAACCCGACATAAAAGCTATGCCAGTAAGCACCAGAAGCGCACCCATGAGTTTTTCCACAACACCGAGATGCCGCCGAAACCGGGCAAGAAAGCGCATGAAGCTGCCGGAAAAGGCCGCGGCAATCCAGAACGGGATAGCAAGACCGGCAGAATAGACGGCCAGCAGCATGGCACCGTCACCCACCGTTTCTCGTGACGCCGCAACACCAAGAATAGCACCCAGCACCGGCCCGATGCATGGTGTCCAGCCGAAAGCAAAAGCGAGCCCCATGACATAGGCACCGGACAGCGTCGCTGGTTTTCCACCGCTTTGGAAACGCGCCTCGCGCGAAAACAGGCCGACGCGAAATACCCCAAGGAAGTTGAGGCCCATCAGGATAATGATGAAGCCACCGATCTTGGCGAGGATATCGAGATTTTGCCGCAGCACCATACCAATCGTGGATGCCCCCGCACCCAGCGCAACGAAAACGGTGGCAAAACCCAGCGTGAAAAACAGCGCAGCCAGCATGACCGCCTTGCGAACCTGCGGCTTTGCCTCAAACCGCTCATCCTTGAACTGCTCAACCGAAATCCCGGCCATATAGCAAAGATAAGGCGGCACGAGCGGCAGCACGCAAGGCGAAAGAAAAGACAGGGCTCCGGCAAAAAGTGCAGTGAGAAGAGAGATATCTGCGATGGACAATGAGGCACTCCGCGCGGGTCACACGCAGCCTTGTAACGCCACCAACCCCTTACGACCAATCACCTTTTTGCAGTCGCGACAAAAAAACGCGGAAAGATGAAATTATCCTCTTTTTATGGGTTGACCGCAAAGCCCCCTCTACATATGTTCCGCCCACTTCCGCAGGGCGCTTCGCCCGACACACGGGAGAGCGTAGCTCAGCCGGTAGAGCAACTGACTTTTAATCAGTAGGTCCAGGGTTCGAATCCCTGCGCTCTCACCACCTTTTCAATTAGTTGTGAGATTTTCCTAAGGTAGAGCATTAGCGATCTGCCGCAGTTATTTTTTGCAGTTCATATCGCCAAAATTTTCCTATTCCAGCGATACTCCCAACCCCGTTCCTCAACCAGATATCTGGCAAGCGATTTCTCCCTGCAGTTGAGGTCCGATAGTGGTTTTTAGAGGCGAACAATCTTCCAGTTGAAACAAATCACGCCAATACCACATTCTTATGTGGTCATCGACATTGCCGATGTTCGGCATGGGGTGATTTGGGAGGAAGCACCATGAACAATCGTACAGTGACTATCGTGATTGCGGCGATCGTCGTCATTCTGGCGCTCGCTTATTTTATGACCGGTTCGAATACGTCCAGCACGACAGGCTCGACATCCACGACGCCGCCAGCGACGTCTACGGCGCCAAGCGCGCCGCCGCCTGCCCCGTCCACGCCACCTCCGGCGCCAGCAACGCCTGCGCCTGATACAACGGCGCCTGCATCTCCGAATGCCCCGGCGCAGAACCAGACGAATCCGTAATCGAATCGTCTCTTCGGCAGAAAAATTGGACTTACAAAAGCATAAGGCCCGCTTTCGCGGGCCTTACTTCATATCTGCATACTGACGAAAATCAGCCGCGCAGGATCGAACGACCGGCGTATGCAGCCTGTGGGCCGAGCATTTCTTCGATACGGATCAGCTGGTTGTACTTCGCCAGACGGTCCGAACGCGACAGCGAACCGGTCTTGATCTGACCGCAGTTCGTCGCAACGGCGAGATCCGCAATAGTGGAGTCTTCCGTTTCACCGGAGCGGTGAGACATGACGGCGGTGTAGCGTGCCTTGTGAGCGGTTTCGACAGCGTCGAGTGTCTCGGTCAGCGAGCCGATCTGGTTGACCTTGACGAGGATGGAGTTTGCAACGCCCATCTTGATGCCATCGCGCAGGCGCGCGGAGTTCGTCACGAACAGATCGTCGCCGACGAGTTGGACCTTGGAGCCGATCTTGTCCGTCAGGTACTTCCAACCTTCCCAATCGTCTTCGGCCATGCCGTCTTCGATGGAGATGATCGGGTACTTGCCCGCGAGTTCAGCAAGGTAATCGGCCATTGCTTCCGGCTCCAGCGTGCGGCCTTCGCCTTCCATCTCGTACTTGCCGTTCTTGAAGAACTCGGTGGATGCGCAGTCGAGAGCGAGTGCAATATCTTCACCCGGCTTGTAGCCAGCCTTTTCGATTGACCGCATCACGAAATCGAGTGCGTCCGGCGCGCTCTTCAGGCCAGGCGCGAAGCCGCCTTCGTCACCAACATTGGTGTTGTGGCCCTGTGCTGCCAGTTCCTTTTTCAGAACGTGGAAAATTTCCGCACCGATACGCACGGCGTCACGGATGCTTTCCGCGCCAACCGGCATGATCATGAATTCCTGGAAGTCGATCGGGTTATCGGCATGCGCGCCGCCATTGATGATGTTCATCATCGGAACGGGCAGCAGATGCGCGTTCGGGCCGCCGACGTAGCGGTAAAGCGGCAGGCCTGTCGTTTCGGCAGCAGCCTTGGCAACAGCGAGCGAAACGCCGAGAATGGCGTTCGCGCCGAGGCGAGACTTGTTCGGCGTACCATCGAGCGCGATCAGCGTCTGGTCGATATGGATTTGGCTTTCGGCATCGAAACCGCCGAGCGCATCGAAGATTTCCGTGTTGACGGCTTCAACGGCCTTTTCAACGCCCTTACCGAGATAGCGCTTGCCGCCATCGCGCAGCTCGACTGCCTCGTGGGCACCGGTGGAAGCGCCCGATGGAACGGCGGCGCGGCCGAAGGAACCGTCTTCGAGGTACACGTCCACTTCAACGGTGGGGTTGCCGCGGCTGTCGAGGATTTCGCGTGCGATGATATCGGTAATGGCTGTCATGGTCTCTCCCTTGGGACTGGAACAGATGGTTTCAGTCGCTTGTCTTAGAGCGCATCGGCAAGGCTGTGAAGCCGTTTTCAGCGAAGATGCGCAGTAGAACGATACTTAACGACGACTCGGATGTAATTGCCTTTTCGCTGTAGACGAAGCGTAAGAAATTACAATGACGACGCCCCATGCGAGGCGTCCGCCACCTTATAAAAATCGATTAGGACGAAATCAGGCCGCCTTGGAAATCGCATCGAAGGCCAAAAGTTTTTCCAGAAGCTTCGGCATGTCCTTAAGGTGAACCATGTTCGGGCCATCGGAAGGCGCATTGTCGGGATCTTCATGCGTCTCGACGAACAGCCCCGCGATGCCAACTGCAACAGCGGCGCGCGAAAGCGTTTCAACGAACTCACGCTGCCCGCCTGTGGAACCACCCTGCCCACCCGGCTGCTGAACGGAATGCGTTGCATCGAACACCACAGGTGCGCCGAGCGATGCCATGATCGGAAGCGAACGCATGTCGGAAACCAGTGTGTTATAGCCGAAGGAAGCGCCGCGTTCGCATAACAGCACATTCGGGTTGCCGCTTTCATTCAGCTTGGCCAGCACATTCTTCATGTCCCAGGGCGCAAGAAACTGGCCCTTCTTGACGTTGATTACGCGACCAGTCTTGGCGGCAGCAACAAGAAGGTCCGTCTGGCGGCTGAGGAACGCGGGAATCTGGAGAATATCGACCGTCTGCGCAACGACGGCGCACTGTTCTTCGGTGTGGATATCCGTCAAAACAGGAAAGCCGAATTCCTTTTTCAGATCGGCAAAAATCTCCATGGCGTTATCGAGACCGATGCCGCGCTTGCCGGACAGGGATGTCCTGTTGGCCTTATCGAACGAGGACTTGTACACAAGGCCGACGCCGAGCTTCGCGCAAAGCTCTTTCAACGTTCCCGCAATCATGAAGGCATGATCCCGGCTCTCCATCTGGCAAGGCCCGGCAATCAGCGAAAAGCGCTCGGTATTGCAAAACGATACGGCGCCCGCACCTTCACCGGCCACCACTTTAAGATTGTTCTTCGCAGTCATCGTCTTCCTCACAATTCCAGAGTAGCGCCCGTTTTTAAGAGCATCCGGCGAGGCCGGTTCGTTGTGCGCACGCCATATCAGCAAGGGCCTTCGGTGTCATCAGCCAATGCGCCTGGTTGCTTTTCACGAAGAAAATTTCACAACCTGAGACTTAGCGAAATTTTAAGGGATTGCAGAACACATATGGAACATATAGTGTTCGTTCTGTATTTGTTTCGCGAATCTTCGCCACACAGTCCAAGGGTGTTTCTTCATGCTCACGCGCAAACAGCAGGAACTGCTTCTCTTCATTCATGAGCGAATGAAGGAATCCGGCGTGCCTCCATCTTTCGATGAGATGAAGGATGCACTCGACCTGGCTTCAAAATCCGGCATCCACCGGCTGATCACTGCTTTGGAAGAACGCGGTTTCATCCGCCGGCTTCCCAATCGCGCCAGAGCGCTGGAAGTCATCAAGCTGCCGGAGGCTTATACGCCTCCTTCGCAGAAACCCCAGCGCGGCTTTTCGCCAAGCGTTATCGAAGGCAGTCTCGGCAAGCCGAAAGCGCCAGAGCCAGCGCCTGCGCCCAAACCCGCAAATGATGCGCTTTCCGGTGCCGTAACAGTTCCCGTCATGGGCCGGATTGCCGCAGGTGTGCCGATTTCCGCAATTCAGAACAATACGCATGACGTTGCCGTACCGATGGACATGCTAGGCAGCGGCGAGCATTACGCCCTCGAGGTCAAGGGTGACTCGATGATCGAGGCAGGGATTTTCGACGGCGACACCGTCATTATCCGCAATGGCAGCACCGCAAGCCCCGGTGATATTATCGTTGCGCTCGTGGATGACGAAGAAGCAACCCTCAAGCGCTTCCGCCGCAAAGGCGCGTCGATCGCTCTCGAGGCGGCCAACCCGGCTTACGAAACCAGAATTTTCGGACCTGACCGGGTGAAGATTCAGGGCAAGCTGGTTGGTCTCATCCGGCGCTATCATTGAGTTGAGGCGCGACAGGCTTGTGCTTGGAACATCTAACTGAAGGTGCGTAGTTGCTTCTTCAGTAAGCCCTATATTCCGGCGACGCTGTGAGATATTTCCGGGCGTGGTGGTTGTGCGTTCTTCACGGCGCTGGAAAGACCGGACACATTGGTTACAGATGTTCGGAGATTCCTGAGAGTGCGTTTTAGCTTTCGAGGGCGATCTGCGACATACTTGGCACCAAAGAATTCGCCGTTGAGATTGGCGCAGTGTTGATGGAACGAATGGTAAGAGGGTCGCTTCCAGAGCGCTTGGTACCAGCCAAATATTGTCCTCGAAGCTCATCTGCTTGTTAGCGAGTCGAGAAGGGGTGCAGAAAGTTTTGGTGAAGCGCCGAGCATGATTGATAAAATCAGCCCGAGCGACGTATCGTTAGTTAAGTGCATCGCGCCCCGCTGGGACGCGCCTTCTTTCAGCGCCCCTGCTCTTCCCGGCTTTCTGCTTCACGATTCCGGTCATATTGCTTCATCATCGGAAAATCCGGCAACCACGCCTCGCGACGGATTGTCCATAACTCATATGTCGGTTCGAACTGATTGGTGGAATCGAAAGAGCCAATATTGAGTTCGATTTCATCATCGCTTTTGCCGAAAACGGGAGAGCCGCAATTCTGGCAAAAGAAGCGTCCGTTATAGCTGCCAGTTTCGCCTTCGATCCGTACCGCGTCTTCCGGAAAAATCGCCGATGCGTGAAAGAGTGCGCCGTGATGTTTGCGGCAATCCATGCAATGGCAGATTCCAACACGATATGGTTCGCCCGATACGGAGAATTTTACTTTGCCGCAGAAGCAGCCTCCGGTTCTGGTTTCCATGCGTGGTCCTCCTTGTTCGGTTACACAGCCAAACCAAACAATTTTCAGGCAAAGAGGTTCGATAATTAATTTAGCCTGACCAGGCCTATGGGTCTTGCTGACAAGAAAACTCAATCATCAAATAGTTTGAAGACACTCATCGCTAAAGACGCCTGTATTGCCTGTCGCTGGTGCGTTACGAAGCTCAAGACATGCTATCTGTAATCGATACTAGAGGGGTCCCGCGATGTACGATCTTTATATAGCCAACAAGAACTATTCGTCATGGTCGCTTCGGCCCTGGGCGCTGATGCAGACCTTGAATATTCCATTCAACGAAAAGCTGGCTCCCTTCAACGATCCCGACCCTAAGAACGACTTCACTTGGTTCTCGCCCACCGGCAAAGTTCCGTGCCTGATCGATGGCGACGTTACGGTTTGGGACACGCTGGCCATTGCTGAATATCTTGCCGAAAGCCACGAAGGCGTTTGGGCGCAGGATAAGACGGCGCGCGCGTGGTCGCGGTCCGTTACCGCGGAGATGCATTCCGGCTTTCAATCTCTGCGCAACCTGCATCCCATGAGCGTCGGCTTGCGCATTCGCCCGCACGCACCCTCGCCGTCCCTTAGCAGTGATATCGCCCGTATCGACGCCTTGTGGCAGCAGGGCCTGCAAACCTTCGGCGGCCCGTTTCTGGCGGGAGAGCGTTTTACCGCTGTAGACGCATTCTTTTGCCCGGTTGCCTTCCGCTTCAGGACTTACGGAACCAGCCTGTCGCCCGCTTCCGAAGCATACAAAAACCGGCTTCTGAACCTGTCCGCAATGCGGGAGTGGGAAAAAGCAGCGCTGCTGGAACCATGGCGAGACCCCGAACATGAGCAGGAAGCCGCATCGACCGGCGAAATCATCGAGGACTTCCGCATCGGATCTTGATCAGCCGCCTGCCGCCAGCATATTTTCGATGTGCGGCGGCAGAGAATTATCGAAACTCTTGGCGCGCCAATCATAGCTGCGATGCAGAGACCAAGGTCTGCCAGCACCATCCATCGCCGCCCTCGCACGTCCAACTGGAGAAACGTTCGCGTTGAGCCAAAGCTCGAGCGAACCTGTGCGGCGCAGCGTGTTGTTGGTAATCAAGATCGCGCCTGATTTACACTGCGAAAAAGGCACGAAGCGCGAGCTGACGACAATGTCCGCCACATCACAGGCCGTGCCAGCGAGAGCGCTATTGGACAGAACGGCAATTTTCACGCCGCTTCCATGCCTGGCTGCGCACCAGGCATTCTTCTGGCAGGTAAAGATATTGTCCTTTTCAAAAGCTGAAAGCATCTGGCGACGAGCCTCCTGGCGCTGCCTGTCCGTCAATGCATAGGACCGCTGCGTTGACATGGTCTGCTCCCCGTTATCATCAGGCTTATCCCGCGTGATTGGTGGAACATGCCGCTCCGGCAGAGGCAGCGCCCTCTCCCACTGCTCGTAGACAAAGCCCGTCGCGCGCGACTTGGTGGTTGCAACGGCATCCGCCGTCACCAGCGCCACAAGTGCGCCGTCCTCGAAAATCAGCAAATCCGGCTTGGGGCGTAGCTGTTCGGTAAACACCATCGCAAGGCCCACAAGAATAAGCGGCACTCCCAAGAGCGCGAGCCTGCTTCGCAGCAAAGTCAACAACAGAAATCCCGCTGTGGAGATGGCCAAAAACCACTGGCTCTGCCGCCCAATCGTGGCATCGCCGCCCCAGGCGGCAACGGTTTTGGCAATATCGATCACCAGCGCCATGCCATATCCCATCACCTTCAGAAATGGTGCATCGAGACCGAACGGCATCAGCAGCATGGCAATAAGTGCGAACGGCATGACAATGATCGACATGACCGGTGTTGCCGCCAGATTTGCCGCCAGCCCATAGCTGGTGACGCGGTGGAAATGTTCGACAGAATAGATCGTTGTCGAGATACCGCCGATCAGCGAAGTGATGACGATACCACCAATAATCGTCCCGGTTTTGGACGCCGCCACCAGCCACAAAGGCGGGCGCGAGATGAACAGTCGCTCCCGGTTACCGCGCCATCTCGTCCAGAAAGCAAAGCCGGATACGAGCGCAAGTGTCGCCGCAAACGACATCTGGAAGCTCGGCCCCATCACCTCATGCGGCGAAAGCGCAATGATAATGATGGCGGCGAGCGCGACGTTGCGAAGGCTGATGGAAGGACGATCCACCAGCACCGCAATCAGCATGATCGACATCATAAGCCAGGCGCGCTCCGCCGATACCGCAAAACCGGAAATGAGGTAATAGGCCAGCGTCATCAAAAGTGCCGCAAAAGCGGAGATTTTCTTGACCGGCCAGCGCTGGGAAAAACCCGGAAACAGACCGAAGGCCAGACGCATGCCGACGAAGAAAATGCCAGAGGCAAGCGCCATGTTGAGCCCGGAAATGGCAACGATATGCGCCAGACCGGAAACGCGCAGCGCCTCCATCGTCTCGCCAGAAATCGCACGTCTCTCATCGGTGACGATGGAAGCCGCAAAAGCCCCCGCATCGCCGCCGATGATGCTTCTTATTCTGTCCGCGATGGCTGTCCGCAGCCTGTAAAGCCATGAATCTGCGCGCTCCAGCCACGTCACAACGGCGTCGTTATCGCTTTCCGAGGGCAGTGATTGAGGCGGAGAATAAAAGAACCCGGTCGCGCCAACGCCATTGAAAAAAGCGCCAAAGGCGAAATCATTGAGGCCCGCAAGCGCGGGCCCTGAAGGTGGCGACAATCTGGCTTTGCCAGAAAGCATGCCGCCAATCGCAATCGGTTCATGGCGGCTGCGAGAGAGGACGGAAACCCTGTTCGGTTGCCGGGCAAGGACGGGATTTGCCGTGGACTTCAACGCGACGATGTACCGCCAGTACCCGCGCGCATCGATTTCCCGACGTTCCACCTTGCCGACGATAGTCGTGGTCACCGCCGTATCGAGAATGATCGTGTCTGCGCGGTGCGTTTCCCAGGCGGCAAGCAGCATTCCGACCAGCATCAGGCTCGCGGCGGCCAGAAGAGAAGATGCCACGTTTTGCCGGTGGCGAAGAACCACAGCGGCGGGGAGAACGCAGACGCTGATCAGCGCCAGCATGATGGGCGATGGATCGACCGAAAGAGAAAACCAGAAAGCAGCCCCTGCCCCGATAAAAACCGGAATGAACAGAAAACTCTGGCGGTAATCCAGCTCCTCGATAATGCAGGCGGCAACACGCTGCCTGAAGCGCTGGGAACGGCTAAAGACAGGACCATGGTCTTCATCGGGGATAGCCACGACGCTTCGCGAGCCATGGATGGGCAGCAGCATATGGTCGAGCTCCGTCTCCATGACAGAGCCCTTCTCGCCCACGCGGAATTGCCGCCTTTCTCCGTGATCGTTCAACCGTCTGCCCCTGTCCCCCGGCCTTAGTTTGCAACCTCGAAATCCGGATTGCAACCGTCTTGGGTTTTAAGGAAGCATTGACCTAGAATGAAACAGCCGGGCCCAAAAGTGGCCCATATCGGGATATTCCCATGCCGCGATGCACAATTTGCCTTTTGGATAGCTTGGCATCTTCGCGCGGATCATATAGCTAATCCGAGACGCTTATAACTGGCTGATGCGTCACCGCGCATCGCCTGCATATTTCGGAGGTATAGTATGACGGAAACAAACGCTACAGTGACCCTCGGCGATAAAAAGGTCGATCTTCCTGTACGAGAAGGCACGATTGGGCCGAACGTCGTTGACATCGGCGCGCTGTACAAGAACACCGGCTCCTTTACCTACGATCCGGGCTTTACCTCCACCGCATCTTGCGAATCCAAGATCACCTATATCGATGGTGACGAAGGCGTTCTGCTGCATCGTGGATACCCGATCGAGCAGCTGGCCGAACAGGGCGATTTCCTCGAAACCTGCTATCTGCTGCTTTACGGCGAACTGCCGACGACCGCGCAGAAGAAGGATTTCGACACCCGCGTCACGCGCCATACCATGGTGCATGAGCAGATGAGCCGCTTCTTCACCGGCTACCGCCGCGATGCCCACCCGATGGCCGTCATGTGCGGCACGGTCGGCGCTCTCTCGGCTTTCTACCACGACTCGACCGACATCACCGATCCGCATCAGCGCATGGTGGCTTCTCTGCGCATGATCGCAAAAATGCCGACGATTGCGGCGATGGCTTACAAGTACCATATCGGCCAGCCCTTCGTTTATCCGAAGAACGATCTGGATTACGCATCCAACTTCCTCAACATGTGCTTCGCCGTTCCTTGCGAGGACTACAAGGTCGATCCGGTTCTGGCACGCGCCATGGACCGCATCTTCATCCTCCACGCAGACCACGAACAGAACGCCTCGACCTCGACCGTTCGTCTGGCCGGCTCTTCGGGCGCCAACCCGTTCGCATGTATCGCAGCTGGCATTGCCTGCCTCTGGGGCCCTGCCCACGGCGGCGCAAACGAAGCTGCCCTCAACATGCTGAACGAAATCGGCTCCGTTGATCGCATTCCCGAATACATCGCCCGCGCCAAGGACAAGAACGATCCGTTCCGTCTGATGGGCTTCGGTCACCGCGTGTACAAGAATTACGATCCGCGCGCCAAGATCATGCAGAAGACGATGTATGAAGTGCTGGAAGCCACTGGCAACCAGGACGATCCAATCATGCAGGTTGCTCTGGAACTGGAAAAGATCGCTCTTTCGGATACTTACTTCGTCGAAAAGAAGCTCTATCCGAATGTCGACTTCTATTCCGGCATCACGTTGAAGGCGCTCGGCTTCCCCACGACCATGTTCACCGTTCTCTTCGCTCTCGCACGTACCGTGGGCTGGATCGCGCAGTGGAACGAAATGATCGAAGATCCGCAGCAGCGCATCGGTCGTCCGCGCCAGCTCTACACCGGCGCTGCAAAGCGTGACTACGTACCGGTTTCCAAGCGCTAATCTCGCTGGATAAATTCAAGGCAGGGCGCTGTTTATTTTTACAGCGCCCTGCCTTTTTGTTGAGCAAAAACTTGAAGCGAAAACCGGCTCGGCTTATATAGGCATCAGAGGACGACCTCTGCCGGTCTGGCTGTAGCATTCGGGACGACCCGATATATTGTTCGGGAGCATCCCATGCGCACTTTACGCGATAGAATTCGCCACGCCCTCAGCTTCGAAATCATCGGCCTTATTCTCGTGGTGCCTCTAGGCGCCCTCATATTCCATATGCCGTTGGAGGCCATCGGCGTCGTCGGCATTGTCAGCGCGACGATCGCGACCTCGTGGAACTACGTCTATAATCTGATCTTCGACCACATCATGCAGCGCACCCGCGGTACCACACTCAAGACGACACCAATCCGTGTCGCTCACGCCGTGCTGTTCGAACTCGGCCTGCTGCTGGTCCTCATGCCGTTCATCGCGTGGTATCTGGAGATAAGCATTCTTCATGCGCTTGTGATGGACGTATCCTTCGCCCTGTTCTACGTCGTCTACGCCTTCGTCTTCAACTGGGCATATGATGCGGTCTTTCCACTGCCCGAGTGGAAGCAGGAAGTGGCCGCGGAATGAACTGCTAAGTCATCTTGTTTAAGAATGTCGGTTGACCGGTAGTCCGCGCTGGACAAATCTAAGCTTCATTCGCCGATCAGGGCATCCATCGGCTAAGACAAACTCCCTCATTCCTGTGCTCGTCACAGGAATCCAGCAGATGCGCGTCTGCGCGGCGGGAAGGTCTTTCAGCCCAAGACTGGGCTGGCTGGATTCCTGTGACAAGCACAGGAATGAGGGAAACGTGGAGATTGCGCCTACACCTGGAATGCTGAGGCATTAAAATTGAGAAGCCGCCAGCCTGTTGTGTGGCGGCGGCTTCAAATCAAAGCGACTTCAGCGTCCAGGCGACGATCTCGCGCGATACCGCCGCAAAAGCCGTATCCATGGCCTTCACGAAATTCGCGTTGCCTGAACCGTTGACGCGGGCGCTGGAGCGAAAGACTTCCTGGGCGCGGACCGTGCCGTTCCGGTCATTGAGAAGCTTTACCGAAATTTCGATATTGGCGACGTTACCCTTGGTATCGATTTCAAAGGTGCGGATGTCGCTTACGACCTGATAGTCGATGGCAAGCCCCTGCCCCGGACGTCCCACGCCACCCAGCTTGCCTGTGTCTTCGAAGGCCTCGACCAGCTTGGATTGGACCATCTTCGGCAGGCTGTCGCTCCACTGCGAATTCGCCAGATACTGCACCTCGGAACCGGACAGGCGAACGACGATGTTTTCGCTGTCCAGCGCCTTCAGTGCGGTTGGCTCGGCAATCAGCAACTGGCGAGAGCGAAGCGATGGCGCCTGCGAGACCGGCGGTGCGGAGACGGAAAGATCGAACGTGTCGTTCTTGGCGCTGCCGCCACATCCGGCCAGAAGCGCGCCCAACAACGGCATCATTACAACAAACTTCGTCGGGGCCGGGGCAACTCCCCGCCAGCGCATAAGCGAAACCATAGAACCACTTTCCCCCATCAACGCCGTGTCCGGCCGTCATATTGTTTTACGTTTTCGCCCCCGAAAATCAGACGCTGCGGATCGCGGTCGAAATTCGTGATCGTATTGTTCAGATTGTCCACGGTCTGACGCGTGCTGCCGATCAGCGCCTGGAAATCCTTCAGGCCCGAGCTTGAGAACTTCGCCAGATTGTCGGCAATCGGACCGATGCGTGCGTTGAGATTGTCGGCGACCGCCTTGAACGAAGCGAGCGTCTCACGCGCCTTGGCAAAAAGCGAATTGGCGTCATCGGTTCCAAGCATGCCGTCAACTTTCGCCAGAATTCCATCCACGCGGCTGGATGCGGCATTCAGCTTGCGGGACATGTCGGTGAAATCGGCGATGGCCTGATCGATATCCGGGCGACGCGTACCCACATCATCCGCGATTTGGCGGAAGGTCGAGATTGCCTGACGGGCATCTGCCGTCGCAGCAGAAACATCTTCCACCACATTGCCAACCTTGGCGGCATCGACCGACGCCAGCAGTTCGTCGGCGCGCTTGACGACGACTTGGACCTCGGCGCTTGCCTGCTCGAAGTTGCGCGAGGTGCGCTGCACGGTCTCCATCACGTCCTGAATGCCGCTGGAAGAAGCTGCAACATCGGACGTGACCTTGTCGACATTGGTCAGAATGGAGTCGATTTTCTGCGAATCCACTGCCTTGACCAGATCTTCCACCGCAGTCAGCGTGCTATCCAGACGCACGGAGACCGATTGGACGGTGGTGGAAAGCGAGCTCAGGCTTTCGATGAAATTCTGAATCCCATCGGAATTCGCCGCAAGCGCGTTGGAGAATTTTTCGGCATTGCGAACCGTCTGCGTGAGCGGTCCGCGCGCATCCTCGACAAAGCCCTGAAGCTCGCCAATCGCGCCATCGGCACGTTTCAAAATCTTGTCGGCAGTGGCGAGAAGGTTCGTCACGCTCGAAAGATCTGCGGTCAGTTCCGCCGGAACGCCGGTTTCGAACGACTTCTGAAGAATGCGCTCTTCATTGCTGCGACCGCCGGAAAGCTCGATATAGGCCGCGCCTGTCAGGCCCTGAATTTCAAGAACCGCGCGCGTGGAGGGGAAAACCGGTGCATCCGCCTGAACTTCAGTGAAGGCGATAGAGTAAGCCGGGTCGTCGCGGTCGATGGAAAGCCCGCGCACCGTGCCAACGGGAATGCCGTTGAAGCGCACCGGCGAGCCGACCGAAAGACCGTTTGCCGAGCCCGGAATACGGATCGTCAACTGCGCCGTTGGCCCGCCGCGACCAAATTCCGCCATCCAGTAAACGAAGCCGAATGCAGCCGCGACCACGATCAGCGTGAAAATTCCGACAATGGTGTAATTTGCCTTGGTTTCCATGCCTATCCGTTACTCCCCGGAATGTGTTGCGTGCCATCCGGTAGGACGACGGCGCGAGCCCGCTTTCCGCGGAAATATGATTGAACCCAAGGATCGTCGTTTTCGAACATATCCTCGAGCGTACCTTCTACTGCGACCTTCTTGTTGCCCAGAACGGCAATGCGGTCGCAGACCGAAAACAGGCTGTCGAGATCGTGGGTCACCATGTAGACGGTCAGACCCATCGAATCACGCAGGCGCGCGATCAGCATATCAAATTCTGCAGCACCAATCGGATCGAGACCGGATGTCGGCTCATCGAGAAAGACAAGGTCCGGATCGAGCGCCAGCGCGCGCGCCAGTGCCGCGCGCTTGATCATGCCGCCGGAAAGCTCGGAGGGGAACTTGTCGCCCGCATCCGGCTTCAGGCCAACCATTTCGATTTTCAGTGCCGCAAGCTCGTCCATCAGCTTCTGCGGCAAATCGAGATATTCGCGCATCGGCAGCTGGATATTTTCTTTGACTGTTAGGCCGGAGAACAATGCACCCTGCTGGAAGAGAACGCCAAGGCGCGTATCCAGCGCCATGCGCTCCTCTTCGGAGGCCTTATCGTAATCGACCCCAAGGATCTTGATCGTACCGCCCTGGCGCGGCAGAAGCCGCAAGACGGAGCGCATCAAAACCGATTTTCCGGCGCCGGACGGACCGATGAAGCCGAGAATCTCGCCGCGATAGACGTCCAGATCGAGATTATCGAGAACGACCTTATCGCCAAAGGCAACTGTCACGCCTTCTACGGCTAGAACCACTTCGCGGTCCTTGTTGCTGTTCTCTTTCTCTCTGACGGCTTCCTGTTGCTCCACAGCCTTCTCCTTAAAAATCGATGGCTGCATAGAAGATGGCGAAAACGCCATCCACGAGGATCACGACGAAGATCGATTTGACCACCGACGAGGTGACGTGCTGGCCGAGAGACTCCGCGCTACCACCAACCTTCATGCCCTCCACCGCAGCCACGATACCGATGATCAACGCCATGAACGGCGCCTTGATCATGCCCGAAGCAATGGTGGAGCTTTCGACAGCTGCGTGCAGGCGCGAGAGGAACACCTCGAAAGTGATGCCGGAATAGAGCAGCGACACGACGGCGGCGCCCAGAAGAGCAGCAAAGTTCGCGATGATCGTCAGCAGCGGCAGCGCGATGGTCAGCGCCACGAGACGCGGAAACACCAGAACGCCAACAGGATTAAGACCGATGACCTTCAGCGCATCGATTTCCTCGCGCATCTTCATGGACCCGATTTCAGCCGTGATCGCGCTGCCCGAACGACCTGCAATCATGATTGCCGTCAGAAGCACACCGATTTCGCGCAGCTGAAGAATGCCGACAAGATCGACCACGAAAACTTCAGCGCCGAAATACCGCAGCTGGAAAGCGCCCTGCTGGGCAATGATCGCGCCGATCAGGAACGACATCAGCATGATGATAGGAACAGCGCGCACGCCCATATGGTCGATCTGATTGACGATGGCAGCAGGTGAAACACCGCGCCCGCGCCCCAGCTTCATCTGCGCGCCGCGCACGGCGGAACCCAGAATATACATGCCCGCGAGAAAATCCGCGCCTGCCTGCACCACATTCCGGCCGACTGGCTCGAAAATGGTCTGCAATATGCCCTTTTTATGTGAGTCCTTGGGCGGCAGTGGCGCTTCCTGTGGAAGCGAGGTGACAATCCCTTCCACGCGCTCATTGCCCTCGAACCGAACCTCGGCACCGTTTTTCTCAAGGCTGCTGCGCAGGCGATGAAGAATCCATGCGCCGGTCGTGTCGATATTATCGACGCTGGACAGGTCTATGGTAATCGGGCCCGATGTTCCGGCCTTTTCCAGTTTTTCGATATCCGGCAGAACGGAAGAGATGTTTGCATTGCGCCAGGAACCGCTCAAAACATAGCGCGCACCGCCACGCTCTGCGTTGTCATCCGCCGAGATAGCCGCCGATTGCGCCTGTTGCCGTAGTTCCTGTTCTTGCATCTTGCTCCAAGCGAATGCAGCTTACTGAAAGATTCTCTTAACGATTCATATCGTTTGCCGGACCAGCAAGCCACAGCGGTCCACACAAAATGGATAGAAATATCGCCAGTTCCACTTATTTACCCCCAACTAAAAGGCAATTTTGATGCGCCGTTACCTCGAAGCCACAACAGAAACCTTTCCAGTTGCAGGCAGCTTCACCATTTCGCGCGGAAGCCGCACGGAAATTCATGTGGTAACGTGCAGCATCTCTGAAGGCGACGTGAAGGGCACAGGCGAATGCGTGCCTTATGCGCGCTACGGCGAAACCATCGAGGGCGTTATCGCCGATATCACAGCAGCCGCCGATGCCATTGCAAACGGTCTGGACAGATCGCAACTGCAACAGTTGATGAAACCGGGCGCCGCACGCAATGCCGTGGATTGCGCTCTGTGGGATCTGGAAGCAAAGCTATCGGGAAACCGTGCCGCGTCTGTTTTTCTTTCAGCGTCATCCAAACCGATCCTCACCGCCTACACAATCTCGCTTGGCGATGCGCAGACGATGGCCGCAAAAGCGGCAGAAAACGCGCATCGCCCATTGCTCAAGATCAAGACCGGGACGGAGGATGACGAGGCAAGGCTGAGGGCCCTTCGCGCGGCTGCTCCAGAGGCAAAGATCATCGTGGATGCCAATGAAGGCTGGAGCGACGACAATATAGAGCATCATCTGGCTATTGCAGCGGAGCTGGGCGTTGCGCTGATCGAGCAGCCCCTGCCCGCCGGTAAGGACGGCGTGCTTGCTAAGATAAAGAGGCCCGTCCCCATCTGCGCAGATGAAAGCGTCCACCTCACCGCCGACCTCGCATCGCTGCGAGACCGCTACGACGCCATCAACATCAAGCTCGACAAAACAGGCGGATTGACGGAAGCGCTCATCATGAAAGCCGAAGCGGAACGCCTAGGTTATACGATCATGGTGGGCTGCATGCTCGGCACGTCGCTCGCAATGGCGCCTGCCGTTCTGCTGGCGCAAGATGCGACTTTTGCAGATCTGGACGGTCCGCTGTTGCTGGCGAGAGATCGGGAGCCGGGGCTGGTTTATGACGGATCGTGGGTGCGTCCGCCGGAGCGGGGGCTGTGGGGGTGACTGACCTTCCATCCCCCGTCATCCCGCACTTGATGCGGGATCCAGCCGCCTTGCGTCCGCAAGGCGAAAGGACTCTTGTATTTTCGCGAGTACCGGGACGAGCCATTTCGACTCGCAGACTCGCATCGGCTGGATTCCGGCTCAAGGCCAGAATGACGGAAAAAAGCAGAAAAGCCCGTTAAGCCGCCTCAGAACCAATCAACTTCGGAAACGCCACCGGCTCCAGCTGACGAACAGTCGGCTCTTCCACAGGCTCGCTCGTCTGCATCCAAGTGATCAGTTCGAAGCTGCCGTCCATGTTTTCAACGATGGCCGTGCAGCTTTCAACCCAGTCACCCGTGTTGATGTAGCGGATGCCGTCGATATCCTCCATCACCGCATGGTGGATGTGGCCGCATATGACACCATCGACCTTGTTGCGACGGGCTTCGTCGGCCACCACGCGCTGGAACTCGCCGATGAAGTTGACCGCGTGCTTCACCTGAAGCTTGGCCCAGGCCGAGAACGACCAGTAAGGCAGGCCGATGCGGCGGCGCACGGCGGCGATGGCGACATTGATGGCGATCGCTGCATCATAGGCCCAATCCCCCAGATAGGCGAGAAGACGGGCATTACGGACAACGACATCGAATTCATCGCCATGCAGCACCAGGTATTTCTTGCCGTCAGCCGCTTCATGGATCATCCGCTCGGCCACTTCGATGCCGCCGAAATGCGTGCCGGGGAATTCCCGAAGGAATTCGTCGTGATTGCCTGGTATATAGACGATACGAGTGCCCTTGCGCGCCTTGCGCAAAAGCTTCTGCACCACATCATTGCAGCCCTGCGGCCAGTACCAGCTGCGGCGCAGGCGCCAGCCATCGATGATATCGCCAACGAGAATGATGGTGTCCGCTTCGTGATGCTTGAGGAAATCCAGCAGGAAATCCGTCTTGGCCGCCTTGGAGCCAAGATGCACATCGGAGATGAACAGGGTTCTGAAGTGTTTGGTTTCGATTTGCCCGGCCATGGATTCGTCCCCTCGTCTCAAGAAAGGCGTTTAGAAACTTTTCACTGCTTGCAAAACCAGACTCGTGTTTCAGCAAGATGACAAAGCGCCTTTTCGGTGACGCAAGCTTCGTTTTTCCGGTATAGCGAATGTACCGCTTTTGCATGGCGAGAGCGAAATAAACGGCTGTACGCCTTGGCCGTTTGTTGTATGCAAAGGCCTCGAAGAAACTTGAAATAAAGCGGTGATAAGATGAGTTCTCAGGACAAGGGCAATCCACAAAACAAAAACGCCAATGCGGATCTGGAAGAACAGGCGCTTTTCTATCACCGCTATCCGCGCCCCGGTAAGCTCGAAATCCAGGCCTCCAAGCCGCTCGGAAACCAGCGCGATCTGGCGCTTGCCTATTCACCCGGCGTCGCAGCTCCTTGCCTCGCGATCCACGAAAACCCGGAGACAGCCGCCGAATATACGGCGCGCGCCAACCTCGTCGCGGTCATTTCTAACGGTACCGCCGTTCTCGGTCTCGGCAATATCGGCCCACTCGCTTCCAAGCCGGTAATGGAAGGCAAGGCCGTTCTCTTCAAGAAATTCGCCGGTATCGATGTCTTTGACATCGAAATCGACGCCCCCGGCATCAATGATATGGTGTCCACCATTTCCGCGCTCGAACCAACCTTCGGCGGCATCAACCTTGAAGATATCAAGGCGCCCGAATGTTTCGAGGTGGAGCGCCAGCTACGCGAAAAGATGAACATTCCGGTGTTCCATGACGATCAGCACGGCACAGCCATCATCGTTGCCGCTGCCGTTACCAACGCGCTGGAGCTTGCCGGAAAATCGCTTTCCAGCGTCAAGATCGTTACCTCCGGTGCCGGTGCAGCTGCCCTCGCCTGCCTTAACTTGCTGGTGGAAATGGGCGCAAAGCGCGAGAACATCTGGGTCCATGATATTGAAGGCCTCGTCTATGATGGCCGCAATACGCTGATGGACGAGTGGAAGGAAATCTACGCGCAGAAGACGGACAAGCGCACGCTTGCCGAATCCATCGATGGCGCAGATGTTTTCCTTGGCCTGTCCGCCGCTGGCGTTCTGAAGCCTGAGCTTCTGGCGCAGATGGCCGAAAAGCCGCTCATTCTGGCGCTTGCCAACCCAACGCCTGAGATCATGCCGGAAGTGGCCCGCGCCGCCCGCCCGGATGCGATGATCTGCACCGGTCGTTCGGACTTCCCGAACCAGGTGAACAACGTTCTCTGCTTCCCTTATATCTTCCGCGGTGCGCTGGATTGCGGCGCAACCAGCATCAACGAAGAAATGAAGATGGCTGCCGTTCAGGCGATTGCGGAACTGGCGCGCGAAGAAGTGTCCGAAGTCGCGGCCAGAGCCTATAGCGGCGATACCCCGGTCTTCGGCCCGAATTACCTCATCCCCTCGCCCTTCGATCCGCGCCTCATTCTGCGCATCGCGCCAGCCGTTGCCCGTGCTGCTGCGGCAAGCGGTGTGGCCGCGCGTCCGATCACGGATTTCGATGCCTATCTCGACCAGCTGAACCGCTTCGTCTGGCGCTCCGGCTTCATCATGAAGCCGATCTTCAACATGGCGAAGACGGCTGAAAAGAAGCGGATCATCTTTGCAGAAGGCGAAGACGAGCGCGTGCTGCGCGCAGCACAGGTTCTGCTGGAAGAAGGCACCGGCATCCCGATCCTCATCGGTCGTCCGCAGATCATCGAAACGCGCCTGAAGCGCTTCGGCCTGCGCATTCGCCCGCATACGGATTTTGCCGTGGTGAACCCGGAAGACGATCCGCGTTACCGTGAATATGTGGACGATTACTTCGCGCTGGTTGGCCGTGCCGGTATCAACCCGGAAGCCGCCCGTACAATCGTTCGTACCAACACCACCGTCATCGGTGCGCTTTCCGTCAAGCGCGGAGAAGCGGATGCGCTGATCTGCGGTCTGGAAGGACGTTTCGACCGCCACCTGCGCGATGTAAACCAGATCATCGGCAAGCGCGAAGGCTCGCAGTCGTTTGCGGGCCTCAGCCTGCTCATCACGCAGCGCGGCGCGCTGTTCCTGACCGATACATTCGTCAATTACGAGCCGACCTCGGAAGAAGTTGCCGAAATGGCGATCCTTGCTGCCAAGGAAATCAAGCGCTTCGGCATCACGCCGAAGATTGCGCTGGCCAGCCATTCGAATTTCGGCTCGCGCGATTCCGAAAGCGCTCGCAAGATGCGCCGGGCGCTTCAAATCGTGCGTAATGCCGCGCCGGAACTCGAAATCGATGGTGAAATGCAGGGTGGTTCTGCGCTGTCGGAAATTCTGCGCAAGCGCGCCATGCCGAACAGCGCGCTGTCTGGTGAAGCCAACCTTCTGGTCTTCCCGAACCTCGATGCGGCCAATATCTCGCTCGGCGTCGTTCGCACCATGACGGAAGGTCTGCATGTCGGCCCGATCCTGCTCGGTACGGCTCTGCCCGCGCACATCCTGTCGCCCACCGTCACCTCGCGTGGCGTGGTCAACATGGCGGCGCTGGCCGTGGTGCAGGCGTCCCAGCCTTCCGAATAAGCCCATCGCCGTGTTCGGCGCTTGCGTAATTTCGGATTAACGCAATTTTGAACTGGCTGTTGCCGCAATGCGGCACGGCCCTATGCTATCCTGAACTTATAAACGCCATTCGCGTTTGTGATTAATGTTCACTCAGAGGATAGAGCCGCATGTGGCAGGCTTGCAGAAACGGATCGGACCATTGACCCCGCGCCGCAGCCTAATGATCGGTTCGATAATCGCTGTTCTTCTGGCTGCGCCGATTTCCGCGCAGGCCAACAATATTTGCGATTCCCTCCGGGCCGAGCTTCGCCAGCCCAGCACCGTCATCGGCAACACGGCGCAGGTTCGCCAGTTCGCCAGTGCGCTTACGCAGCAGAATATCATCGTGCGCCGGATCAAGAACGATCTTCGCCGCTATGGCTGCTCCTCAGGCAGTATCGTCGTTTACGGCAATCCCAATGCGCAGCTCTGCGGCGAAATCGGTGATGCACTGGCGCAGGCCGAGGCAGAGCGTGACATGATCGCCGAAGACCGTGACCGGATGCTGGCCATGCAGCGCAACAACCAGTCGGACGATCACCGGGAAAGGATCATGGCGGCGCTGGATGCCGAAGGCTGCTTCGATGAAGGCTCCCCGGATTATGCATCCGCCGATCCTTATCGAAACCCGGAAACGCGCGGCTACACCGACCCATTCAACGACCCGAGACCAGAAGAACGGGGCGATTATTCACCGACACCGGATATGCCGATGCAGGGCGGTTTGAGAACGCTGTGCGTGCGAACCTGCGACGGCGCTTTCTTCCCGATTTCTTCCAATGCCACACCGCTGGATTTCCGCGCGCAGGCAGCGCAATGCGCGCGCATGTGTCCGGGTACCGAAACGGAACTCTTCTACCACGCCATGGAGGGACAGGAGAGTTCGGACATGGTTTCGGCAAAAACCGGCAAGCCCTACACGTCCATGCCGACGGCTTTCGCCTATCGCAATGGCTCTGCCACCAACCGGTCCTCCTCATGCAGCTGCAACATGGCCGCTTACCATGATGAAATGAAGACGCAGGAACAGCAGGCCAGCGCACCGCAATCCACGCCCTATTCCGGCATCACGCAAATTCCATCACCGCAAGGTGACAAGGCTTCCAAGCCGCCGGAAACGAAGACGGAAGCCAAGGCGGAGCCGGTGCCTGACCGGGAATACGACCCGAAGAGCAGCCACGTCCGCGTTGTCGGGCCGCAATTCCTGCCTGAAGAGACCAGCCGGATCGATCTTAAGAATCCGGCTTTGAAAGGCACGCAGCCGCAGCAGGATCAGGCGCAGTAATCTAGCGACACCCTGTTTCGCCCCAGCGACCATTGAAAAGCAGCTCGTCCAGCGGCAGACGCTGTCGCCAGCCTTTTACCGCCAGCTCCGGCTCGGCATAAAGCTGCTCGACGCGCCCGATGCAAAGCCATGCAACGATTTCGATGTGCTGCGGAATGCCGAGTATTCTGCGAATATCCGCATCGTGAAAAATGCTGACCCAGCCCACGCCGATGCCCTCCGCCCGCGCGGCGAGCCAAAGATTTTGCACGGCACAGACGGTGGAATAAACATCCATGCGCGGATTATGGGTTCGCCCCAGCACCACGTCACCACCGCGCGTGGGATCACAGGTCACGCAAATCGACAGCGGCGCCTTGCGAATGCCTTCCAGCTTCAGGCTTCGATAAAGCGCCTGTTTTTCATCGGAAAACATGGCGCTGGCCTCGTCATTGGCACGAGAGAAGGCACGCCAGACCTCCTCTTTCGTTGCCGCATCGCTGACCAGTGTGAAATTCCACGGCTGCATGAAGCCAACCGAGGGTGCTGCGTGCGCAGCTTCGAGCAGCCTGCGAACCAACACATCCGGCAAAGGATCGGGCAAAAACTGGTCCCTTACATCGCGTCGCGTCTCGATGGCGTGGTAAACCGCAGCCTTGTCGTCATCGGAAAATTCACAAACCGGCACCAGCTTGTGCCGCATAGCATCAGACCGCATCGTCAATCCCCAACAATGCCGAGAAAGCTCCTTGCCATGCCTCGTAAGAGCACCAGGCAAACAGCATTTCTCAAAACCTTCCGCCGTCCACGCGGGTCGGTCTATCTCGTCAGGCCGGTCTTCTGACTTGGCTTCATCTGCCCGCTGCCGCCTTCCCGAAAACTCAGTGGCTCATGGCAACAGGCATCCGCCTCACAGCGTTGGGCACGTCGCGGTCTCTCACCGCATTCCCGATTCTCCCGCTAGAAGCAGGCACCTGACGGGGAAGCTATGGGGAAATTTACGCAATGGCGCAAGCGCCGCTGCATCATTCGGCAGGGAAATACCGGACATAAGCAAACTCATCACCATACGGTGACCAGTTGGGAGAATTCATCGTGCCCTGCCCGCCGAACAGATCGAACAGCGTTTCAACATTGCTCCCATCCGGGTCCATCAACCGCACACGCACATCGAGATCGCGAGGGTGATCGAAAACGTCGCTGTCATAGGAAATGAAGACCACCTTGTCTCCTTTCGGAGACGGATGAGGAAACCAGTCACCATACGCACTGTCGGTGATCCGCTCTACGTCGGAGCCGTCCGGCCTGACCCGCCAAATCTGCATCTGCCCCGTGCGGCTGGAATTGAAATAGATCCACGCGCCATCCGGCGAATAATCCGGCCCGTCATTCCGGCCTTCGCCATGCGTGAGCAGCGTCTCGGTGCCGGTCTCGACATCCATGGCGTAGATATCGAAAACCTGATCGCGGATACCGCAATAGGCAAAGCTTTTGCCATCCGGCGCCCAGCCATGCCAATAGGATGGCAGGTTTTTCGTCATCAATCGTGGAGCGCCGCCGGACGACGGCAGAAGATAAATCGCGCTTTTGCCGAACTCAACCTTATCCGAAATCGCATAGAGCGAACCATCCGGCGAAATACCGTGATCATTGTTGCACTCGGTCGCAAAGCCGGTATCGACTTTCTCGGCTTTCGTGTCTCCATCCAGCGACAGCCGATAAAGCAGGCCACCGCTGTTCAACAACAGATATCGCCCATCCGGCGACCAATTGGGCGCTTCGAACAGTGCACTCGTTTGCCAAACGACCCGGTTCTGGCGCGTGCGGATGTCATAGATCTCGATGGAACTGCGCATTCTTCCTCCCTGCACACGCCAGTCGAATACCCGCGATCACCTGTCGCGGAAGCGATTGGTGATCGGGTAGCGCCGGTCGCGACCGAAATTCTTCTTGGTGATCTTCACGCCCGGCGCGGACTGGCGGCGCTTGTATTCCGCAAGATAAAGCAGATGCTCGATACGGTGGACCGTCGCGACATCGTGGCCGCGGGCAACGATCTCATCCACCGACATTTCCTGCTCCACGAGGCATTCCAGAATATCGTCCAGCACCGGATAAGGCGGTAGCGAATCCTGGTCGGTCTGGTTCGGACGCAGTTCTGCCGAAGGTGCCTTGGAGAGGATGTTTTCGGGAATGACCTCACCGGAAGGTCCCAAAGTATCCGGCGGCACATGCGCGTTGCGCCATCTGGAAATGGCGTAGACCTGCATCTTGTAGAGGTCTTTGATCGGATTGAAGCCGCCATTCATGTCGCCATAAAGCGTGGCGTAACCTACCGACATCTCGGACTTGTTGCCGGTCGTAACCACCATGGAGCCGAACTTGTTGGAAACGGCCATGAGGATCGTGCCGCGCGCGCGGCTCTGAAGATTTTCCTCGGTGATGCCTTCTTCCGTCCCCTCGAACAGATCGGCCAGCGCTGACATGAAACCGTCCACGGGTTCGGCAATCGGCACGATATCGTAGCGGCAACCCAGCGCCTTGGCGCAATCTGCCGCGTCTTTCAGCGATTCCTCCGAAGTATAGCGATACGGCAGCATGATGCAGCGCACACGCTCCTCGCCCAGCGCATCCACCGCAATCGCAGCGCAGATGGCCGAATCGATACCGCCGGAAAGACCGAGCACAACGCTCTTGAAGCCGTTTTTGTTGACGTAATCGCGGAAACCCAGAACGCAGGCGCGATAATCGGCCTCTTCCCCTTCCGGTATGTGCGAAACCGGGCCTTGCGCGCAGTGCCATCCGCGCTCTGTGCGTTTCCAGTCGGTCACGGCCAGCGTCGGTTCGAACTGGCTCATCTGGAAAGCCAATGTCTTGTCCGCATTGAAGCCGAAGCTTGCGCCATCGAAGACGAGCTCATCCTGCCCGCCAAGCTGGTTTGCGAAAATCAGTGGCAGTCCGCTTTCGATCACCTGACGCAGAGCTACCTGATGGCGAACATCGACCTTGCCGCGATAGTAGGGCGAACCATTCGGCACCAGCAGCATTTCGGCACCGGCTTCGGCAAGCGTCTCGCACACGCCGAGATCGTTCCAGATTTCTTCGCAGATCGGAATACCGATGCGAACACCCCTGAAATTATAGGGGCCTGAGATGGAGCCTTCGCTGAAAACACGCTTCTCATCGAACTCGCCGTAATTTGGCAGATCCACCTTATCGCGCAGCGCGATGATCTTGCCGCCATCCAGCAAAGCCACCGAGTTGTGACGCCCCACCTCTCCCTGTCGCGGGAACCCGATGATTACGCCCGGCCCGCCATCCACCGTGTCGGCGGCCAGATCCTCGACCGCTTTCAGGCAGGATTTGAGGAAAGCGGGTTTCAGAACCAGATCTTCCGGCGGGTAGCCGGAGATGAAAAGTTCGGTCAGAAGAAGCAGATCGGCACCCTGAGATGCCGCGTCCGCTCTCGCCTCTCGCGCCTTGGCAAGGTTGCCTGCAACATCGCCAACGGTTGGGTTGAATTGCCCAATGGCAATCCGCAAGATCTGGGGAATGGTGTCTGCTGTGCTCATGCCTTCCTCATTATAGCGCCGCGCCACGCTGCGCAACGCGCAGGACAAAAACTGTTCTGAAACAACGTCTAGTCAAGAAAATTTCGAACAAGCCAATGGCGATTATGCCGCTCACGCGATGGTTATCGTGAAGGCTTGTGAATTTTGCCTAGTTCATGTCGCGTTCACCGCGCTTATGTGACAGTTAGATGACACATTCATGACAGGCGATTCACCGCCCGTTCCCAGACTGCCGGAGTAATACAGTGACGAATTCGGTGCCCAAAACAACGGTTGCCGAAAGGATGAAGCTCGTCCTTTCAAAACCGTGGACATGGTCCCCCAACCAGCTTGCGAATGATCTTTATCCCTTCGTCAACCTCACTCTGGCCGCCATACTGCTCATCGTCTGCATGGAATGGATTGCGCGCGGCACGCTGCATGATGTCGGCGCTTTCCTGACCTCGCCCACCCGTCCGGGCCTGACGACCATCGCCGCCCTCGTGCTGGGGCTGATGGCGCTCGATGCGCTCTTCGGGCGTTATTATCAGTCGCTTCTGCTTGCCGTTCCGCTGTTGATAATGCCTGCATTCATCTCCAGCCAGAAGCAGCTTTATCTGTCGGATCCGCTTTATCCGTCCGATCTGCTGTTCGGCCGCCAGATCATCCAGCTGCTTCCGGCCATGTTGAAGGCGCAGCCCTTCACGGCCCTGCTGCTTTCGCTGGTTCTCGTTGCGGCAACTGTTGGCGCTGTTTGGCTGTGGCGTTTCTGCCGCCAGCATGCGCCGATCATGTCCACGGGCTCGCGCGTGTGGCGGGTGGCGCTGGCGGTTCCGCTGCTGGCGGGTCTCGGTTCGCTGATGGAATATTCGCATTATTCCTGGGTCAGGGACCGGCTGAACATCATTCCGATGATGTGGGATCAGAAGGAAAATTATCGCCACAACGGCTTCATCATGGCCTTTGCCTTCAACATTCCGATGGCAAACGTAAGCGCGCCGGAAGGTTACGGCGAGAACGCCATCACGGACATCTCATCCGATGGATCGGCCTATGCCGTGAACCACAGCAAACTGCCGGATGTGATCATGATCATGAGCGAGTCGCTGTGGGATCCAACGCGCCTCAAGACTGTCTCCCTGTCGCGTGATCCGATGCCTACGATCCGCAGCAAGCAGTCCGGCCACGTTTTTTCGCCGGAGTTCGGCGGCATGACGGCCAATGTGGAATTCGAAGCGCTAACCGGTTTCAGCAATGCTTTCCTGCCCTATGGCAGCATCCCCTATCAGCAATATATCCGCAGACCGGTACCTTCCTTGGCCACATTCTTTCGTGGCGAAGGTTACTCCGCCATTGCCATGCATCCGTTTCAGGAGTGGTTCTGGAATCGCAAGGAAGTCTATAAGCATTTCGGCTTCGAGGAATTCCGCTCGGAAGAAAACATGCCGCCCATGGAAAAGCGCGGCACCTTCGCCTCGGATGCGTCGCTGACCAACGAAATCATCCAGACGGTGGATGCAGCGGAAAAGCCGCAGTTCCTCTTTGCCGTCACCCTGCAGGGACACGGACCCTATGAGCCGAACCGCTACACAGAAAACAGCATCTCAGTCCGCGGCGACCTTTCCGATCATGCCCGCGATGCGCTGGCAACTTACGCGCAAGGCGTGACCGAGGCGGATGAGAGTTTCGCCCGCCTGATCGACTGGGCAAAGAACCGCGAGCGGGAAACCGTGATCGTTCTCTTTGGCGATCACCTGCCGCCGCTTGGGGCAACCTATGTCGAAAGCGGCTATATGCCGGGCATGGTCGCAACGCGCCGCGCGCCGCTGACGACGATGAAGCAGGAGCATGAAACGCCGCTCGTCGTCTGGTCGTCCAGAACGGGGTTGCAGAACCGAATCGGCACCATCAGCCCTGCGCTTCTGCCCTACCATGTGCTGAAAACCGCAGGCTTCGATGACCCCTTCTATACGGGCGTGCTCGGCAACGTGCAGAAATCCTTCTCCGTCATAGACCGCCATATGCTGATGGAACGCGATGGCTCCGCCGTGCCGGACTGGTCCATCTCTCCTGCGGCTTTGCCGACAACGCTTTCGGAGTATCGCCAACTGCAATTCGACATGATGTTCGGTAGCCAGTTCGGCAAGGAACGCTTCTTCCCCGGCTTCAGCTGGCTGCATGAGGGCGAACCATCCAGTTGAAGAAATGCGATACCGCCGAATTCATTTGAACTTGGCGGTATCGTGCGCTTATCTCCGCTTATGCGACGCCGGAGATAAGTCATGTCTGCCATTCCCGATTACATCGTGTCCCACTTCAAGCGCTCATCCAGAGACATTGGCGAAATCGAAAAGAAAATTCTGCACGTCGCCCATCAGAGGCAGTTGATCTCCACGGATACCAATGCCGCATTTTCCAAACATGCCAGCGTAGGCGAGAGGCTGGCGGATAGCATCGCCCGCATCGGTGGCTCCTGGGGCTTCATCATCGGATTCATGCTCTTCCTGCTGGTCTGGGCCGTCATCAATACCATCGTTCTGACGACGAATGCCTTCGACCCCTACCCATTCGTCTTCCTCAACCTCATCCTCTCCATGCTCGCCGCCATCCAGGCGCCCATCATCATGATGTCCCAGAACCGTCAGGCCGCGCGTGACAGGTTCGAAGCGGAGAAAGATTATGAGGTCAATCTGAAGTCGGAACTGGAAGTTTTATCGCTGCACGAAAAGATAGACGTCAAGGTTCTGGCCGAACTTGCTGCTTTGCGACAGGAGATAGCCAGGCTTCATCACCGGTCTGAATAGAAAAGCGATGCACGCCGCAAATAAGCGGTAGTCATTTTGCGGCTTTTCCTGTGCTGGTTACGAATCCGTCAGAATTCTTCGCTACAGATTGACGCAGGCATTTGTTGCATTGCACTCTAGGTCGCTGTCGCGATGGATGGTGCGAATGCGGGAATCAATTCCGCATCACGAGGGCATCACGCTTTTCGTAGCAAAGGCAGCCAACCAGACCATTTGTGGTTCGGTGCACAATTGCAATTCAGTTCAGAGGCTTTTTCCATGAACCAGTATGATCTCATCGTTGTCGGCAGTGGCCCCGCAGGCAGACGCGCCGCAATTCAGGCTGCAAAGCTGGACAAGACGGTTCTGGTTATTGAAAAAGGCAGTCGTGTCGGCGGCGTCTCGGTTCACACCGGCACCATCCCGTCCAAGACCATGCGCGAAACCGCGCTCAATCTTTCCGGCTGGCGCGAGCGCGGCTTTTATGGTCGCTCCTACCGGGTAAAGCAGGAAATCAGCGCGGAAGACCTGCGCCGCCGTTTGCTGATCACCCTCAACCACGAAGTGGAAGTGCTGGAGCATCAGTTCGCCCGCAACCGCGTGCAACACATTCGCGGCAAGGCCAGCTTCATTACGCCGGATACGCTATCCATTACCAAGGATGACGGGGAAATCATTCATGTTGTCGGCAAGAGCATTCTGCTTGCCGTCGGCACGCGCCCCTTCCGCCCGGACTACATGCCTTTCGATGGCAAGACGGTGATCGATAGCGACGAGTTGCTCGAAATCCAGAAGCTGCCGCGCTCCATGGTCGTCATCGGCGCAGGCGTCATCGGCATAGAATATGCGACGATCTTCAGCGCGCTGGATACAGCCGTCACGCTCATCGACCCCAAGCCGACAATGCTGGACTTCATCGACAAGGAAATCGTCGAAGACTTCACCTACCAGCTGCGCGACCGCAACATGAAGCTTCTGCTTGGCCAGAAGGCGGAGAAAGTCGAGCGCACGCCAGAGGGCAAGGTGTCCATCACGCTCGACAATGGCCGCACCATCGTAACCGAAATGGTGATGTTTGCCGCTGGCCGCATGGGCGCGACGGATACACTGAATCTTGCCGCAGCGGGCTTGGAAGCAGACAGCCGTGGTCGCCTCTCCGTAAATCCTGAAACCTTCGAGACATCGGTTCCGGGCATTTTCGCAGCAGGTGATGTCATTGGTTTTCCAAGCCTTGCCTCTACCTCCATGGAACAGGGGCGTATCGCGGCGCGTGTCGCCGTTGGCGCAATCGGCATGGAGCCGCAGAAATATTTTCCTTACGGCATCTATGCCGTCCCGGAAATTTCCACCTGCGGCCTAACAGAAGAGGAAATGAAGGAACGCGGCATTCCCTATGAATGCGGCATCGCGCGTTTCCGCGAAACATCGCGCGGCCATATCATGGGCCTCGACAGCGGTCTGCTGAAGCTGATCTTCTCGCTGAAAACGCGCCGCCTGCTGGGCGTCCACATTGTCGGCGAAGGTGCGACGGAACTGGTGCATATCGGTCAGGCGGTGCTGAACCTGAAGGGCACGGTGGAGTATTTCGTTGAAAATACCTTCAACTACCCCACGCTCGCCGAGGCTTACAAGATTGCTGGCCTCGACGCCTGGAACCGCATGGGCGACATCAAGAGCAGACAGGAAGCGGCTGAATGAGCCGCTTTACCATCTGATATTATATCTGGCGTTGACCGACGGCCGGAAGCGATCTTCATAGCCCTGATTGAAGCTGCCCGTCACGGTCAGGTTCTCGCCAAGTTTCTGCTCGAGGGCCACGCTTGAGCTGAACTCGTCGAATGTATCACGGCTGGCACCCGTTAGAATAAACGCCGTGCTGGTCGCGGACCGCGTCAACCGCAGGGACTGCGAAACATCTAGCCCGCTCCACTGCTGCGCCGTGCCATCATAGCGCAGCGTCATATTGCGGTTCGCCTCGATATCGAAATCAGGCGTTGCGATGCGTTTCTGCGATGTCGTCATCGTCCAAGCGCTGGAACCGGTAATCGCGTTCATCAGCACGCCGATATCACCCGCGATCTTGACGCCCGGCAGATTGGTGGAGAGCAACGTCATGTTGCCCCACAGCTTGACCGGCGTATCCACCAGCGCCCCGCCTTCGGAAGCGTTCATCCCCATCTCAAGCCCCGCCCGCAGCGGCGTCTCAATCGGCAGCTTCGCACCGATCCTCGCAGAATAGGAACGGTCGGAATTCTTCGCCGGAGCCCAGATCAGCCCCCGCTCCTGCGCCTTCACCTGAACCGGCAAAAACAGAATGAGGACGGCGGCAACAAGCGCACCGAGAGTTCTAATAAGCATGTCATTTCCTCAAGCTTTAAGAGGAGAGCCGCCCTTGGGAGAAACAGCAAGCCTCGTCTTGGCTTGGGCGATCCTGAAATTCGGAGATCACCCGGAATCATTTACCTGCCAGCGCCTGCACGCCAGCCTTCCCGCTGCTCGCCCATAGGCAACAGCGAACCGACAGGCGCAACCGCATCACCAGACACGCCTGAAAAAGAGATGAAACTGAGGGCATAAAGCCGGGCCACCAGAGGCGACACATTGCCCACGATGCGCAAAGGCATCGGGCAAATCACTGACCAAAGGGTGCCAGATGAACGGGAGATGAACAAGAGCAGATGCAGCAAAATGTCATTGTGCACTGCATTGTGATCGGGAGGCAACAGGTAGGGAAAGCCCAGACCTGATCTCGTGATGCAGGAGTTGCCCTATCGCTTTCCGACTTAGATGTCTGCACGACTGCCAGAATCACAGGCCCAGGAGAGGCGGCGCCGAAACCTTCATGTCTGCGTGATGCCACCACTGTTTTGCTCAAGTTGAGAGGGTGGTTTTGGCCGAAAGCGGTTTCTCCGCTCGTCACCCTGCCCTCAAGCCGGGGTCCAGCCGACGCGCGTCTGCGTGTCAAAAGAGCCTTCCAGACCAAGAACTTGGTCTGACTGGATACCGGATCATGTCCACTGCTGTCCGGTTGAGACTTATGGGCTTGGCATAGGGTATTGAGTGCATTTCGCCTTTTGTAATCCGCAATTCGGACCGGCCAGTGCAACGCCAGCTGCGAATGTAGCAACGGCACTCCCACTCCCGTCATCCCGGACTTGATCCGGGATCCAGCCAGACCAAGTCCTTGGTCTGAAAAACTCTTTCGACGCGCAGACGCGCGCCTGCTGGACCCCAGCTCGAGGCCGGGGTGACGGGGGGAGGAAACGTTTTCGCCCAAAACGTACCTCAGTCAAACCAGGCAAGAATGCCCGTCCCGGGAATCTACCACGCTGCATCTGCAGAGGGGGATTTAGACCTCAGCGACAAACCCACTGCTGTCCGGTTTAGATTGTTGAGCCCTTTATACAAAGCCAGAGGTTTAAGGAGAGATGTTAAATCCACCCACCTCCGTCATCCTCGGCCTTGTGCCGAGGATCTACCAACGTCAACAAAATCAATCGGTTGCAGATCCTCGGGACAAGCCCGAGGATGACGGAGGTGGATTTTGCGACGCTCATCTCCCCCGGCAAATATCGTTCTCTCATCGACGTCCAGATCGCAAAAATATCCAAAATGAAGCAGCATAAGTAGATTAAGGCTACTCCGAAAATCTAAACCGAACAGCAGTGAGATAAACCCCAGAATGACGGCAGTGAAGAGCCGTTAATCAGTTAGAACTTTGGGCAAATAATAACCCCAACAACAAAAAAGGCCGCAGCTTTCGCCACGGCCTTTCAGAAACATCAATGAGAAGAGCAGATTACTCTGCGTCGCCTTCTGCTGCCTTCTTCTTGGCAGGGGCCTTCTTCTTCGGAGCGGCTTCTTCGCCTTCAGCGGCGTCTACCTTGGCAGCGGCCTTCTTCTTGGCGGGGGCCTTCTTCTTGGTGTCGGCGCCTTCTTCAGCGTCGTCAGCCAGAAGCTCTTCCTTGGAAACGGTCTTGTCCGTAACGGAGATTTCGGTCAGCAGCTTGTCGATGACCTTTTCTTCGAAGATTGGAGCGCGGAGCGAAGCGGAAGCGCCGGGCGTGTTGCGGAAGAAATCGAGGATTTCCTTCTGCTGGCCAGGGAACTGCTGCAACTGCTGGAACAGCGCGCGCTGCATTTCTTCTTCGGTAACTTCAACGCCAGCCTTCTCGCCGATTTCGGAGAGAACGAGGCCGAGACGAACGCGGCGCTCAGCAAGCTTGCGATACTCTTCGCGTGCTTCTTCTTCCGTGGTGTCTTCGTCAGCAAAAGTCTTGCCGGACTGTTCCAGATCGGTGTTGATCTGACGCCAGATGTTGTCGAACTCTGCGTCTACGAGGCCAGTAGGCGTTTCGAACTTGTAGAGTTCGTCGAGCTGGTCGAGAATCTGACGCTTTACCTTCTGGCGGGTGATGTTGCCATACTGGCTTTCGATCTGGCCGCGAACGATTTCCTTGAGCTTTTCAGCGGATTCGAGGCCGAGCTTGGTTGCCAGTTCGTCGTTGATTTCAACGTCGGCAGCGGCAGCCACTTCCTTGACGGTGATGTCGAAGGTGGCTTCCTTGCCTGCCAGTTCAGCAGCCGGATATTCAGTCGGGAAGGTAACGGTGATCTGCTTCTCGTCGCCAGCCTTGACGCCGACCAGTTGGTCTTCGAAGCCCGGAATGAAGCGACCGGAGCCGATAACCAGCTCTGCATCTTCAGCAGCACCGCCATCGAATGCAACGCCATCGACCTTGCCGAGATAGTTCATGGTGACGCGGTCGCCTTCAGCGGCCTTGCCCTTCTTGGTCTCGTAGGTGCGGGCGCTTTCAGCGATCTTGAGGATCTGCTCGTTGATTTCGTCTTCCGAAACTTCAACGACTTCGCGCGTTACCTTGATACCGTCATTCGACTTCAGTTCGATTGCCGGGATGATTTCGTAAGCGAGGTTGAATTCGAAATCGGCTTCGGCAGACAGAATCTTTTCAGCTTCTTTTTCGTCTTCCGTCATGGAGATTGCAGGCTGCGTTGCAGACTTTTCGCCACGGCTGGAGATGATTTCCGAAGGCTTGTCGCGAACGAGTTCGTTGACGAGATCTGCCATGATGGACTTGCCATACATCTTCTTCAGATGAGCAGCGGGCACCTTGCCGGGGCGGAAGCCGTTAATGCGGACCTTGTCCTTGGCGTCAGCGAGGCGCTCGTCCAGGCGAGCCTTCATGTCAGCGGCCGGAATGACGACCTTGATTTCGCGCTTCAGCCCTTCAGCGAGCGTTTCGATAACCTGCATTTTCATACCTTCACATCATGGCGGCGGTGCTCAGACAGCCGTTGGTTTACTTTCGAGCACAGCGCCGGAACCTAAATTCACCGGCCGTGGCTATAAAACTTGCATGCACAGGCGCGTTGCGGTGCAATTGTGCCTGAGCCAGGGAAACCGTAAAGCAAAACACTTCACCCTGTTTCCCGGCGATTTATGGTGCGGGTAGAGGGACTCGAACCCCCACAACTCTCGTCGCCAGAACCTAAATCTGGTGCGTCTACCAATTCCGCCATACCCGCGCTCTTTAAATCCACATAAACAACATCTGGCACATGAGGCCTTCCGGAGCGCGGCGTCTCTATATCATCCGTTTTCAGCAGCGCAAAGGAAAAATGAAGCCATACACGGCCTATTTCCATGGCTTCCAGACGCATACATGACAATAATGCGAATGCCGAAGCTGGAAATTCGCCAACCTCCCCTGCCCAACTCGCGAAGCGACCGAGAATCGCCTTTGGCTCAACAGGTGCCAACTTAGCCGGAGAAATATCGCAACGTCTTTAAATATGCAGGCGCATTAAACCTGGAGCGACGGCACAAGCATTACGTGCATCAACGGCATTCCATGCATCAATCGATATAAGAATACTCACAAATCCTGCTAAAATGGCGTCGAATTATGCATTCATTAACGAAATTACACAGGATTCATCGCTTGACCTGCGTACAGCGCATAGGTGGCATCTTTCTTTGTCTGTTTTTGTTCCCGCTAAAACGATTATATTCGGGCTCAGCAAACAAGTTCAGAGCCGATCCCAAGCGGCGCTGACAGACCGAACCAAGGATGAAGACCATGAACATTGCACGCTCGCTGAACAACTGGCGCAAGTATCGTCAGACCGTAACTGAACTTGGCCGCATGAGCGACCGCGAACTGAACGACCTCGGCATTGGCCGCAACGACATCCGTCGCGTTGCCCGCACCGCCGTCGGCATCTAATATCTGACTGGCGGCAAATGCCGCCGGGTTGAGATACCTCCCAAAAGGCCTTGAGCTCTCGCTCTGGGCCTTTTCTTTTGTCTGCTTTTCAAGCGCTTTTCGTCCGCTCTCAATCGCTCAAAAAATGCGCAATCAATCTTAGAAGATGCAAAATTAGCCGACACATTGCACAAATGCATGGCAGTCGCTCAAAATCTGCACTCCAAATCAGGGCTGTCGATATGTATATACACATCAACAGCCGAGAGCGCAGATGACCAGCGGCCCGGCAGGCAGAATTCAAAGATCAAAACAAGTCAAAGATTGAGGAAACACCCATGAACCCGCTCCGCATTGCAAAGAACTGGATCAGCTACCGTCGTACCCTTAACGAACTCGGCAGCCTCTCCAACCAGGCCCTCAGCGATATCGGCCTGACCCGTTACGACATCCGTAACGTTGCTGCCCGTTCGTTCCGCTAATCAGCGTCAAGACGTTACCCGACAGGCTGACCTCCCACGGACATCGGGTAACTGAGCGATAGGCAATTGAAACGGCGCCATTGGCGCCGTTTTCGATTCTCACTGCACCTCCATTGGCTATAGGCTTGTCGAGACCGGGTGGAAAATGTTTGGCGGTCGGCACCGCTCGTGATACTGCATCCCGCAAAACGCCTCCTGATGTGAGGCTCAAGCCAATCCAACACAGATGGTCGACCCGTTGCACATACTAGTGCCGGTTGGCGATGCGAGCGTGCGATGCAAGACAAGAAGAATTCTCCCATTCACGTCATCGGCGGCGGTCTCGCCGGTTCGGAAGCTGCATGGCAGATAGCGCAGGCCGGTGTTCCCGTTATTCTGCATGAAATGCGCGGCGTGCGCGGTACGGATGCTCACAAGGGCGATGGACTTGCCGAACTCGTTTGCTCCAATTCTTTCCGTTCCGATGATGCGACCGCCAATGCCGTGGGCGTCATCCATGCGGAAATGCGCCTTGCCGGCTCACTGATCATGGCCTGCGCGGATAAGCATCAGGTTCCGGCTGGCGGTGCGCTTGCCGTGGACCGCGATGGCTTTTCCGATGCTGTTACGGCAGAACTCGAAGCGCATCCGCTCGTCACCATCGTCCGCGAGGAAGTTTCCGGCCTGCCGCCTAAGGAGTGGGGCAACACCATCATCGCGACGGGGCCTCTTACCTCGCCGGATCTCGCTTCCGCAATTCAGGCAGAGACGGGCGAAGATGCCCTCGCCTTTTTCGATGCCATCGCGCCGATCGTTCATCGCGACAGCATCAACATGGATATCTGCTGGTATCAATCGCGCTACGACAAGGTTGGCCCCGGCGGAAACGGCAAGGATTACATCAATTGCCCGATGACGCAGGAGCAGTATTACGCCTTCATCGACGCATTGATCGCCGGGGATACGGTCGGCTTCAAGGAGTGGGAAGGCACGCCCTATTTCGATGGCTGCCTGCCAATCGAGATCATGGCCGAGCGCGGTCGCGAAACGCTGCGCCACGGCCCCATGAAGCCGATGGGCCTGACCAACGCGCATAACCCGACAGTGAAGGCTTATGCCGTGGTTCAACTGCGCCAGGACAATGCTCTGGGCACGCTTTACAACATGGTCGGCTTCCAGACGAAGCTGAAATATGGCGCGCAGGCGGAAGTCTTCCGTATGATTCCGGGCCTCGAAAATGCGGAATTTGCGCGCCTCGGCGGCCTGCACCGCAACACCTATATCGATTCGCCACGCCTGCTCGATCCTTCGCTGAAGCTGAAGTCTCGTCCAGATATACGCTTTGCCGGGCAGATCACCGGCTGCGAAGGCTATGTGGAAAGCGCATCCATCGGGCTTCTGACGGGCCGCTTCGCCAGCGCGGAGCAGAAGGGAGAAGCTGTCAGCCTCCCGCCAGCCACGAGCGCATTGGGCTCACTTTTGAACCACATCACCGGCGGCCATCTCTCCACCGATGAAGAGGCGGGTAAGCGCTCGTTCCAGCCGATGAACATCAATTTCGGCCTGTTCCCGGAGCTCGCGCCAGGCTCCATCGTCAAGCCGGAAGGCGTTAAGCGCTTTCGCGGCAAGGACAAGACCATCATGAAGCGGCAGTTGATGGCCATGCGCGCACTCAACGATTGCGCGGCATGGCTCGGCGTCGAACCGCCTGTCTTCAATCAGGTCGATGGGGAAGACGAAGGCGAAAGCGTCGTTTCGGGCTCCGCTGCCTGATCTGCCCGGGGCTCCGGCTCGGCTGCTTCCAGAAAGCTACCGAGCAACCAGAGCGACACTTCCGCAGCCTCGCCCACGGTTCTGAAGCGATATGAACCGCTATATTTCGGACTATCCGCAAAGGTGACGACGAAACCGTCACCCGTTTCCAGATGCTCGACGCGAATGCACTCGGGATCCAGCAGCATGCAGACATAATGCGACCCCATGTTGCGCATGAAGCCCGCCTTATTGTCGTGCAAGCGCACGAACACGGCATTTCCATCCGCCGTCATATGCAGGCTTCGGATCGCCTCAATCGGAAACGCCCGGGCAAAATCAAGAATCGCCTGCCCCGTATCGTGACGACTATCGTCATCCGAGTCGCGCCTCATGCGCCATACGTAATAGGCAAATACGCATAGCGGGATGAGGATGATGATCCAGACCGTCAGATTCATCGATGTCGCTCCATGGGCGGCAAGTTAGGTCACGGCGCAGATTGCACCAAAGCTAATCCCGATTCTTAAGGGCCAAGGCTTGCGTGAGCGTGGAGCGATACGATTTCGCCGACGGTTGGAAACCAAGGCTTGGCTTCACGCCCATCCGCGTCGCAGACGATCAGGAAATCAGGAATCTATCGAGAAGATAGGCAGTTCCCGGTGCGTTTGCAGATCAAAATAATATTTCGATTTGTTATAAAAACACTGCGCTAATATCTCATTATATTCAGTACTTACGCAGGAAACGTGAGAATGCACGCTATCAAACATAGTTGCATCCACGCTTGCGCTGCAATGATAAGTGTAATATTGTAATAACTAAGAAAACAACTTCAATTGGCATTAAAGAATTTGCCAATTGGTTTTTAAAGTAAAAATGGAAAAAATGGGAAATATATTATTCTCTATTACAGTAGATGATCGCCCGGATTTACTGCGGCGACAGATTGAGAATCTGAATCATTTTTGCCCCAATTCGTTCGTGTGCGTTCACTTAGCAGCCAATGCGCAGTTTACTCGTCATGAGTTGTCCACCTATGTCAATTTAGACAACATCATCGTCAATCCGCTTTCTTACGAGGTATTGCCGAAAAAAGGGTGCCTGCATGCGCATGTGAGCAATTTTCGTTACGCAATCGAGCAAGGTGTCGATTTCGACAAAATCCTGCTCTGCTCGCCTAATGAACTGCTCTTACGTCACGGTCTTTCCGAACATCTCGCGAAACACGCCTTGGGAACTCAGATCGAGCTTTTCGATGCAGTCGAGACGTTCGAAAGCTGGTCGATATTCCGCGAAGAAACGCTGGCTTTCCCAGAGATCGAGAAATTCCTTTCAACGCTTGGGCTTCCGGTATTCGCTGGAGGACAGGCCGAAGGTCAATTCTTCAAGAAGACGATTTTTCAGTCGCTGGAACGCATTTTTTTGGATAATTTTCCGCTCGCACCCTGCGGCTTTCCAAGCGAGCAGATCGTTCCCGCAACGATCGCTATGTGTTATGGCATGAACGGCGGCGATGTGGCTATGCCGATTACATTCATCGATCATAGCTCTCACGTCCAGGTTTCTGACGAGATCGTCTCTATGATTCAGACAGGAAAAGGCGCGATTTACGCGCCTGGAAAAGCTAAGTCGCTTCGCCCCATCCATATTGGCTCCGGCGTTTTGAAGGACATCTTCGCGATTAGCTGCACTGACTCGGGCGGTTACGATCCCTGGGAAAAGCTTCACAAGCAGGCATCAGAAGGCCGCGAGGCCATAAGTTAGCTCGAGTATCGATGCAGAGCCTTGCGGCTATGCCGTTCCGTAAACTTCATCAGCATGATCCATTTTCCTGTTACTGAATCGAACTTCTTCAATGGCTGCTAAAATTCTATTTTCTTTGCCTGTACATGAAATGCCCGAAATCGTTCGGGATCAGATTGAGAATATCAATTACTTCTGCCCCGGCTCTTATATCTGCATTCACGTCTCAGCGGGGTCCGTAGACCTGCTTGATGATTTCCGTCGGGAATGCAATTTCGAGAACGTGTTCATTAATCCCAGCTCATATGAAACTCGGTGGAACGAAGGACTGATGCATACTCATGTCAGCAACTTTCTCCACGCATTGGAAAGAGGTGCGGTGTTCGACAAGATTGTCATGATCTCGTCCAATGAACTCCTCGTTAAAAAGGGTCTGGCGGACCATGTTTCGCGATATGTGATGGGATGCCATACTCAGATGTATGATATGACCGCAGATTGGGGAGGCTTCCGCACAGACGTAGCAAGCGATCATCGCGTCAGAAGTTTTCTTAACAGCGTGAACTTGCCATGCTTTTTTGCCGGTCAGGCAGAGGGCCAGTTCTACAGCACCCGGATATTCTCCAGAATTGTCCGCCTCTACATTTCCCACTTCCCGATGACTCCGTGTGGGTTCAACACCGAAGAAGTCATACCGCCAACGGTGGCGGCCAGTCTCGCCGCGAGTGGGATCGATTTCGCGCTTCCAATCACCTTATGCGATTATTGCACAAGCGCGCTTATTACGCCCGAGCTGATCGATCAGGTTCGGCAGGGGCGCGGCTCGCTCTATGCTCGTAAAGTTCCAAGGTCCATGCGCTCGCCGCATGTGAACCTGTCCGTTCTCGATAGCGTATTCAGCGTAAAGCGTATACCGCGAAAGGATTGCGAGTTACGCCGGTATGTGAAGAGCCTCATGATCTGATACGCCAATCGCGTGGCGGAATCGCTTGATGGAGCTACTGCATTGGTGGCGGCGCATTTGCGATACAAGTTGCGCTTGTGACTGCGGGGTTGGAGCGTTTCCCTGTTAAATGGAAACGCTCTAAATTCAGTACGAGATCGACTAATTCGAAACCGATCTCAAAATTTAAAAACGCTTTAGATAAGCCGCTTTAGCCAACAGCCAGTGGCGGCGTAAAAGTGGGAGCTGGATATCGCGGTCCAGAAGCCCGGCGCCTGCGTTACGGGCTTTGCTCAGCACGGGGCCGACGAGCGCGACGGGTGTGAATGCGGGTGCCAGAGAAGTGGGAAATGGTGACTGTCTTGCCTTGTTCAGATGATCCTGCGCGTGGGCGCAGAAAATCTCTATGACGGCCTTGATCCTGTCCTTGTCCGCACCTTCAAGGAAGCTCTCTCGATCTAGCCCGGTTGCTGCCAGCATGTCTTGCGGAACATAGACCTGACCGCGGCGGCGATGAAGGGGCATGAGAAGCAGCATGCCTGCCATGGCCTGCGCCACACCGGCATGGCCGGCCGTTTCCGCGTTACGCGCCGCGTCTTGCGGCGAAAGGACGATGCTGGCCAGCTGGATCAGGGCGGAGGCGGTTTCGCCCGCGTAACCTTCCAGCGCGTTGCGATTTTCGAACATGTCGTCGTAGAGATCGAATATCCGCGCCTCGATCATATTGATCAGCGTCTGGCGCGGTAGATTATGTTTGGCGATGGTATCCCGAAGTGCGGCGGCTATCGGATGGCGATGGCTGTCGCCATGGGCGTTGCCTTCGAGCAAATCCCGCCACCACTGCATGCGAACTTCGCCGGGTAGCGGCTCCCGCACCGTATCGCGAATACGGGCAATTTCGGCATTGAAAGCGTAAAGCGCTGCAAGCGAGGCACGATACTCTTCCGGTGCAAGCAGGCAGGCCAGATATCTGTCGCGATCCATGTCGCGCAGCATGTTCAGGCATGTGCCCGCATCAGCGCTTTTGTCAGCCTCGCCGCCAGCGACTTGCTCCGTCATGGATAACCGTTCTTTCAGCCTTCGACGGCAATCAGCGCAGCGGCAACCGCCCGTGATTCCGAAAGCATGATGTTGTATGTTCTTACCGCAGCACCCGTGCTCATCGGGTCGACCGAGATGCCTGCGTCCTTCAGGGCCGCTTTCAGCTCTTTCGGAACGACCCGCATCGAGTCACCCATCCCGATCAACAGAAACTCGATGTCGGCGGCCTGTTCCAGAACCTTGGCAAAATCTTCTACGGTAAGCTTGGCGTCCTGGGTCGCGTCCCAGCCGTGAATGCCGGATGGCAGGCACAGGAGAGAGCCTCTGTGCGACATATCCGCAAAGCGAAACCCGCCATTACCATAGGCATCGATGGGCGCCCGGCCGGGAAAATGGGCCGGGCGTATCTCAATTCCGCCAGCCATCAGACCGCCGGTTTGCCGTTGAGGGCGGGCTTGGTATTGGACTTTTCGTCCTCAGTATCATCGCCGCTAGGACGAAGCTTGAAGGCGATCAGCACAGGCGCTGCGATGTAGATGGACGAGAACACGCCGATACCGACACCGAAGAGCATGGCGAAGGTGAAGGAACGAATGACTTCACCGCCGAACAGATAGAGCGACAGCAGCGCGAGCATGACGGTCAGACCCGTCAGGATCGTGCGCGAGAGCGTCTGGTTCAGCGATACGTCGATGATCATGGACAGCGGCATCTTCTTGTATCGCCGCAGGTTTTCTCGGACACGGTCATAGATGACGACCGTGTCGTTGAGCGAGTAACCGATGATCGTCAGGATTGCCGCGATGCTGGTGAGGTTGAATTCGATCCCCAGGAACACGAACAGGCCGATGGTAAACACCACGTCGTGTACCATGGAGATGATCGCGCCGAGCGCGAACTGCCACTCGAACCGGACCCAGATGTAGGCCATGATCGCGACCATGGCGAGCGCGATACCGATGGTGGACGTGAAGGTCAGATCGCCGGAAACCGCGGGACCGACAACTTCAACGCGACGGAAGTCGTATTTGTCCTCCAGCTCGCCACGGACCATGGTGATCGCAGACTGCTCGGCATTTTCGCCGCCTTCCTGCGCCTGAATGCGGATCAGCGCATCCTGCGGAGAACCGAAGCTCTGCGCCTGCACTTCACCAAGATTGAGGCCGCTCAGCTTTTCGCGAATATCCGCCAGATCGGCAGGGCCGCTCTTGGACTGTACTTCAATGATCGAGCCACCCTGGAAGTCGATGCCGAGGTTCAGACCCTTGGTAACGAAGCCGCCGATGCAGACCGCCATGATGACGCCGGTGATGCCGAACACGATGCGGCGATACCGCATGAACGGAATGTCCTTGGCGTCGAAAATGCCGGTGCGAACACCCTTAGGCAGATGCTTCGGACGGCTGCGACGAACCCAGACGCCGAACAGCCAGGCAGTCAGCGTATAGGCGGTAAAGACGGTGGTCAGAATACCGATTGCGAGTGTTACCGCAAAGCCCTTGACCGGGCCCGTGCCCATGTAGAACAGCACGCTGGCAACGATGAAGGTCGTCAGGTTGGCGTCGATAATCGTCGCGAAGGCTCGGGTAAAGCCGTTTTCCAGCGATGAGATCAGCGGTTTTCCGCTTCGCACTTCTTCACGTATGCGTTCATAAATCAGAACGTTCGAGTCGACTGCCATACCGATGGTCAAGACGATACCGGCAATACCCGGCAGGGTCAGCGTCGATCCGATGATACTGAGCACCGCCAGCAGCATCACGATGTTGACGATAAGGGCGATGTTCGCCAGCAGGCCGAAGAAGCCGTAGAAGACGAACATGAAGATGACGACGCCGACCGCGCCGATGGCGGATGCAGTCAGACCGGCAGTGATCGAATCGTTACCGAGGCTCGGGCCAACGGTGCGTTCTTCAACCACCGTCAGAGTAGCCGGAAGCGCACCAGCGCGCAGAAGCACGGCCAGATCGTTTGCACCCTGAACGGTGAAGTTACCCGAAATCTGGCCGGAACCGCCGATGATGGGTTCGCGAATGACGGGCGCGGAAATGACCTGATTATCGAGAACGATGGCGAAAGGCTTACCGACATTCTGCTGCGTGGCCTGCGCAAAGCGCTGGGCACCGCGGCTATCGAAGCGGAAAGTAACGACCGGCTCGTTGTTCTGCTGGTTGAAGCTTGCCTGCGCGTCAACGAGGTTGTCACCCGATACGAGCGCACGGCGCTCAACGAGATAAGGAACCGGCGGATCATCCTGCGAATAGAGAACTTCCGACGTAGCCGGAGGACGGCCATTGATGGCTTCCTGCGCTGGCATCGTCGTATCGACCATGCGGAAGGACAGCTTCGCAGTCTGGTTCAACAGCGACTTCAGACGCTGAGGATCCTGAAGACCCGGAACCTGAACGATGATGCGGTCATTGCCCTGACGCTGGATCAAAGGCTCGGTGGTGCCGAGTTCGTCCACGCGGCGGCGAACGACTTCGATGGACTGGGAAACGGCCGAAGACAGGCGGTAATCGATACCCTCATCCGTCAGGTTGAGGCGAAGCAGATTGTCTCCGCCATCGCTCATCGAGACTTCCGTTACCGAATGGCCAACAAGCGTACCGGCGGAAACCGGCTGCGTCAGATCGCGAAGCGCGTTCTTGGCCGCTTCATATTGCGCGGGATCGCTGATGCGCACCTGAATCTGCTGGCCGTTGCCGGCTAGGCCGGAGTAACGGATGTTGGCATCACGCAGCTGCGCACGCACATCGCCGACGATGGTTTCGAGACGTTCCTTGACGATATCGGAACGCTCGATCTTGAGCATGATGTGGGAGCCACCCTGAAGGTCGAGACCGAGCGTCACCTTATTATGCTTGTACCAGTTCGGCATGCTCTCCAACTGCTTGTCGGTGAACAGGTTTGGCGAAGCGATGACGACGCTTATCAGCACGGCCAGCCAGATAAAGGCTGTTTTCCAGCGGGAAAAATGAAGCATTTCGGTCTCGGTCTTGTTTGGGTGTGAAAACCCAGGCTGCGTTATTCCGCAGCCTGCTTATTATTATTTCGCGTTTGCAGGAGCTTCGGTCTTAACCGGCTCACCCTTTACGCGCACTTCGGCAATGTAGGAGCGCGATGCGCGGACCTTGACGCCTTCGGCGATTTCCACTTCGAGTTCATTGTCGTCGATGACCTTGGTCACCTTGCCGACGATGCCGCCACCCAGGACGACCTGATCACCACGACGAACCGAGGAAAGCGTTTCCTGACGCTTCTTCATCTGCGCGCGCTGCGGGCGGATAAGGAAAAAATACCATACCACCATGAGAGGCGCAAAAAGGAAAAGCATCTCAAGGCCAGACCCAAGAGCTGACGGTGCGCCTGCTGCATCCTGAGCAAAGGCTTGGCTAATGAACATAAAAAACTCCTCAGATTTCGGACGCAGTCTCAGCCACGGCCAGCTTTCAAGCCGCCGGAATATAGTTGCGATCCCCTAGAATGCAACAGAAAGAGACTGCCCCGCGTACCGTTTCCACGCCTCATAACCTTTCGGCAACGGAAACACCATGCTACCCCGCCCAAATTCTATGCCTATACAGCCTCTATACCGGCCAGCCGCCGGGAGGTGACAGCCCGCAAGGAGCCTTGACCATGACGCCTGAAGAAACCAATGCGCTCGTGCTTTCAGAACTTCGCCGTCTTGCGGATGCGGTGGAGCGGCTCGCAGGCCCGGCACCTGCGGCAAACGACTGGAATAGCGCCGATTGCTTCGTCTGGGTTCCCGCAAACGCCTGGCTGCAGCCCGTGAAACGGCCGAACAGGATAGCATTGAAGCTGATCCGGGGTGTCGACCATGTGCGCGACATTCTGCATGAAAACACGCTTCGTTTTGCCGAAGGCTTCGCTGCCAACAATGTTTTGTTGTGGGGCGCGCGCGGCATGGGAAAATCCTCGCTGGTCAAAGCCGTTCACGAAGACGTGCGAGCGGCAAGCGGTGTTTCGCTGAAGCTTGTGGAGGTTCACCGGGAGGATATCCACACCCTCCCCGCACTTCTCGACATACTGAAGTCCACAGAACACAGAATCATTCTCTTCTGCGACGACCTCTCCTTCGACCATGACGATACCGCTTATAAATCGCTGAAGGCGGCTCTCGATGGCGGCATTGAAGGCCGCCCGGACAATGTGCTTTTCTATGCCACCTCCAACCGCCGTCACCTTTTGCCGCGCCATATGATGGAGAACGAGCAGTCCACCGCAATCAACCCGTCGGAAGCCGTGGAAGAGAAAGTGTCGTTGTCGGATCGCTTTGGCCTCTGGCTCGGCTTCCACAAATGCAGCCAGGATGATTATCTGACCATGATCGACGGTTACGCCGAGCATTTCGATCTGGGGCTAAGCCGTGAGGTTCTGCACCATGAGGCGCTGGAATGGGCCACCACCCGTGGCGGTCGCTCAGGGCGCGTGGCATGGCAATATATTCAGGATGCGGCAGGCAGATTGAGAAAGCCGTTGAACCGGTAAATTCGTACCGAAAGTCTCTTTAAGCAGAGCCCGCATCGTTACAGTCGAAACCTTATTGTTTCAGTTGCTTAGCATCCACTGCTGCTTGATTAGTATTTTCGTTTTTGCTTTGGAACAAAGACATTGAAAGCCCGTTGCTCGCATACGCGACTACCGCGTTACGAACAGGAGAGTCTTCAATGGCTGAAGAAGTAAGATATGCAGCAGCCCCGGCTGGCGTACGCGGCGCGTTATTGCCGCAACCTACTACTCGCATTTCCTGGGGCGGCGTTTTTGCCGGCGTTGCAGTTGCATTGACCTTGCACTTGCTTCTCAACCTATTAGGCGTCGCCATTGGCGCGGGTGTCATCGATCCAGCGCAAAATGACACGCCATCGGCAATGTCGCTTTCCACCGGGTCCGTCATCTGGGTCATCGCAAGCGGCATTATCGCAGCCTTCATCGGCGGTTATGTCGCAAGCCGCATGTCCGGTCGTGCGTCCCGCTCCACCGGCGCGCTGCATGGCTTGACCACATGGGCAGTCACGACCCTCGTCGTCTTCTATATGCTGACGACATCTGTCGGCGCCCTCGTCGGCGGCGCGTTTACCGGCGTCACCAGCGTTTTCTCCGGCGCAGGCTCCACCATCGCGACAGCGGCAACGGCAGCGGCCCCTTCCATCGCCAACGCCACGGACCCTGTATCGACCATCGAACAGCGCATTCGTGAAGCAAGCGGCGGCAACGATCCGCAGGCGCTGCGCGATGCTGCCGTCAGCGCCGTTCGTGCGGTTCTGACCGGCGATCAGGCCCAGGCCGAAGACGCCCGCAACCGCGCCGCCGATGCACTGGCCCGCGCTCAAGGCATCCCGGTCGATCAGGCCCGCCAGCAGGTAACGGACTATGAAAACCAGTATCGCCAGGCCGTAGAACAGGCCAAGACCCGCGCGACGGAAGCCGCACAGGCAACGGCAACCGCCGTCTCCGCCGCCTCCTACGTCGCCTTCGGCGCCCTCATCATCGGCGCCGTCGCCGCCCTCTTCGGCGGCAGCATCGGTGCTGCACGCGCTGAACGCGAGCGTGAAGTGGTTATCGAGTAACAGATAGGGATTTCACTCGACTGCTTATAGACCCGTCGCACCAAGCGGCGGGTTTTCTTAATTCAATGAGAATGAGATCGGTTACAGTCAGCGCACGCCGCCACGAGACGTCAGCGCCCTCGGATCATAAAGGCGACATGTAGCCCTTAGATGTAAAAAGAAAACAGGCCGCGTCGTTTCCGACACGGCCTGCAAACCATAAGAATGTAGAAGTCACTCACTCGTCGCGATAGACTTTTTCGCGGCGTTCGTGGCGTTCCTGGGCTTCGATGGAGAGCGTGGCGATGGGGCGGGCGTCTAGGCGCTTGATGCCGATGGGCTCGCCGGTTTCTTCGCAGTAGCCGTATGTTCCATCTTCGATACGCTGAAGTGCTGCATCGATCTTGGAGATCAATTTGCGCTGGCGGTCGCGGGCACGAAGTTCGATTGCTCTGTCTGTCTCAGAAGATGCCCGGTCTGCGAGATCGGGATGATTGGCGCTTTCCTCTGCGAGATGACCTAAGGTCTCGCGCGCTTCTCTTAATATGTCGTTTTTCCAGCCGACCAGCTTCGCCCGAAAGTAGGCTCGCTGATTGGTGTTCATGAACTCGTCGCTTTCCGAGAGCACATAATTGCTAAGATCGATCTTCTCACTCAACGCGATTCTCCTCGAAGAACATCTCACATGGCGCGGGTATACTCCAATGCCGTGTGGCCGTTCAAGTCTGCAGAACGATTTTCATGCATTTTTAAATCTGTCACAAAAATCAGCTAAACGATTATTTTTTATGCTTTATTGGCAAAACACGAATTATTTCTTCAATCACATTATCTGGACTTGCCTATACAGAGAGGCACTTGCGGCATCCCAGTCTAGTCCTGTAAAGCTGAGCTCCGATCTTCACAACCGCATGGGATGCTCCGGAAATGCCAGTGCTGCAACCACAACCTTTCCGGCTTTATCTGCTGCGCCATGCGCAAGCCGCATGGGCTAATCCGGGTGAGCGAGACTTCGACCGGAAGCTGGACGACAAGGGTTACTCCCAGGCGGAGTTGATTGCCGACCGCGCCGCCGACAAGGGCTACAAGCCAGATCTTATCCTCAGCTCCACCGCCACGCGCTGCCGCGAAACGACGGATGCGCTGAGACGGGCTTTCAACGAGTCCGTGGAAATCTCCTATGTGGATGAGATGTATAATGCGCAGCCGGAAACCTATCTGGCTCTCATTCTCGGCCAGCAGGATATCGGCTCCCTCATGCTCGTAGGTCACAATCCGACGATGGAAGGCACGGTGGAAGCGCTGATCGGGCACGAAGCATTGGAGGCTGCCCTGCCCGATGGCTTCCCCACGGCGGGCCTTGCCATGCTGGATGCATCAGCGGGAAGCGACGGTGAAACGCTGGAATGGCGTTTCGTTGAATTCCTGTCCCCGTAACGCGCCAGCGGCATCCAACCAAAACTTTCCGGCCTTCGCTTCTTTTTTGAGCATGCGACTTCCCTATATATTTTTCGAAAGCCGAATATTTTTGTGGGAAACCGTCATTGCCGCCATCCCTAACGTCCATCACCGACAGCGCGCTGATCGCAATCGATAACCTCGCGGATCGCGCGAGCGCCTTGACAAACCCGACATTGAGGCTTGGCGTTACCGGGCTATCGCGCGCTGGCAAGACCGTGTTCATCTCCTCGCTGGTGCATAACCTCTTGAATGGTGGGCGTTTGCCGCTGTTCGAGGCAATTCGTTCGGGTCGCGTTTCCAATGTGCGACTGGAGCCGCAGCCGGACGATGCCATCCCCCGCTTCCAGTATGAGGACCATATTCAGGCGCTGGTGCGTGATCGTATCTGGCCGGATTCCACCCGCGCTATCTCAGAGCTTCGCATCACGCTGGATTACCAGAGCGCAAGCGGCTGGGGCCGCTGGTTTTCGCCGGGCCGCCTGTCAATCGATATCGTGGATTATCCGGGTGAGTGGCTGCTGGACCTGCCACTTTTAACGCAGGACTACAAGACTTTTAGCGATAGCACCGTTGCACTTGCGAAGACTGGCATTCGGGCGGAACTTGCGCGTGAGTGGCTGCAGATCGCCTCTTCCATCGATATCGATGCTCCCGCTGATGAGATGACCGCGCGGCGTTTGGCGGAAAGCTTTGCCGCCTATCTCAAGGCCTGCAAATCCGACGAGCGCTCGCTTTCCACTCTGCCGCCGGGGCGGTTTCTGATGCCCGGTGATCTGGAAGGCTCGCCTGCCCTCACCTTCTCGCCGCTGCCCGGACTGACTGATGAGAAAGCGCCGAAAGGCTCGCTCCGCGCCATGATGGAGCGGCGCTATGAGGCTTATAAATCCATCGTCGTGAAGCCGTTCTTTCGCGAGCATTTTGCCCGGCTGGATCGACAGATCGTGCTGATCGATGCGCTTCAGGCGGTCAATCGAGGGCCGGAGGCCGTGCAGGATCTAGAGCGCGCCTTGGGCGATGTGCTGACCTGTTTCCGGCCCGGCAAGAACAGCCTGCTTTCATCTCTGGTCGGGCGGCGCATCGACAAGGTTCTGGTCGCCGCAACCAAGGCAGACCATCTGCATCATGAAAGCCATGACAGGCTTGAGAGCCTGACACGGCGTCTGGTCGACCGCGCAATCACGACCATTGGAATGACGGGAGCTGGCATCGAGGTGATGGCGCTGGCTTCGGTGCGCGCGACAAAGGAAGCGAGCGTACGGCAGGATGGCCATGCACTGCCGGTGATCGTCGGTACGCCGATTGCTGGCGAAACCATCAATGGCGAAATGTTCGACGGCAACCGCTCGACCGCCATTTTCCCCGGCGATTTACCGGAAGACCCGGAACCGCTGTTTCGCCAGATCGATACTGAGGGTGCAAGCGCCGACCTGCCGGATGTCAATGTCATCCGCTTTCGCCCGCCGAAGCTTGAAGAGACCTCTGGCGGCGTGAAGCTTTCGGTTCCGCATATCAGGCTGGATCGCGCCATGCAGTTCCTGTTTGGAGACAAGCTCGCATGAAAGACGATAACAACGGTTCCTCCCGCCGCCCCACCGCATTCACGCTGGAAAACGAAGCGACCACGGATCATCGCGCATCCGCCATGAAACGTCCGCCGCGCAGCTTCGATGCGGAAGTTTCCATGGTGCCGGAGGCAGAAGACCCGTTTCTTGCCCCTGAAGAAATCGACGCCGCACCACTTCCCGTCGCTGAACCGCGCAAGCACCGCTTTTCCTTCGGTAAGCTTGCCATGAGCGCTTTCGGCGTTCTTCTGTCCCTCGCCTTCGGGCTTTGGGCGGACCAACTGATCCGTGACCTGTTCTCACACTCGGACTGGCTTGGGTACACAGCGACGGTGGCTCTTATCGTCGCTTTAGGCGCAGTTCTTGCGCTTGTTGCGCGCGAGGTGTTCGGCATCATGCGGCTGAATGCCGTACAATCACTGAAGACGGATGCGGAAGAAGCTGCTGCACAGAAGAAGCCGACTGCCGCACGCGCCGTGATCAGCCGCCTGACAGCCGTTTTGTCTCACCGGGCGGAGACAGCACGCGGACGAGCAGCCTTGAAGGACACGGAAAACGATGTCATCGACGGGCCACATCTGATCGAACTTGCCGAACGCGAGCTTTTGAGCCCGCTGGACCGGCAGGCGCGCGCGCTCATTCTCAACTCCTCAAAACGGGTTTCCGTTGTCACAGCCGTCAGCCCGCGTGCGATCGTGGACCTTGCCTATGTCCTGTTCGAAGTGACGAGGCTCGTCCGCTCCATGGCCGAGCTTTACGGCGGCCGTCCCGGTACGCTCGGCATGATCCGCCTCTTGCGGGACGTGATTGCCCATCTTGCCGTGACCGGCTCTATTGCCGTGGGCGATGGCCTCGCTCAGCAGGTGCTGGGACACGGCCTTGCCTCGCGGCTTTCAGCGCGTTTGGGCGAAGGTGTCATCAATGGCCTGATGACGGCACGCATAGGAATCGCGGCGATGGACCTCTGCCGCCCGCTACCCTTCCGGGCGCTCAAGCGGCCGGGCATCAGCGATTTCATGTCGGATCTGACGCCCGATCTGAAGGGTGGAAAGAACAGCGAAAAGCCTTGGATTCAAGGGGCCTGAGGCCCCAAAAGGTTACAATTCATTATCCTTATTTTGCTCAAATAAACCATCCATTAACCATTCGCGACATAGATTGCTCCCACACAAAGCGGCTTATTCGCCAGGGAAAGTATCATGTATTCGCGCTTCTTTTCGCTTCTGGGCGGACTTGCCGCCGTTATGTCCGTTAGCGGCGGGCTTGCAGTTTCCGACGTGCAGGCGGCTTCGCGTGACGACGTATTTTTCGGCTCCGTTGCAGGCGCATGGTCCGGCCCCGGCGAGATCGTCGCGGGCAAATACAAGGGCACGAAATTCACCTGTGATCTGACCGGCGAATCGCTGGGCGACAAGGAAACCGGCATCAAGCTCGGCGGCACCTGCCGCGTCGGCGTGTTCAAGCAGCCCATGTCCGCAGTCATATCCAAAAAGGGCAGCAGCTACGAAGGCAAGTTCCTCGACGGCTCCGATGGCAAAGGTCTGGACATCGTCTCCGGCCAGGTCAGCGGCGACAAGGTTGTCGTGGGCATCAACCGCGCCAAGCTGAATGGCGTGATGGTTGCCCGCGTTGCCAACGACAACTCCATGAACATCACCATCTCCGTGAAGGTGGCCGACCAGATGATCCCGGTCATCGGCCTGACACTCGCTCGCGGCATCGATAATCTGCCGGTTGGATCTATCAAGCCTTAAGTATTCTGAAGAGCTTAGAGGTTGGCTGCAGCTTTGCGGTCTGTCCTAGTACGTTCTCTTTCCGTCGTACTGGGACCGATGAGGATATCAAAGCCCACTTGCGTTATGCTCGACCCAAGCCCGCTACCGTCCGGTTGAGATTTATCGACTTGATATAGGGTTTTGATTGCATTTCGTTTTTTGTACTCTGTACGAATTCGGACTCGCCAGTGCAACGCTGGCTGTGAACGTGGCAACGCCAATACCCACTTCCGTCATACCGGACTTGATCCGGCATCCAGTCAGACCAAGTCCTTGGTCTGAAAAACCCTTTTGACGCGCAGACGCGCGTCTGCTGGACCCCGCATCAAGTGCGGGGTGACGGCTGGGGGAGCTGTTCTCGCCCCAAACCACCATCTCAGTTTAAACCGGACAGCAGTGGCTCGATGCCGAGGATGACGGTCGAGATTGGATTCGCCGCTTCTCCTCAAGTCTCTTTTGTCGCTGGTAGGTGCTCGGAATCCTAAGCCGGACAGCCCCGCATCAACTGCGGGGTAACTGCACCGAAAGCGACTCTGGCCAAGCATCTACCCGAACAATCCCCGCCTTATCAGCATCCGCCAGCCACTCGCCAACCCGCCTGCCCTTCACCACCAAATCCGGTGCGATATCGGCAAGTGGCATTAGCACGAAGGCGCGTTCCGTCATTCGTGGGTGGGGAATTTCGACGCGGGTGGTGGTGATAGTCTGGTCGCCATAGGTGAGCACATCGATATCGATGGTGCGCGGTCCCCAGCGTTCGATGCGCACGCGCTTCATGCCGCGTTCGATATCGAGACAGAGATCGAGCAGTGCTTCTGCGGAGAGCGATGTTTCGATCATGGTGCAGCAGTTGAAAAAGTCGGCCTGATCCGTCTTTCCCCAAGGCGGCGTCTTATAGAGGTGTGAGACCGCAACGAGGCGGCATGCTTCGTGAGCATCCAGAGCAGTCAACGCCTGCGCCATAGCCGCCGGTGGATCGCCGATGTTGCCGCCGAGGCCCAGCGTCGCCGCTATCATCTCATCAGCCATGCTGTTCGACACTCACCTGTGCGTAATCGAGAATGCCGGGAACCGGCGCCGATGGTTTGCGAACGGTGATCTTTACCCATGTGATTTGCGGGTAACGCTTGCGCAGAGCGGTCGCGATATCGTTCGCCAGCGCCTCGATCAGATAACGCCGCTGCCCGACCACAATCTTTTCGATGACGGCGAAGGCCACGCCGTAATCGACAGTGTTGCCGATCTGGTCTGTCTCCAGCGCATCCCCGGCTTCGACTTCCATTTCTGCATCGACGAAGAAACGCTGGCCGAGTGCCTCCTCCTGTTCCAGCAGCCCGTGGCGGGCGAAGAAGGAGCAGTTCTTCAAAAGGATAGTGTAGCGGCTCATGAACGTTCCTCCCCTTGTTTTTTCTGTTTCAGAACGGCGTCTGCAATGGCCAGTGCATCTCTCGTCATCGCAACATTATGAACACGAAAAACAACCGCGCCCGCAAGCCGCAATATTGCTGTTGTCGCCGCTGTGCCCACATCGCGGTCTTCCACCGCCTCGTGCCCCGTCAGCGAACCGATGAACCGCTTGCGCGATGTGCCAGCCAGAATAGGCAGGCCGAAGCCCCCAAGCTCATCGAAACGCGACATCAGCGCGACATTTTCATCCACATCCTTGGCAAAGCCAAAACCGGGATCGAGCACGATGCAGTCTCTGGCGATACCTTCGGAACCTGCAATCTCCAGAGAGCGGTTCAGAAAAGCATATTGGTCGGCAATCACATCCGCCAGTTTCTCCCGCTCGCGACCCGTGTGCATGATGCAGATGCCCGCACCACTGCGGGCCACGGTGCCCGCCATATCGTAATCTTTCTGAAGACCGAAGACATCATTGACGATGTGCGCGCCTGCCTCGATTGCCAGCTTCGCGGTGGATGCCCGATAGGTATCGATTGAAATCAGCGCATCGGTTTCCTTCGACAGCCGTTCGATGACAGGAAGCACACGATCCTGCTCTTCGGCATCCGTTACGCTGGCGGCACCCGGTCTTGTCGATTCGCCACCGATATCGATGATGTGAGCGCCATCGCGAACACAGTTCAGCGCATGGACAACGGCCTGATCTACGCCCAGAAACCTGCCGCCATCGGAAAAGGAATCCGGCGTCGCATTTACGATGGCCATAATAAGGCCATCCCCATCAAGTTTCAGGGAGCGCCCATGGGCCGCTTGCCACACATTGGTACTGGCTGTTATCAAGTAACACACGCCTTTCCGAAATTACGGAGTGCCTTGCCATTATTATCGTTCCCACTCCGAATGCATTATCAGCAACGAAATCAAGACCGAAAAACGGTTTCCGCAACAGTGCGGAGCTTTCGCGCTCTATGCCGCAATCATCCGGCAAGTTCAACCGGAAGGCCGGGAAATGAGCCAGCTATCCCCTTTGCGTAGAGCGTTCATCGCTGGTGTTTTATTGCTTTCCGCACCGCATTTCGCGGCGGCGGAAGCGATCAGTAACAAGACCTTCGCCTACTTCACCATTGGCGGCAAGACGGCGGAAGATCTGGACCGGGAGCTTTCCCAGCACGGCCCTATCACCAAATCCACCGGATCGCGGCATCCGGGCGCAACCGAAATCAAATTCGGCGGTGAACTTACCTATGTGGAACAGGGCGGCAAGTGTGGTGTCGGCACGGTGAAAGTAACGCTGAACACCAAAATCCTGCTTCCGCGCTGGTCCAACCGTCGGCGCACCAATGCCGATCTCGCCCTGATCTGGGACACGTTGTCGGCAGACATCAAGCGGCACGAAGAACGCCACGCCGAAATTGCCCGCACCTACGCCCGCACACTGGACAGGCGCCTTCGCGCCTTACGTCCGCAGGCAAACTGCGAGAAAATGCAGAAAATGGTGGCGGAGGTCACGCAGGACGTGATGGATGCACATGACAAAGACCAGATGCGGTTCGACGTGGTGGAATCCAAAAACTTCGACGCCAGAATGACGCGGCTGCTGAAAAATCGCATTCAACAACGCAAGTCCGCAGACTAAGAGCGCAATCACCCTGCCCTAAACATCCAGAGCTTGCGCGAGGCTTGCGCCTTTGCCGGATAATGATCGTTGACTTCTTGTCGTGGCCTCCGGCGAGAGACTCACGTATTAGTTACCGTGAATAGTGATCACCAGTTAGTCGATGAGTTTGAGTTTTCTCGCACGGGTTCTCCCGGTGCGTCTCAAGCCGCAGGTGCCTTCCTCCCCCGCCTGCTGGTGACGTGCCCAACTGGAGCGGCAGGTGGATAATTACCCACTGCCGCTCAATCTTTTTCTGCAGTCAGCTTTAACTCAGCCTTGGCGTTCCGGCACATGCACGACGAGACCGTCGAGCGCATCCGTCATTTTGATCTGACAGGAAAGACGCGATGTGGGGCGCACATCGAAGGCGAAATCCAGCATGTCCTCTTCCATCGGTTCGGGCGGGCCGACGCGTTCTGTCCACTGGTCATCGACATAGACATGACAGGTGGCACAGGCACAGGCGCCGCCGCATTCGGCATCGATGCCGGGAATGGAATTGCGCACGGCATTCTCCATTACGGTGGAGCCGTTGCTCACGTCGAGTTCGTGTTGCGTGCCGTCGAAAGCAACGATGGTCAGTTTGGTCATTTCGGAAGATCCAGGAACGTGTTTGAGAATTTTTCTAAACAAATAGAAAGGCCGGTTCCGATTGGCAACCCTTCACTGCGGGTGCAATCAAAACCGGCCTGACAGGAATACAGTCAATTCGCCTCTCGGAAGCGAAAGAATTGGCTTAACGGCAGAGCTTCAGAATGAAATTCTCGGCTTCCACAATGGAGGCAGCCACCTTGGCCAGAGCTGCGCTGTCGCGGCTTCCGTTTTCGACCGCTTCTGCGGCAGCCGAAACATTGAAGGCGCCGACGGCGTCCGCGGAGCCTTTCAGGCGGTGGGAAATGGCCTTCATTCCAGCGTCGTCGGCGGCGGAAAGTTCATGCAGCAGCGTGCGTGCATTGCGCGAGAAAAGCTGTAGAACTTCGATCTCCAGCTCCTTGTCACCCATGGTCTGGCGCGCAAGATGTGTAAAGTCTATCGGCTTGCGGCCTGCTGGTGCGGCGCTGCCGTGGTTGTCTGGCGCTTCAAACGCAATACTGAGCGCGGCCATCATGGTTATCCTCTACGTTTTGTTTTGTGTCATATGTGTTTCACTTCTACGCAGGCTATTGCTGCATTCGGCTGAAAATGCGGCGGGGAAAACGCGAAAATCTTTCGCTATGGTTAATTTATGTTAAACTTCTAGGAAACAAGGGTTTCCGCCCGCAACCGGGGTTTAAAAACTGTTAACAAACCGCCACTTGGAGCACTGCCGAAAGTGGCGTTAATTGTTTAAAAGTCTCAGATGTGTCACTACGGTACTTCCGTGTCGCATAGACTGAAGTACGGTTTTGCGATTTCGGCAAGCAGATGTATTTTTGCCTGAAAGCTGGGCGACCGCTCTCAGGATTTAGTAAGAAACGGGGCACTATATACCGAAAGGTATCGTGCCTTGTAGGCATGGTGGCGGATATCCGGTTGCAGGCGGCGGGCGGATGAACGGCATGAGGCCGGGCGTATATGTAACGAGGCGTAACCGCATGGCGAACAACAAGATTAGCGACTCGATCGACGAGACTGCGTTTCAGGCACTTGAAGATGCCTTGCAGCTCGGCGCGTACGAAAATCAGCCGGAGCCTCGCAAAAGGTCCACTCCCAAGCCCTCGGAGGCAAGAGTGCCAGAAAAGAACAGACCGCGTCAGAGCGAACAGCAGCCACAGCCTCAATCTCAGCCTGCGGCGCAGCAGCCCCCCCGTGCCACGGCCGATCAGCAATCCAGAGCCGCAGCGCTGGAAGCCGCCAATGACGGCAACAAGCGCAGCCCGGCCATGATCTTGCGTTCGCTGGAAGCTGGCTCGATGACGGGCGCGCTTCGCAATGCCTCCATCGTTTCGGTTCTCTGGGCCGTTGCCGGTGCGGGCCTCGCACACGTTATCTATGGTAGCCAGATCTGGAACGTCGGTTCGCTGGCAGAACTCTTCGCCATTCCCGGCCTGATGGCCATCATGATCGGCGTCATCGTCCCGATCATGCTCTTCTTTGCCTTCGCAATCATGATGGCGCGCGCCAAGGACCTGCGCAACGCTGCCCGCTCCATGGCCGAAGTCGCGCTGCGTCTTGCAGAGCCGGAAACGATTGCTTCCGAACGCATCATGTCCGTTGGACAGGCGGTTCGTCGCGAAGTGTCTGCAATGAATGACGGCATCGAGCGCACCATTGCGCGTGCCACCGAGCTGGAAACGCTCGTGCATTCCGAAGTGAATGCGCTGGAGCGCAGCTATGCGGACAACGAACTTCGCGTCCGCAGCCTCGTGCAGGAACTGAGTGCGGAGCGCGATGCGATCGTCAGCCATGCGGAGCGCATTCGTTCTTCCATCTTCGGCGCGCAGGAGCAGCTCAAGGAAGAGCTTTCCATCGTCGGCGAAGAAATCTCCATGCGTCTGGCGACCAGCGGCGAAGCTTTCGCTTCGATGATCGACACGCGCTCTGCCGCTCTGCTCGAAAAGTCCCGTGCTTCGACCGAAGCCATGGGCACGCTGATTGCGGCCAAGACCGAAAATCTCTTGAGCGCCCTCAATAGTTCAGGTGCTGCGCTTAATAACGAATTCGATATTCGCCTGCATGATCTGAGCAACACATTCGGCGAGCGCGGTCGTCTGCTTCTTGAACAGTTCGCAGTTCACGCCGATACGCTGAGCAGCGGCGCTGAAAACCTCAATAAGTCGATGGACGAGCGCACGCGTCTTCTCAACGACACGCTGTCCAAGCGTACCCTTGAGCTTTCGCAGAATATCGACCGCGGTCAGGAAGTCATCGGCGGCTCGCTGGATACGGTTCTCGACCAGCTGTCCGCCACGCTGGAAGAAAAAGGTCTTTCCTTCCGCCAGAGCCTGCAGAGCACGGCAGATGACGCGATCATGGATCTCGATCTGCGCTCCGGCCTGTTCGAAGAGAAGCTCCAGGCAACCGTCGGCGTCGTCAACACGGCGTTCGATGAGCGAGTGGCGGAATTTGCCAGCGCCTTCGATCAGCGCGCCGGTTCGCTCGACAGCAAGCTCATGGAAAGCCTTGCCCGCATCAACGAGACCGTTGCAGGCGGCACGGATTCCCTGAACGGCATTCTGAATTCCAACATCGACCGCCTCAGCACCGCCCTCACCGACCAGTCCTTCGCGCTTGCGACGGCACTCGGTACCGGTCAGGAAATGCTGGAAAGCTCGCTCGAAACACGCACACGCGAACTGACCGACGCGCTGGGTGCCCGCACGAACGAAATCACCAGCGCTATCAGCAATACGCATGAGAAGATCGATGCTGTTATGACTGAACGTAGCGCTGCCCTGTTCGGCGCGCTTTCCGACAGCCAGGAACGTTTCGATACAGCACTTGCAAGCCGCTCCGAGGCCATTGCAGGCTCCGTTTCCGGCACGGCTGAGCGTCTGGCGGAACTGCTGGACGAGCGCGCCGCAGCGATCAACAGCGTCGTTGCCGATGTAGAACGTCGTCTGGCCGAAACACTCGAAACCCGCGCAGCCGCGATTACCGGTGCCGTTGCTGGTGTGGAAGACCGGATTGCAGACACGCTGGACAGCCGTACCGCTGCTCTCAGCAATGTCGTGTCCGGCGTTGAAGACCGGATTGCCGATACGCTGGAAAGCCGCACTGCGGCTCTCGCAGGCGTCGTCTCCGGTGTCGAAGAGCGCATCGCGGATACGCTCGACAGCCGCACCATGGCTATCGACATGGCATTCTCGACAGCCGAAGAGCGCCTTTCCGAAACGCTGGACAGCCGCACAAGCGCGTTGACCGGCGCCGTTTCAGGTATCGAAGAACGCATCGCAGATACTCTCGACAGCCGCACCATGGCCATCGACATGGCATTCTCCGGCGCAGAAGAGCGCATTGCAGAAACGTTGGACAGCCGCACAGCCGCACTCAACAGCGTCGTTTCCGGCGTCGAAGAACGCATCGCGGACACACTCGACAGTCGCACTATGGCCATCGATATGGCGTTCTCCGGTGCGGAAGAACGTATTGCAGAAACGCTGGATAGCCGCACCGCCGCACTCAACAGTGTCGTTTCCGGCGTTGAAGAACGCATCGCAGACACGCTCGATAGCCGCACCATGGCCATCGATATGGCCTTCTCCGGCGCGGAAGAGCGTATTGCCGAAACCCTGGATACCCGCACCGCTGCGCTGGGCACGGTTGTTTCAGGCGTCGAAGACCGCATCGCCGAGACGCTGGAGAGCCGCACGGCTGCTCTGTCGAACGTCGTATCCGGCGTGGAAGAACGGATCGCCGACACGCTCGATAGCCGCACCATGGCCATCGATATGGCGTTTTCGTCTGCTGAAGAGCGTCTGTCCGAGACGCTGGAAAGCCGCACGTCTGCTCTTACCAGCGCCGTTTCCGGCGTGGAAGAACGTATTGCGGACACACTCGACAGCCGCGCAATGGCCATTGATATGGCGCTGTCCACCGCTGAAGAGCGGATCGCCGAGACGCTCGATACCCGTGCCTCCGCCATCACCAATGCGGTGTCCGGTGTAGAGAACCGCTTGGCCGAAACGCTCGATAGCCGCACCAGCGCTCTCAGCAGCGTGGTATCCGGCGTAGAAGAGCGGATCGCAGAAACCCTCGATGCCCGCACCGCTGCGCTCAGCACTGCCATTTCCGGCGTCGAAAGCCGCATTGCAGACACCATCGACAGCCGCGCGCACGCGCTGACCGATGCCGTCAACGGCGTAGAAGAACGCATTGCCGATGCGTTGGACAGCCGCACCATGGCGATCAACATTGCTTTCTCCAGTGCCGAAGAGCGTCTGGCGGAAACGCTGGACAGCCGCACGACCGCCCTCACCGGCGCAGTTTCGGGCGTCGAAGAACGCCTGGCCGATACGCTCGACAGCCGCACCATGGCCATCGACATGGCAATTTCCTCGGCGGAAGAGCGTCTTGTCGAAACACTGGATGGCCGCACGTCCACCATCGCGCAGACGGTTGCCGGTGCCGAAGAACGTCTGGCCTCCACCGCAAACACCATTCAGGAAGCTCTTTCCGTCGGCCACCTGCGTCTCGATACGATGCTTGGTGTACAGGCAGATGCCATCACCCGCACGGTAGAGCGCAACGGCGACCTTATCGAGCAGACGGTAACGACGGCCGCCAACCGCATCGAAACAGCAATCGAAGGTGGCGCAGGTCGCTTCTCGGAAACGATGGAAAGCGGCGTTTCGCGCATCGAAACCAATCTGGTCTCCTCGCATGAGACGCTGCGCAACACGCTGGATCAGCATCACGGCGCTTTCTCGGAAACTCTCGGCTCCGCGCAGGAGCGTCTGGGCGATCTTCTTTCCGAACAGGCAATGTCCATCGGCACGACAATCGCGTCCAGCGCCAGCATGCTGGAAATGTCGCTGGAAACCCAGCAGGAAGCGTTGCAGCGCGCCATCGACACCAGCGGTTCCACGCTCGAGGAACGTCTGCGAAGCAGCGCTGGCGAAATTGCCAACAAGATTGGCGATGCCGCTCGCGAAATCGGCGGCGCGGCAGACGCCCTCTCCTCCCGCGTCGAGCTTTCGGTCAGCGCCGTATCCACGCGTCTCGACGAGACCGGCGCACGTTTGGAAACCAATATCGACGCACTGCATGGCCGCATCCAGTCCGACCTCGGCAATGTCAACGCTTCCATCGATGATGCGACGCGCAAGATCGCCGATACGCTGGATGGCCGGACAGCCGATTTCGTTCGCTCCAGCGATGACGCGACCCAGAAGATCGCAGGCGTGTTCGACAGCGGCACGGCGCGCATCGATGAGCGTCTCGGCACCATGGACCGCGCCCTCAATATCGGCCTTGAAAACGTCAACCGCACGATCGAAGGCAAGGCCACCGGCCTCGCTCTCAGCCTGCGCGATGCCGTGGTCAACGCCACACAGAGCATGGACAGCGAAGCGCTTCGCTCTACCGAGCTTCTGGCCAAGACCGGTTCCGATTTTGCCGAGCAGGTCAAATCCCGCAACGAAGAGTTCACCCGCTCCATCGAGCAGCGTTCGGACGAGATCGTTGGTCGCATTTCCGATGCGCAGAACCGTCTCTCCGGCCAGGCTGCCGCCGTGGCGCAGACCTTCTCGGAAGCAGGAAACGCCATCGTCAACAAGGTGGCGGAGGCGGAAGCCGTCGTTCGCTCGCAGGTCGGCGTGATTTCGGAAACGCTGACGGGCGTCGAAAGCGCGCTCGATGCACGCGGCGAATCCATCCGCTCCACCCTCGACACCCGCACCCGCGAACTCAACTCGATGCTCGCAAGCCGCTCTGCGGAACTGTCCCGCCTCATCGAAGAGAAGGCCAAGCCAATCGTCAACGAATATGCGACGATCGGCCAGAATGCTGCGGAAAAGATCGTCACCGCCGCGCAGCAGAGCGCAAGCCTGCTGGCCGAAAGCAACAGCGGCATGGTGGAAATGGTGGAGCAGGCCATTGGCGATTACGCCAGAGCAGGCAGCGATGCCGCCAACAAGCTGGTTGCCGCAACACGCCAGAGCACCGACATGCTCTCGCAGACGCATGCCAACATTGCTGACGTCGTTACCGGCGCCACGGACAACCTCAACGTTGCCGTTGCCCGTGCCACGCAGGAATTCAAGCAGGCGGACGCATCCCTCAATACGGCTGCTACCACCTTCTCCGAATCCGCGTCGCGCGCTTCCGACATGGTTTCCAGCTCCAGCCGCCTGCTGGAAAACAAGATCGACCGTCTTGCGAATATTTCCGGCCAGACGCTGTCTCAGGTCGCTGGTATCGTCAGCCGCTTCGACGAGCATTCCACGGTCCTGTCTCAGGCATCCGAGCTTCTGAGCGCCGCCCAGAACACGCTGGTCGGCACTTTGGAAGAACGCCAGGAAGCGCTCCGTACCCTCTCCGTCGGTCTGCTGAAGCGTTCGGAAGAAATCGAAGGTTCGATGCGCGGCGTGATGAGCGTCGTGGAGCAGACGCTTGGCGAAGCGGAACAGCGTTCCGCAGCGGTCGCCGGCAATCTGCGCCAGAACCTCAACTCTTCCTTCGAAGATATCGGTCGCTCGCTGGATGAAACCGAGCAGCGCGCCAAGTCTGCCGCCCAGAATATGCGTGGCTCGCTGCTTTCCGCTGGTCAGGATGCGACACGCGCCATTGAAGGCACCATGGCGGATGCGCAGAAATACTCCGACGAGCTGGTCAATCGCCTGCGCGGCGGCGTCGCCTCCTCGCTCTCGGATGTCGATAACCTCATCGGCTCCGCGACGGATAAGTCGAACGCGGCAGCAGCCGTGATGCGTGAGACACTTCGCGATGCCGTGGAAGAGGCCGTTGCCCGCTTTGCCGGTGCCACGGACGAAATCCGCCGCTCCAGCCACGATATCCGCAAGGAACTGGATTCAACCCGCGCCGAACTGAAGCGTGGCGCCTTCGACCTGCCTGAAGAAGCCAAGGAAAGTGCCGCAGCCATGCGCCGCGCCGTTTCCGAACAGATCAAGGCCTTGCAGGACATCTCGCAGCTGGTCGGTCGCTCCACGCAGCAGCTGGAAATTTCCGAACCGGCAGCACGCGCCATCGCGGCCACCAAGCCTCCGGTTGCCCCGCAGCAGCCGCGTGTCGAGACGAGAGCACAGCCGGTGACAGCCGCTGTTCCGCCCGCCGTGGCTGCATCCGCGCCGCCCTCCGTCGCGGCTCCACGGCCTGCTGCCTCGCAGCAACCAACAGCTCCGGTCATTCGCAACAACCCGTCGTTTGAGAACCGTGCTGTTCCGCCGCAGGCCGGTTTGTCCGCGCCTGTCCAGCGCCGGGAAGAAGGCGGTGGCTGGATCAGCGATCTGCTGCGCGGTGCATCTGAAGCACCTGCACAGGCAGCCCCCGCTCCGCGTCAGGCAGCCGAACCGCAGACCCGCGCTGGCGACACCCGCAACCCGCGCCACATGGTCGAGTCGCTGAACTCGCTCTCTGTCGATATCGCCCGCGCCATCGATCACGATGCCTCCGTGGAACTGTGGCGCCGCTACCAGCGCGGCGAGCGCGACGTCTTCACTCGCCGCCTCTACACGCTGAAGGGCCAGCAGACATTCGATGAGATCAAGCGCAAATACGAGCGCGAGTCCGAATTCCGCACCGCCGTCGATCGCTACATCGCGGACTTCGAAAAGCTCCTGGCCGACGTTGCCCGCACCGACCGCGACCGCACGGTAACCCAGTCCTACCTCACCTCGGACACAGGCAAGGTCTACACCATGCTCGCCCACGCCGCGGGACGATTCAGCTGATTTGACTTGAACGTGAGTTACTAGGATTACGCCCTTGCAGAAATGTGAGGGCGTTTTTCGTTTAAGGGTCGAGCGTGAAGAGCCGAAAGCCGTTCTGCAACATGCTCTTACTACAGCCCTGGTGGAGGTATCGCGTTCAGTCAAACGTGTACACGATGTTTATCATTATACTCCGAGCAACAGCTGCCCGGTTAAATTGACTAGCGTTCCTGCAACGTTCAAGTCGGGGTAGCTCAACGGCTTCACTCCCTCGACATCATCCTCGGGCTTGACGACTGCTGTCCGGTTTAAACTGAGAGGGTAGTTTAAGGCGAGAACAACTCCCGCACCCGTCACCCCGCACTTGATGCGGGGTCCAGCAGACGTGCGTCTGCGCGTCGAAAGAGTCGTTCAGACCAAGGACTTGGTCTGGCTGGATACCGGGTCAAGCCCGGTATGACGGAGGTGGGGTTGCACCCGTCGCCACCCTGCAGCGAACGCGGTCAAAGCGTGTTCCAACCGGATCTTAAGGATGGAACTGCAATGCATTCAAAGCCTTGCCTCGCATCCTCACATTTAAACCGGACAGCAGTCGAACAAGGCCGAGGATAATGGTCGAAAGTGAACTCGCCGTTTCCTCTCAAGTCTCAGGCTTTGCATGAATGCTTAAAAACTCAAACTGGACAGCAGGGGGATCAGGCCGAAAACGACGGTCGCGGATTGGGTTGACCGCGAGTGAAAGCACCAGTCCCAAACAACCTGAAAAGCAAAAGCCGCCGGGGAGATCATCTCCGCGGCGGCTTTTATGTAGCGCCGTTTACTCAGCGACGGGGACCGCGCGCGACGCGCTCGATTTCTTCGCGTACCAGACGCTCAACCAGTGTCGGCAGATTGTCTTCCAGCCAGTCCTGAAGCATGGGGCGCAACATGTCCTGCGCCATTTCTTCGATGGTGGGGCGCTTCACGCCGTCGAATACGTCTGCAAGTTCTCCGAAGGATCGGGCGATCTGGGCACCGGCTGCGGCGGAGATCAGGTTCAGCGACAGGGCGCTTTCCTGCTCGATCTTTTCAGCCACGGCAACAGGTGCTGGCGCGCTCTGCACCGGCTCGATCTTCAGGTCTTCAGTGCGAGGCGCGGGGCTCTCCTCCTCAACAGAACCACGCAGTTCCAGATTTTCCCAAACGGGAATAGGCTGAGGGGCAGGCACTGGTGCGGTGGGCTGGATGGCTTGAGCCGGAGGATTGAAGGTCGGCATTTCGCGCGGCTGTGGCGCGGTTGCCGTCATCAGAGGACGAACATCCGTCGGACGCTGTACCGGAGCGGCTCGCTCCGGCTGGAAAGACGATACTGGCGCGGGTGCCGGGGCAGATTCGACATGGCGCTGTGCGGCAAAGCCCTGAGGGCCGAGCGATGCATTCCGGTCTGCGGCTGCGCGAACGCGGGCGGCGACATCGGCAAGCGACATGCTCTTTTCTGCGCCACGATCTACAGATGCAGGCTCGCTTCTTTCCGGGAAAGGCGCGAATTCATTTTGCTGGCGCGCGCCGTATCCCTGATTTGCAGCAGGCGGAACGTGAGCTGGCGGGCTTGCGGCCTCGGCGGCGTAAGCTGCGTCTTCGATTGCGTCCTCATCGTCATAGACCGGAGGCAAATGACCGGAAAAGGCGTCAGATGTCGCAGGTTCGTTGCTTTCAATGATCCTGCGGATCGATGCCAGAATTTCTTCCATGGATGGTTCACGCGCTACACTCGGCTGAGCCATTTTTTTCCCCGATTTTCACGTTCAAGACGGAACGGAGCAAAAATACGCATGCCCCGAATCACCTTCAGTGTAGGGCAGCCGTCAGGATAAATGAATCCTCAGGGCGGGCTCATTGGCGCGATACACAGCTTTATTTCAGCCAAAAGACAAATGGCCCGGTCGAAGCCGGGCCATTGAAATCATGCGAAATAACCGCTTGATCAGAAAACGAATTCTTTTGCCTTGGCAAAACCGGGCAGCGGCTTCAGCGATGCATTGAAGGAAGTGGCAGCAGAAACGCCCTTACCGTCGCGACGGTAAACCGTAACTTTCGCCGCGTTGCCATAGCCAACGACGGCGATCAGGCGGCCGCCATCGACAAGCTGGTCGAGGAGAGCCGCAGGCACTTCCTCAACCGCGCCATTGACGAAGATAACGTCGTAAGGCGCCTGTGCGGCATGGCCCTTGTCGAGTTCGCCCACCACGGTCACGATATTGTCGTAGCCAAGCGATGCAAGCGTTTCGCTTGCCTTTGCGGAAAGCTCCTCATCGCTTTCGAGTGAAACGACGGAACCGGCGAGATGTGACAGGACCGCCGAAACGTAACCGGTTGCGCCACCCACTTCGAGAACGAGATCGTCCTTGGTGATGGCGACCAGCTGCAGCATCTTGGCAATCGGAGAAGCCTTCAAAAGGTAACGCGCCGGGCGGCCATCCTTGGCGGGACAGATCTGCAGATCTTCATCCACATAGGCCACCTGCTTGACGCCTTCTGGAACGAAAGCTTCACGCGGCACGGCGATAAATGCCTTGAGCACCGAATGCGATGTCACATCGGTCGTGCGCAACTGGCCATCCACCATTTTCGCGCGTGCGTTTTCGAAATCCATCATGTCGTCTTCGCCTTCAACTAAAAGCCCAAGCGGAAACAGGATATGCCCGCTTTTTACCAATCGTCTTAATTGGCTCTGTCCCCGCTTTCAAGCACAAGCGTCGTCTTGGCCCAAGAAAAAGAGGCCGCGTTGCGCGCCCGCCCCGCTGGGGTTCTGCTGTACCTCATATTCTACAGAAACGGGAACCTTTTTACCCGCCTAATCATTGAAGCAAAACAGAAATCATCATCAACGGCTGGAGGCAAACATGCTCGGCACAATCCTCGTAATTCTCCTGATTTTGTTTCTTATTGGCGCCCTTCCGAGCTGGGGCTACCACAATTACGGCTACGGCCCATCGGGCGGCCTGGGCCTCGTTCTCGTGATCGTACTCGTCCTCGTCCTGCTTGGACGAATTTAACGCCTGAAAGCCTCACCGTGCCTCTGATGGCCGGTGAGGCTTTTTCAAAGAACGTTTTCGTCAACGCACATTTAATCACGGATTTTTCGATCCCTGCCTATTGCGCCCAAAATGGATTCGTTCTAAATGCCCGCCATCGCTTAGTTTCAAGAGCGTGTGAGGCCTCGTGGCGGAGTGGTGACGCAGAGGACTGCAAATCCTTGTACCCCGGTTCAATTCCGGGCGAGGCCTCCAAATAAATCAACCACATGGATGCAGCGTTACGCGCCTTGATCGACCCATTTCGATGGGTAGATTTGCGACGTCTCTCATTTAACACGTGTAATTTTGTGGACGGTTCTACTTGTCAGGAACCTGCGCTTCCGCTTTCAGTTAATACTCAAAATAACTCTTGCCCGGCGCGATATGCCGAGGTTATTGGAGAGTATCATGAAAGCCACCCTACCCGTTACCGCTTCCATTCTGGCGCTGGCGCTTGCGGGCTGCACCACCGGAAATGAAATTTCGTCACGCAGCCTCGAGCCCATTCCGGGGAGCATCACCTATAACGGGCAGCCGCGCACGAAGTTGACCAAGTCGCCGATCGGCAGCACTTACACGCATAATTTCCGCACATGGAACGGCGACCGGGTGATCGAGACTTACCAGATCCAGCCGGATCGTTCGGTGAAGATCATCGACCGCCGGATCATCCGTGACTGGATGTTTTTCGGTCGGGACGACTGATCGAAAATCCAGTCGTTGAATGCTGAAGCCAATCGGTTTAGAGGCTGCTCAACGAATTGAGCAGTTGGAAGACCTGATGCATACGAAATGGAGCAAGCCGGTACTCGTCGCCTTTGAGGAGCCCGGCAATTACACGAGCATCGACACGACTCAGGCCGCCTCCTGGGCGATGATCGAAGACTGGCCGGTGGAAGATGGCGATGCGCTTGACCAGGCTTTGCTGGTCTGTGCCGCTGTCGGTTCGGGCAAAAAGAAGCCGGAAGATGCGCGCAAAGCCTTTGTCGCTGCGGCACTGGAAGCGGGCCTCGATTTCAAGGCATAATGACGCAGCGGACATTATGGCTTAACGACGCGGGCAAGCGGGTGTAAGACGACCGCTTATATGCTGAGCAGAGAGTTAGAAATCTCCATGAAAAAGCCCCTCCTCCTGTTTTTGATGACGTGCCTTTGCATCGGCATCATCGGCCATCTGGTGATTGCGTTCGTCATCACCGGATGAGCTCGCCCGGAGGCCTCGAACGTCGGCTTTACCTTGCATTAAGATTCATATGCATGTCGCGGAACCACGTTAGGCTATCCACGTTTCTAATGCACGGAAACTTGGAGGGTAAAGACATGCGTGATGGCCTGAACAGCTTGCTGGAAATTTCGCTTCTGGGCTTCGTGGTTGTGACCTGCCTTATGATGGTCAACCCGCCGGTTTGAGGCGCTACTGCATCAATTGACATTAACGCCGCTCTCGATTGGCGGATGCAAAAATGCGGCCTATTCGGGCCGCATTTGCGTTTCTGGCAACACTCAACTTTAAGCAGACAGCTTTGCTGCGAGCTTGGCAACATGAGCGCCCTGATATTTCGCACCCTCAAGCTCGACCGCAGAAGGCTGGCGCGAGCCATCGCCATCGGTGATCGTGGATGCGCCATAAGGCGAGCCGCCCTTGATTTCATCCACACCCATCTGACCCTGAAACGCGTAAGGCAGGCCAGCAACGACCATGCCGTGGTGAAGGAAAGTCGGGATGAAGCTTAGGATGGTCGATTCCTGGCCGCCGTGCTGCGTGGCCGTAGAGGTGAAGGCAGAGCCCACCTTGCCGACCAGCTTGCCATTGAACCAGTGCCCGCCGGTCTGATCCCAGAAATTGCGCATCTGCGATGCCATCGTGCCGAAGCGCGTGCCTGCACCGACGATGATCGCGTCATATTCGGAAAGCTCGTCAATGGTCGCAATCGGCGCGGGCTGATCCACCTTGAAGTGCGAGGATTTCGCCACCTCTTCCGGCACGAGTTCGGGAACTCTCTTCACCACCACATCCGCGCCTGCGGATTTGGCGCCTTCCGCAACGGCGTAAGCCATTGTTTCTACATGACCGTAAGACGAGTAATAGAGCACCAGAACTTTTGCCATTTTAGATTTTTCCTCATGGTTTGTTTTCGAGTTGCAGGTTGCGGGCGGGACTATGCACCCACCATGTAACGAAAACCTAACAAAGGAGTTGCGGAAATGCGAGCATATAGGCCCAGCACGCTCCGTTCTCGATTAGCGAACGATGCCGGGTAGAGCGCTTCCCTTTCATATTGAAACGCTCTAACGTCGGGGCAAATCGACAGTGAGTTTTGCCCATGTCCACGCCCTCCTTTTCCTCCGCTCCCGTTACCGCCGCCATGCTTGCCATCGGCGATGAGCTTTTGTCTGGCCGCACCAAGGATAAGAACATCGGGCATCTGGCCGATGTGATGACCATGTCGGGCATCGACCTGAAGGAGGTTCGGATCGTTGCGGATGACGAACCGGCAATCGTGGAGGCTTTGAACGCTCTTCGCGCGCGTTACGACTATGTCTTCACCTCCGGTGGTATTGGGCCTACCCATGACGATATCACGGCGGATGCCGTCTCTGTCGCCTTCGGCTTGCCCTGCGAGCATGATGCGGATGCCCTGCGCATTCTGGGCGACATGTATCGCACGCGTGAAATGGAGTTCACCGAGGCCCGCAAGCGCATGGCACGCATGCCCCGCGGTGCGAAACACATCGTCAATCCGGTGTCGGTCGCGCCGGGCTTCATCGTGGAGAACGTCTATGTAATGGCAGGCGTGCCGCAGGTGTTTCAGGCGATGCTGGATAATGTTGTCCCGACCCTGCGCACCGGCACCAAAATGATGTCCCAGTCCGTCCGTTCGCCCTATGGTGAGGGAGACATCGGAACGCCGCTCAGCGAGATCCAGAAAGCGCATCCGCAGACGAGCATTGGCTCCTACCCCAAATATGACGGACAGCGCTTTTCCACCGAGATCGTGGTGCGGGCGCGCGATGGCGAATTGCTGAACGCGGCGGCAAAGGACGTGACTGCCATGATCGAAAATATCGCACGGGAGAAGGCTTCTTCAAAGATTGCGTGAACTCCTTTGCGCGCAATACGTTTTAGCAGATGCAGATGCCTGTCTTGATAAGGATCAAGGCAATGGGTGGCAGGCAACCCCATGCTGCCCGTATCAATGATGCGTCATAAGGAGAATGACCATGGGCTACAGAACAATTCTCGCGGTTATCGACACAGCTGAAAACACACGCAGGCTGGATAAATTCGTGGTCGCGCTTGCCAACCAGTTCTCCTCTCATGTCGTCGGTCTCCACATGGAGACACTGGCCGCCGTGCCGCTTGTGGCACCCATGGAGATGCCGGACCCGGCCACGGTTCAGGCCGTGCAGGATGTGGCGCACAAGGAAACGACCGAAGCCGGAAAGATTTTCGCCGATAGCATGTCGGCAAACGGCATTTCCAGCGAATGGCGCAGCTTCACCTCCTCTGTCGGTTACTCCTCCAAATCCTCGATCCAGAGCGCCCGCTGCGCCGATCTGATCGTGGCGCGACAGCATGAATCCTCGGCACTTTCGGACAGCCGCGCGGATCTTGATAACTTCCTCTACGAGAGCGGTCGCCCCGTTTTGCTGGTTCCGCATATTCTGACGGAGCCGAAACCAATCCGCCGCGTGCTGATCGCGTGGAACGGCTCACGCGAGGTGACGCGCGCCACATTCGACGCCCTGCCCTTCCTGCAGGCAGCGGAAAGCGTGGAAGTCTTCTCGGTGGATATGGAAGATAATGATTCCCGGACGGCGGCACTTGCTGGCTCGGAAATCGCCGCCACTCTTGCCCGGCATGGTGTGAACGTTACGGTCACATCGCAGGAGAAGATCGAAGGCGTAGCGCCTCACAAGGCTATTGAAAACCATCTTGCCGAAAACAGCATCGACCTGTTGGTAATGGGCGCTTACGGCCATTCGCGTTGGTGGGAAATGCTGTTCGGCGGCGTGACACGCACGCTGTTGGATTCGATGAAGGCGATGACGCTGATGTCTCGCTAAGAGCCCGCACAATCGAACCAAAAGAAAACCCGCCGGTCGCCCGGCGGGTTTTTTGTTTCAAGAATCACCAAATCCTAATGAAGAATCTGGCTAAGGAAGAGCCTGGTGCGCTCATGCTGCGGATTGTCGAAGAACTCCTGCGGGGCGTTCTGCTCCACTATCTGGCCCTGATCCATGAAGATCACGCGGTTGGCGACCTGGCGGGCGAAGCCCATTTCGTGGGTCACGCACAGCATGGTCATGCCGTCTTCGGCAAGGCTTACCATCGTATCCAGAACTTCCTTGACCATTTCCGGGTCGAGCGCCGAGGTCGGCTCATCGAACAGCATGATCTTGGGCTTCATGCACAGCGAGCGGGCAATGGCCACGCGCTGCTGCTGACCGCCGGAAAGCTGGCCCGGATACTTATGCGCCTGCTCTGGAATCTTGACGCGCTTGAGGTAGTGCATCGCGATTTCTTCGGCATCCTTCTTGGGCATCTTGCGAACCCAGATCGGCGCCAGTGTGCAGTTCTCAAGGATCGTCAGGTGCGGGAAGAGGTTGAAGTGCTGGAAAACCATACCCACTTCGCGGCGCACTTCATCGATCTTCTTCAGGTCGTTGGTCAGCTCGATGCCATCCACCTGAATGCTGCCCGACTGGTGTTCCTCCAGACGGTTGATGCAGCGGATCATGGTGGACTTGCCGGAACCGGAAGGACCGGCGATGACGATGCGCTCGCCCTTCATGACCTTGAGGTTGATGTCACGCAGCACGTGAAAATCGCCGTACCACTTGTTCATGCCGGTGATTTCGATTGCGACGTCCGTCTTCGAGACTTCCAGCTTTTTTGCTTGGGCTTCTGCCATGAGATTTCCCCTTATTTCTTATGTCCGGTATCGAGATGGCGCTCCATGAACAATGAATAGCGCGACATGCCGAAGCAGAATATCCAGAATATGAACCCGGCGAAAACATAACCCGTGACTGGCGTCACCGGTGTCGCCCAATTCGCATCCGACTGGTTGAGGTTTACGATACCCAGAAGGTCGAACATACCGATGATCGACACAAGCGACGTATCCTTGAAAAGGCCGATGAAGGTGTTCACGATACCGGGAATGACGAGCTTCAGCGCCTGCGGAAGCACGATCAGGCGTGTTTTCTGCCAGTAATTCAGGCCGAGCGAATCCGCACCTTCATACTGTCCCTTCGGAATGGCCTGAAGACCGCCGCGAATGACTTCCGCCATATAGGCAGAGGCAAACAGCGAGACACCGACGAGCGCACGCAGGAACTTGTCGAAGGTCCAGCCATCCGGCAGAAACAGCGGCAGCATGATCGAGGCGAAGAACAGAACCGTAATCAGCGGAATACCGCGAATGACTTCGATGAAGGTCACGCATAGCGTCTTAATCACCGGCATGCTGGACCGGCGGCCAAGCGCCAGCAGAATGCCGAATGGCAGTGACACGGTGATCCCGAAGAAAGACAGGATCAGCGTCACCATCAGGCCGCCCCAGAGCTGGGTTTCCACGCGCGGCAGGCCGAAATAGCCGCCGACGAGCAGGAAGAAGGAGACGAACGGCAGGACTATGAACAGCAATAGCGCGTTCAGCCCCTTGTGCGGCGCCTTCGGGATCAGCATCGGGATCAGAAGCACGACGAATGCCGCGGCGACTAGAAGCGGACGCCAGCGTTCTTCGAGCGGATAGCGGCCGAACATGAACTGTTCGAACTTGGCATTGACGAATGCCCAGCAGGCTCCTGCCTGTCCATCCGGTATCGCACCGCCCTGAGCAACTGTCAGGCACGCCGTGCGGTCGGTACCCGTCCATGTGGCATGAACGAACAGCCACTCCACCAGATGCGGAATGATGTAGTAGAGAAACGCGATGGCCGCTATCGTCAGCACCGTGTCCTTCGCCGTAGCGAAGAGCTTGGTGCGCAGCCAGTGGACGACGCCCACCTGGCTGGATGGCGCAGGTGCCTGAGGCACCATTTCACCGCGAACGTAAGTGAGGGTGTTGGATGTCATTGCTTATCTCTCCACCAGCGCCATTTTCGCGTTGAACCAGTTCATCAGCAACGCAGTGGTGAGCGACAATGAAAGGTAGACCACAAGCCAGATCGCAACGATCTCGATTGCCTGTCCGCTCTGGTTGAGAACCGTGTTGCCAACGCTGACGAGTTCCGAGAAGCCGACGGCAACAGCCAGCGACGAGTTCTTCGTGAGGTTGAGATACTGGCTCGTGAGCGGCGGGATGATGATGCGCATTGCCTGCGGAACGACGACCAGACGTGTGGTCGTGCTGGAGCGCAGGCCCAGAGCATCGGCAGCCTCGGTCTGGCCCTTCGGCACGGCCTTGATACCGCCACGAACGATTTCGGCGATGAAGGACGCGGTGTAGAAAGACAGCGCCAGATAGATCGACATGAATTCCGGGCCGATAACGGCGCCGCCAGTCAGGTTGAACTTGCCGGCAACAGGCATATCAAAGGTCAGCGGCGAACCGATGGCGAGGAATGTCAGGACTGGCAGACCGATGATGATCGCGGTTCCGACAATACCGGTGCGGAAAGGCTGTCCGGTGCGCATCTGCCGCGCCTTGGCCCAGCGATAGACGAAGACGGTGATGATGACGCCAACGAGAAACGCCAGCGGCACCATCCAGATACCCTCGCCCCAAAGGAACTTCGGGTAGAAGAAGCCGCGATTGTTGAGATAGGTGCCCAGCGGCATCTCGAGCGATTCTCTTGCCTGAGGCAGGATCGTGATGACGCCCTTGTACCAGAAGAAGATGACGAGCAGCGGCGGCAGGTTACGGAAAATTTCCACATAGGCCTGAGCCAGCTTCGAGATCAGCCAGTTCCGCGACAGCCTTGCGATACCGACGATGAAGCCGATGATCGAAGCCGTGATGATACCAAGCACCGCGACCTGAAGCGTGTTGAGGAAGCCGACGAGAAGCGCGCGCGCAAAGGTGTTATCGTTGTTATACGCGATCAGCGACTGGCCGATATCGAACCCTGCGCGTCCGTTAAGGAAGCCAAATCCCGTTGAAATATTTGCTCTTTGAAGGTTGTGGATCGTATTGCTTGCGATGATCCAGATGAACAGTCCCAAGAGTACGACCGTTACAACCTGATAGAAAATGGACCGCGCTTTGGGGTCATAGATTATGGACGTCGCGCCGGATGCGCTGGACGGTCCAGTTTGGATCGTCTTGCCTGCCATAGGCACCTTTCCCTCTATATGCTCTTTGCGAGCTTATTCTAATAATTTGAAGGAGGCAGGGATGATCTCCCCGCCTCCCGCATCAGCTTTAAAATGGAAAAGCTTGTTAGCGGACCGGAGGAGCGTACTGCAGGCCGCCCTTCGTCCACAATGCGTTCTGGCCACGCTCGATCTTCAGCGGAGAACCGGCACCAACGTTACGGTCGAAGACTTCGCCGTAGTTACCGACCTGCTTGATGATGTTGTAGGCCCACTCGTTGGTCAGGCCGAGATCGGTACCGATCTTGGTGCCTTCTTCGGTGCCCAGCAGACGCTTGATGTCCGGGTTGGCAGAAGCCTTCTGCTCATCGACGTTCTTGGAGGTGATGCCGAATTCTTCAGCGTTCACCATCGCGTAGTGAACCCAGCTGACGACGTCGAACCACTGATCGTCACCCTGACGAACGGCCGGTCCAAGCGGCTCCTTCGAAATGGTTTCCGGCAGAACGACGTTTTCGTCCGGGTTCTTCATCTTGAGGCGGATAGCATACAGGCCGGACTTGTCCGTGGTGTACACATCGCAACGACCGGAGTCGTAAGCGCCCGTCGCGTCGGATTCCTTTTCGAAGACAACCGGGTTGTACTGCAGGTTGTTCGTCTTGAAGTAGTCGGCGAGGTTGAGTTCCGTCGTCGTGCCCTGCTGAACGCAGACAGACGCGCCGGAAAGCTCAAGAGCGGATTTCACGTTAAGAGCGTTCTTAACGATGAAGCCCTGGCCATCGTAATAGTTGACGGTGCGGAAGTTGAAGCCCAGCGACGTGTCGCGGCTGATCGTCCATGTGGTGTTACGCGTCAGAACGTCGATTTCGCCAGACTGGAGAGCCGGGAAACGGTCCTTGGATGTGAGAGCGACGAACTTGGACTTGGAAGGATCACCGAAAACGGCAGCAGCGATGCCGCGGCAGTAATCAACGTCGATACCGGACCATTCGCCCTTGTCGTCCGGGTTCGAGAAGCCGGGGATACCCGAGCTCACGCCGCAGGTGACGAAACCCTTTGCCTTAACGTCCTGAAGAGTACCGGCAGATGCAGCCGTTGCAGCTCCCAATACTGCTGCGCCAATAGCGGCTGACAGAAGTGCCTTTTTCATTTTTCCCAACCTTTGTATCTTTTTGTAGATTGGAGAGACTTCGGCACCCGCACCGCGTCTGCGATAGTCTCCCCGCTTCACCTCCCGGTGTGCGTCCCTATCACAATCGCAATTGTCGTCACGGTCAAGACTTTCGCGACGCAATTGTGTCTAAAAAACGGAATTTTCAAAAACCCGGCCTTTTAATGGGCAATTGGCTAATAATTACGCTAATTTAGGTCAAAAACTGATCATCCTGTCAGGCAGGTAGACTGGTTTTCCACGCGCTAAGATAACGAACTCTTGACCGGCGATACATTTCCCCACCATCTTCCGACATCCAATCACAGAGAGAATTTCAGCATGAAAGATAAAAACGGGATCATGAGCGAAGCCGGTCCGAACACGCGTCTGGCGCATCTTGGAAACGATCCTGCCAGCTATATGGGCTTCGTCAATCCACCCATCGTGCGCGGCTCCACCGTGCTGTTCCCGGATGCTGAAACACTTGTGACCGAGCGTCAGCGCTACACTTACGGCACCCACGGCACGCCCACCACGGATGCGCTGTGCGACATGATCAACGAGCTGGAAGGTGCTGCTGGAACGATTCTCCTGTCTTCCGGCCTTGCGGCCGTGACGATTCCTTTCCTTGCCTACCTCAAGTCAGGCGACCACGCCCTGATCGTCGATTCGGTCTATTACCCGACGCGCCGGTTCTGCAACACGATGCTCAAGCAGTTCGGTGTAGAAGTCGAGTTTTACGATCCGGCCATCGGCGCGGGAATAGAAGCTTTGATCCGGCCCAACACCCGCCTCGTTCATCTTGAAGCACCGGGCTCCAATACTTTCGAGATACAGGATGTAGCGCTGATTTCCTCCATCGCGCATAAATATGATTGCGTGGTGACGATGGATAATACATGGGCGACGCCGCTCTACTTCCGCCCACTGGACCACGGCGTGGACATATCCATGCACGCCGCAACCAAATATCCGGCTGGCCATTCGGACGTGTTGATGGGCTTCGTCTCGGCCAATGAGAAACACTGGAAGAAGCTGGAGGAAGCCAACCGCAATCTGGGTCTGTGCGTCACATCGGACGATGCCTACCAAGTGCTGCGCGGAATGCGCACCATGGGTATCCGTCTGGAACATCACCGCAAAAGTGCGCTGGAAATCGCAGAATGGCTGGATGGGCGTGATGACGTGTTGCAGGTTCTGCACCCCGCCCTGCCAAGCTTTCCTACGCACGAGATTTGGAAGCGTGACTTCAAGGGATCGAGCGGCGTTTTCTCCTTCGTGCTGAAGGCGGAGGAAGGCAAGTTCAAAGAAAAGTCCCACGCCTTCCTCGACGCGCTCTCCATTTTCGGCCTCGGCTTTTCATGGGGCGGATACGAATCGCTGGCCGTTCTCGTCAATCTTCGCGACAGAACCGTTGCCAAAGGCCCGACCGAAGGTCCGATCATCCGCCTTCAGATCGGGCTTGAGGACGTGGCAGACATCAAGCGCGATCTTGAAGCGGGTTTTGCGGCGGCAGCGAAGGGTTAAAGCCCTTTCGCGCGATAGCCGTACAGCCAATCGAAATCCGTCAGGAATTTTTCTGACGGACGGAGCGACAAGAGAACATCACGCCCGACGCGCATGGGCCCGCGGGCGTGATAGGCAAATTTGTTGAGCGCGGCGCGCTTGCGCGCCTTCTCTATTCGCGGAACACGATGTGCCTCGAAGGCGGCCAATGCAGTGCGGAGGTCTTTCTCTTCCGCCGCGAAGCTCGCCAGCTCGAAGGCATCCTCAATGGCCATCGCAGCCCCCTGCGCCGCGAAAGGCATCATGGCGTGAGCCGCATCGCCAATGAGAACGGTGTCTCTACCGTTATGCCATCTTCCCTGCCCTGCTTCAAATAGTGGCCAGAAGGTTGGCTCCGTCGGGCAATCCAGTATCTGGGAAAATGCGGAATTCCATTTGCGAAACTGCTGCATCAGCAATTCCTTCTGGCGGCCTTGCGCTTCGGCTTTCCATGTATCCCCCGGATTAGCTCCGGCCGCTATGGCAACGATGTTGAAGCCGCCTGTTTCAGCCAGAGGATATGCCACGAGATGGGCGGATGGGCCGAGAAAGGCCGTGACCCTGTTGCTATCCAGAAATTTTGGCACATCGTCTGCGGCCAACATAAAACGCCATGCGACATTGCCGGAAAAAGTCGCCGCGGGGCTATCCGGCACGGCATAACGGGCGCTGGACCAGACACCGTCCGCCCCCACGATCAGGTCCGGCTCGACAAAGATTGTGCTGGCAATTTCCTGCTTGCTGGCATTTTCCAGCCTCTTGCCGAGGTGGAGGCGGCAAAGCGGATTTTCCGTCACTGCCGTCAGAAGTGCATGCTGTAAGGTGGAGCGATGCAGCACGCCGTAAGGTGCGTTCCAGCGCTCTCTCGCAGCGCTTTTCATCGGCAGGGAGACCAGCGTCTTGAGCGACAGGCCGGATGCAAGATCCACCGTTTCAGGTTCCAGCCAGCGTTTTTCGATGGCTGGCAGCACATCCAGCGCAGCAAGAATGCGCGCGGCGTTGGGAGAAATCTGTAGACCGGCGCCGACCTCTGCGAGTGCCGACGCCTGTTCGATGATCTCGCAGCCAATGCCGCGGCTGGCAAAAGAAAGGGCTGCGGTGAGACCGGCAATACCGGCACCGACGATTGCCACTGTTTTTATGGGCATGGAAAGCCCCGAAAATAAGGAGTTACGCTGCCTTCACATGGAAGACGCAGCCGGGAGGATTGGTCTGCGTGGCCTTCAGCGACGGGTTATAGCGATAGAGGGTCGAGCAGTAGGAACAGACCTTTTCGTTGTCTTCGCCCATATCGATGAAGATATGCGGATGATCGAAAGGAACGGATGCACCCGTGCACATGAATTCCTTGACGCCGATTTCGATCATGCGATGTCCGCCGTCGTTCTGGAAATGAGGAATTGTGTGCCCGGCCATGTTCGTCTCCAAATGCCACTTCGTCTTGAGAGCCAACGCTCGTATTTTTCGAGTATGTAGCCTTAAATCGGTCCGACCTCCACAGAAAATAACGCCGAATATTTTCAACGCTTCGATTTCCTGACATATGGTCGGCAAAAAAGGATGTCTTTGATGAATCTCAACATGCCGCAATTTTCGTCCTTCACCCGCGATGGTGTGCAACTGGCCTATTTCGATGAGGGCAATCCCTCCGGTCTGCCAGTGCTGTTGATCCACGGCTTCGCCTCCAGTGCCGCCGTCAACTGGATTCATCCTGGCTGGCTGAAGACGCTGGGCGATGCGGGCTACCGCGTGATCGCACTCGATAATCGCGGCCATGGCGCAAGCGACAAGCCGCATGATCCGGACGCTTATTATCCCGCCGTGATGGCAGAGGACGCGATTGGCCTGCTCAACCATCTCGGTATTTCGGAAGCGCATGTCATGGGTTACTCAATGGGTGCGCGCATTTCCGCCTTCGCTGCCATGGCGCATCCAGAGCGCGTCCGCTCGCTGGTTTTCGGCGGTCTCGGCGTCGGAATGGTGGATGGCGTCGGCGATTGGGATCCGATTGCGGAGGCCCTGCGCGCGCCGTCTCTCGATGTGGTGACACATGAACGTGGGCGCATGTTCCGCGCTTTTGCCGAACAGACGAAGAGCGACCGCGTGGCGCTTGCCGCCTGCATCGAGACCTCCCGCGTTCTCGTGACCAGAGAAGAAGCCGCGAAAATCGATGCTCCGACGCTTATCGCGGTTGGAACGAAGGACGATATTGCGGGCTTTGGACAAGAACTGGCAGACCTGATGCCGAACGCAAGGGCCATCGATATTCCGAACCGGGATCACATGCTTGCAGTGGGCGACCGTGTCTTCAAGGCAGCCGTGCTGGAGTTCTATGCCGATCTCGACAAGTAGGCGACATGAAGAAATCCTGTTCCACAAAGCTGTCAGAAAAACTCATGGTTTCTCATCTTTAACCCAGTTGGCGCATACCCATTTCTATACGACAGGTTTTTCTGTATAACTGACGTACTACCCGGTTTAAGGAGACCCTCCATGGTCGCACGCATCGAGGCCCGCCAGCAGGATCAGCTTTCCATCGTTGATCCGATCTGGGGCAGTCTGCTGAATGAAGCGCGCGCGGCGGCGGCTCAGGACCCGCTGCTTTCCGCCTTCTTCTATTCCACGATTCTCAATCATCATTCGCTGGAAGACTGCGTGATCTATCGCATCTGCGAGCTGCTCGATCACCCGGATATGCAGGCGGTTCTGCTGCGCCAGACCTTCGCGGACATGCTGGATGACTGGCCGGAATGGGGCACGATCCTGCGCGTGGACATTCAGGCGGTTTACGACCGCGATCCCGCCTGCACGCGTTTCATGGAGCCGCTGCTCTACTTCAAGGGTTTCCACGCCATCCAGACTCATCGCCTTGCGCACTGGCTGTGGATGAAGGGACGGCGTGATTTTGCGCTTTATCTTCAGAGCCGTTCCTCCAGCGTGTTCCAGACGGATATCAACCCTGCTGCCCGTATCGGCAAGGGCGTGTTCCTTGACCACGCCACGGGATTGGTCGTCGGTGAAACTGCGGTCATCGGAGATAATGTCTCTATCCTTCATGGCGTCACGCTGGGTGGCACGGGCAAGGAAGGCGCGGATCGTCATCCGAAGATTCGCAGCGGCGTGCTGATTGGCGCTGGCGCCAAAATTCTCGGCAACATCGAAATCGGCAGCTGCTCGCGCATTGCAGCCGGTTCCGTCGTGCTGAAACCCGTTCCGCCGAAGGCCACAGTCGCAGGCGTTCCCGCCAAGATCGTTGGTGAGGCCGGGTGCAGCGAGCCATCGCGCATCATGGACCAGATCATCGGTGCAGATATCTGACCGACCCTGATCGTCCGTGTGGATCACGCGGACGATTTGCCTCTTTGACTTTACTTTCGCCTTTAACCCATGGCACAAGCGGCGCACATTATCAGAGCCACGGTGTCATCACGACGCGCCTTTGCAAGACGCGTGTCGCCGTGGGAACCGCACAGGAGAAGACTGGTGAAAGCCGACGAAATCAAAAAGCTCGAAGCCTATTTCAAGCGCACCTTCAACGAGAAGATGGCTGTAAAGGCCCGCCCGCGCAAGGACGACTCGGCTGAAGTCTACATGGGCGAAGAGTTCCTCGGCGTCGTCTACATCGACGACGAAGACGGCGACCGCTCCTACAATTTCTCGATGGCGATCCTCGACGTCGATCTGTAATCACCAGCCGGTGACAGAACAATCGCGAGCCGCCCGAGACCAGAGTTTCGGGCGGCTTTTTTGTCATTATTTTATAGCCAAAAAGTCGGAATATGATTCCGTTATTTCAGCCGGTTTGATTGGATAAGACTTTGACCGAAATCGAATTTCACTTCGTAGACAATGATCCATCGTTCAACAAAAACATCCCGCCATTTTTGCTTTCATCCGAAGAGCGCACAGCCATCGATTCACACTGGAATTCGGTCAATCTGGATGGACGCTTTTTCAACGGCCCGGTTCTTGCGGCCACAAATATCAACACTTCGCCCGCCTCACCCCGACTCGAAGTCGGCCTGACAGACTATGCTCATTATCTCTACGCGGCCTCGAACCCAGGCTCGTCCACGCCATGCAAGAACGTCTATTGCGCGGCCTTGATCGTCACCAAAGACAACCGGCTCGTCATCGGCCAGATGGCTTCCAGAACGGCAGCGCCGGGAAAGCTTCAACTCGTTGGAGGTAATGTCGAACTGTCGCCGAGTGGAGAAATCGACGCTCGGGAATGCTGTATTCGAGAAATCTCAGAAGAAGTAGGAGACAGCTTCGCCTCGGCAATCGAAATGAATGTGCCCTTTTGCATAAAGACAGGCGGCCCTTCTCAAAGTGTGGGCCTGTTTTATCTCGCTCATATTTCGCTAACGGCAACCGAAGCACAGAATGCCTTCGACCTTCATCAGGAGGCAACACGGCAGCGGGGTGAAGAGCCGGAACTATCGCAACTCCACTTCGTCGCGCTGAAGCAGCCAGAACTCGATTCCGTCTGCGTCGAGCACGCAGGAAGAATGGTCGATTATCTCGCGCCACTTCTTTCCAACCATCTCGAACAGATGGCTCGAATTCCTGCGTAAAATAGAGCTTCCGATTTTTTATGCCCTTCCCCGATGAGCGTGAGGAACCAAATATTCATCCGCTCGTTTCTTCCCTGTCCCCCCGATGAAGCGTGAGGATGCGATAAACGGGAAGCCCCTGATCCCACGCATCCTCACGCTTCCCCCCTTCTTCCATCACATCTGATTTTGCTTAAACGTCACGTTTTTCCACATCCTCAACGGTGCTTTGGAAAAAATGTCGTCCAAATGAAAAAAAATCAGAATAGGTGCTTGCGGAGAATCCGATGCCTGATTATAAGGCCCCCAACAACGCGTACGCGCCCTTCGTCTATCGGTTAGGACGTCAGATTTTCATTCTGAAAAGAGGGGTTCGACTCCCCTAGGGCGTACCACTTTCCTCAATAAATTCATAATTGTGCACGAGTTAGTTAAACTAACTCGCGATGTTGTTTTCTCATCCGAAAAATGGCCTGCAGACAGAGTTGTCAGGGCGCGAAAGCAGCGTCCAGAACGCGTAGCTGCACCCTCTTCTGGCCCTGCCATTGTTCCGCGCCAAGCGTACCCGCGACGTGAATTTGGCGGCCTCGGGCGTTCATCAGCATCTGCCCCAGCGGCGCGTCTGCCGCGCGGAAGGCGATACCGTCAAGGCGGGAGCCATCCAGCGCTTCAAGCGTAATCTTGACGTGCGATGTGCCAACAACGCGCACATCTCGCAGACGGTGAGCAGGCACGGCAAAGATTGGCTGGGCGTGGCCGGAGCCGTAAGGGCCCGCCTGCTCAAGTTGATCGATAAGCGCAAGCGTGGCGCCGGAGGCACCGATGGCGCCGTCGATTTTCAACACGCTATTTTCAACGAGTTGGGATACCGTCTTCTGTGCGGCCTCTTCAAAGAAGGCTCGAAGGCGGCCGAGATTGGCGCGCTCCACCGTCAGGCCAGCCGCCATGGCGTGCCCGCCGCCCTTGACCAGCAGACCCTCCTCTACGGCATTTCGCACCATGCGGCCCATATCGAAGCCATTGATGGAGCGACCGGAGCCGGTGCCTTTGCCTTGAGAATCAAAGGCGATGGCGAAGGCGGGCCGCCGGAAACGGTCCTTCAGGCGGGACGCAAGCAGACCGACGATGCCGGGATGCCAGTTTTCCCGCGCCGTCACGATGACACCGGCACCGGAACCATCGCCATATTCGAACAGCGCCTCCGCCTCAGCCTCTGCCAGCATGGCCGCTTCCATCGCCTGACGCTCGCGGTTCAACTCGTCCAGCTTCTCGGCAATGACATCCGCCTGCGTAGTGTCATCCAGCGTCAGCAGGCGGCTGCCGAGCGCGGCATCTCCGATACGCCCGCCCGCATTGATACGTGGGCCGATGAGGAAGCCGAAATGATAAGGCGTGACCGGACCACCGAGACCCGCCTTCTTGAAGAGTGCGGCAAGTCCGGCATTGTTCATGTGGCGCGCGGCCACGAGACCCTTCACCACGTAAGCGCGGTTCAGACCCTTCAGAGGCACCACGTCGCAGACCGTCGCCAGCGCCACGATGTCGAGATAGGTCAGCAGGTCCAGCATGAAGGCCTGTCGATTGCGGCGGTCCTTCAGCACGCGCAGCGTCGCCACCAGAACCAGAAACACCACGCCCGCCGCGCAGAGATGTCCCTGCCCCGAAAGATCATCCTCCCGGTTTGGATTGACCAGCGCCACCGCTGGCGGAAGCTCTGTCCCCACCTGGTGATGGTCGATGACAACGACATCCGTTCCGGCATCGCGCGCAGCTTCAAGCGATTCATGGCTGGTGGAACCGCAGTCCACGGTAATAATCAGCGTTGCGCCATTGGCGGCAAGCTGCTGCATGGCAGCGGGGTTCGGGCCATAGCCTTCAAAAATGCGGTCGGGAATGTAGATTTCAGGCTGGAGGCCAAAGTGGTGGAGAAAGCGATACATCAGCGCCGAGGAAGCCGCGCCATCGACGTCATAGTCACCGAAGATCGCGATCTTCTCCTGCTTTTCCACAGCATCGGCAATGCGCAGAGCCGCCTTCTCGCAGTCGGTCAAGGTATGCGGGTCAGGCATAAGGGAGCGAATGGTGGGATCCAGAAATGCCAGCGCATCATCTACACCGACATTGCGGCCTGCCAGAACACGGGCAATGAGCTCTGGAATGCCGTGGACCTGAGACATGGCAAGCGCACGGTTCTGCCCGGCCTGATCCAGCCGTGACATCCATCGCTGTTCTGTTGCCGATCGTTCTACGCCGAGGAATGCTCTCGGCACAGCATCGACCGTTTCAATCATTGCCATAGGTCAGCCTGCTTCCGTCTCAGTCATGATTATCGGCTAAAGGCGGAGCCGGGCTTTTTCAAGCAAAAACGAAAGCTGACCTCTTTCACCACAGAGGCAGAAAGATGAATGCGGTCAGCCCGCAGACGATTGCGCTGACGAGACAGAGCAGACGCCAGTCCCGTTCCTGACCTTCGGTTTCAAATTCCAGGCTGCGGAAATTGTCGTTCGCGCCCGGCCTGTGCGCGCCTGCTCTGGCATTCGGCCTGCCAGATACAAGGCCTTTCGGATGGTCATCCTTGAACATGATCGTTGATTTCACGGCCGCGCCTCCCTTCGCATGGTGAATGTCACGATGATACCATCAGCGCCCCGGCTTTTGCAAAGATTTCGCAAGCTTCGGAACGCAAATTTAAGCGCTAAAAAAGTCCGATAGTCGCCAGGGCAAGCACCGCATATCGCCCGATCTTGGCGATGGCGACGATGGCAATGAAAGAGGCAAGCGGCTCACGCATCACACCTGCGACAACCGTCAGCGGATCGCCGATGATCGGCACCCAGCTTGCCAGAAGCGACCAGCGGCCATAGCGCGCGTACCACCCTTGCGCCTTCTCCAGCTTCTCCGGCGTAAGCGGAAACCAGCGCCGGTTGCGGTAATGCTCGACGCCCCTGCCAAGATACCAGTTGACGATGGAGCCCAGAATATTTCCAAGGCTTGCGAAGGCGACGAGCAGGACGACGGAGTATTTGCCCGTGACCGTCAGGTAGACGAGCACGGATTCCGACTGGGCGGGGATAAGTGTTGCGGCAAGAAATGCCGAGGCGAAGAGCCCGAGATAGGCGCCGATCTCTCCGCTCACTATCGAGCCTCGCGAGCAACGGTCAAAGCGCGCGTGTGCCCGGAACTATTCAAGCAGAAAGGCACGGAAGTCATTGACGTTGGTGCCGGTCGGGCCGGGAACGAACAGATCTCCTGCCAGATCGAAAGCAGACCATGCGTCGTGCCCGGCAAGATAGGAGCGCGCATCGCCACCGGCAGCGCGAATGCGAGCCACCGTCTGCCCATCGCAAAAAGCGCCCGCATTGTTTTCCGATCCATCGATGCCATCCGTATCTGCCGCCAGCGCGGTTATACGCTGTGTGCCCTGCAAGTCGAGCGCGGCGGACAACAGAAATTCCGAATTTCGTCCACCTTTGCCATAGGCTCCACTCCCGATCGTTACCGTCGTTTCCCCACCGGAAAGAAGGACCATCGGCTTTGCCACGCTCGCCCTGCCCGTGAACTCCTTCGCGAGAGCGGCATGCATTCTGCCGATATCCTTCGCCTCTCCCTCGATACAGTCGGAGAGAATTAAGGGTTCGACGCCTTTTTCTCGGGCAAGCTTTGCCACAGCCTCCAGCGAGACGCGGGCGGAGGCGATGACATGGACCTCGTTATTGGCCAAGGCAGCATCAGAAGACGCGGGAGCCTTTTCACCGGCGATGAAATCGACCACATTTTGCGGAAGCGATATCCGATAGTCGCGGATAATCCGCAGCGCTTCTTCCGCGTCGCTCTCATCCGGTACAGTCGGGCCGGAGGCGACGAAAGCCGGGTTATCGCCCGGCACATCGGAAACGATGAGGCTGATGACCCGCGCCGGATGGGCAAGTGCTGCCAGCCTGCCGCCTTTGATCAGCGAGAAATGCTTGCGCACGACATTCATGCCGGAAATCGGCGCGCCGGAGGCCAGCAGGGCCTGATTGAGCGCGATCTCATCGGCCAGCGAGAAGCCTTCGGGCGGTGCGGGAAGCAGTGCGGAGCCGCCGCCCGATATGAGCGCGATCACCAGATCGTCTGCCGTCAGCCCCTGAACGGCTCCCATCAGAGCGGCGGAAGCGGCAAGCCCTGCCCCATCCGGCACAGGATGTGCCGACTGTAACACCTTTATGCGTTCGCATTCCGCAATCGGCCCGTGGCGAGCCACGACCAACCCTTCGAAAGGATGCGGCCAGGCGCGCTCGAATGCTTGCGCCATCTGGCTTGCGGCCTTGCCTGCACCAATCACCAGCGTCCGCCCCTTGGGCTTTTCGGGAAGATGGCTCCGGATCGCCTCGAACGGATATGCAGCTTTAACGGCGGCGTGAAAGAGTTCCTCCAGAAACGCGCGCGATTGAACAGTCACATATTCCTCCCCGGAAACATTGTTGGCACTCCTCCGCGCCATCCCGCGTCAAGCACGGGCAAGAATCGAAAGTAACACCCACGCGGACAGGAGCAAGGGGGACTGCTGCACGACAAGCAGTCCGGTTCAAACATCATCGCGTGAACAATGAAACCCATGCGCCGATTGAAGCGTTCGTTGCGCATGAACCTCCATATGATTTTGGGAGAGCAATGATGTCCAATACGGAAAACCTCGGACCGGAATATCACCATCACGACAATAAGAACCGGCTGCGCGGACGGCGGTTCATCTGGTCACGCCGCAAATCGAAGCCGTGGGGTCTGACGCTTGCGGTGATCGGTACGCTGATTATCGCGGCTGGGGTAATCGCGGTGACATATCTCGTCACATCGCATCCCGGCATGCCGGAGCCTAACCCGGGCATCGAAACGCAAGCGGCGCGCTGAGGCGAACGACCTGTATTTTCGGGTGGACAGGTATCCGGGAACCGAACGATTTTCGGCGTCGGGCGTTAGTAAGGTGCACAGATATGGGGGACAAGGCGCATCGTGACAGGCATCATCATTGCAGCAATCATCATCGTCCTTATGGTCGTGGCTGCGCTCGTGCTGTTTTCGCGCCATCAGGAACGCGCAATCACGAAAATCGCCTCCACCGCCCTGCCCACCGCATCGGACGCCACACCGCTGGACCGCCATTGGGCCGATATCAGTCGGGACAGGGCAGATGAGTGCACGGCGCTCGCGCTGGTGCAATCCAACATTGATGCCTTTGCCCTGCGTGTCGCCTCGGCCAGAGCTGCGGGCCGCAGCCTCGACCTTATGTATTATATGTGGAATGCCGATCTGACGGGCCGCCTGATGATGCGGGAGGTGCTTGCAGCGGCGGATCGCGGCGTGCGCGTTCGCCTGCTGCTGGATGATCTCGGTGTCACCATGTCCGACAGGATTTTCCACGCCATCGACAGCCACCCCAATATCGAGCTTCGCCTGTTCAATCCCACCAAGGCGCGCGAGAATATGTTCCGGCGCGGCATCGAGGTGCTGCTGCGCTTTCGAAGCGTCAATCGTCGCATGCATAACAAGGCGTGGATTGCCGATGGCCGCGCGCTGATCGTCGGCGGTCGCAATATTGGCGATGCGTATTTCGGGGCGGCAGAGATTGCCAACTTCCGCGATTTCGATGTGCTGGCGCTTGGCAAGGCGGTGGCCGATGCCGAGGAAATTTTCGATGATTACTGGAACAGCGCCGTTGCCATTCCCGTGCGCTCACTGCTTGCCAGACGTCCGAGCAAGCTGACGAGGCTGAGACGCAAGCTCGATATTCTGGCCGCAAGAGAGGCCGCGGGTCCCTATCTGGCAAAGGTCGATAGCCTCCACCATGACGGGCAGTTCCTGATGTCCGATGAACTTCACTGGGTGGAGACAGCGACCGTTCTAGCCGATCCACCCGAAAAGGCCGCAGGCAAGCGCCGCAGCGGGCATAATTATCTTATGGAGAATCTGCTGCCTGTTTTGGAAGAGGCGAAGCAGAAGCTCAAAATTACATCCCCTTACTTCATTCCCGGGCAGAAGGGTGTCGAAATTTTCTCTCGCCTTTCCGCAGGTGGTGTCTCCGTCTCGGTTCTGACCAACTCGCTGGCCGCGACAGATGTTGCCGCTGTTCACGCGGGCTATGCGCGCTATCGCAAGCCTCTATTGATGAACGGCGTCAGAATACACGAGCTTCGTTCACTGGCAGATCAGCACAAAACGTTTTCGCTGCGAGGCTCCGGGCAAGCCAGCCTTCACACCAAGGCTTTCACCCGCGATAGCCAGCTCGGCTTCATCGGCTCCCTCAATTTCGATCCGCGCTCCATGTCGCTCAATACGGAGATGGGCGTGCTGTTCAATTCGCCGGACATGGTCGCGGCGATGGATGAGATTTTCGGGCAGGAAACCGCACGCGAAATGAGTTTCGAACTGACCCTGAACGAGAAAAAACGGCTTAGATGGACAGGTTTGGTCAAAGGCAAGCCGCGCCTTTACGGCAAGGAGCCATATGCAAGCCTGAGCAGACGGGGGATCGCCCTCATCATGGGCATCCTGCCCCTGGAATCCCAGCTTTGACGCGCAGAGGAGGACCAAGAAAATGACATTCATAGAAACGCCCGCCCCTTCCGTCAGCCGCAAGACGGCGGAGATGTACCGCAAGGCGGAAGAGAGTTACGGCTATCTTCCCAACATGTATCGCACGTTCGGCCATCGGCCCGATGTGATGGAAAGCTGGAGCGCGCTTCTGGTCAGCCTGCGGGGAAACATGGAAGCGCGCCGATATGAGCTGGTGACGCTTGCAGCGGCGCGAGCGTTGAAATCTTCCTACTGCATGCTGGCGCATGGCACCGTGCTTCTGCAACAGGGAATGTCGAAGGAGGAGTTGACCGAGATCGTGGCGGATGCGCCCGAAGCGCCTTTGAACGAGGAAGAGCGCGCCATCATGTTCTTCGCAACGAAAGTGGTGCGCGATGCGACCTCCGTCACGCAGGACGATATCGACGCGTTGAAAACTTTTGCTCTGACGGATGCGGAAATATTCGATATCGCGGCAGCAGCCGCAGCTCGGTGCTTCTACTCCAAGACACTGGATGCCATGGGTACTCAGCCGGATCAGGTCTATGTGGAGAAGCTGGGTGCGCCGCTTGCGGACGCACTGGCTCTTGGCCGTCCTATTGAAGAGGCGGAATAGCGGCACCTTTGATGCCGCTAGATTTGATCGTCAGGCCGCCGCCTTGCGTCCGCCCTGGCGCGCGGACTTGATCTGTACCAGCGTATCCAGGTTCTGGTTCACGCGGCAGTAGAATTCTTCTTCGATGAAGGGGCGCAGCATGAAGTCGTTGCCGCCAGCCTTCAGGAAGCGCGCAGAGAGCAGCCGGTTGGTGGACGACGAGACGCCGATGATGCGAAGCTCATGCGAGCCACGCATGGTGCGGATGCGGCGCGTCAGTTCGAAACCGTCAATATCCGGCATGTTGTAATCCGTCACGACGAGGCCGATATCCGGGTTGTTGCGCAGAATATCAAGCGCCTTGGCACCGCTTTCAGCAAGGCTGACGCGGAAATTATAACGCTTCAGGCGGCTGGAAAGCAGCGCGCGGGCGGTGGGGCTGTCGTCCACGATCAGAACGTGGTGGCGATGGTTGGTGAGGAAGCGGCAGACGGATTCCGTCAGCATATCCACGGCAAAGACGTTGTCTTTCAAAATGTAGTCGACAATGTCCTTGGTGATCAGCTTCTCGCGCGTATCCTCATGGAACGTGCTGGTGAAAACGATGGTCGGGATGGAAAGATCGATCAGATATTCCAGCGCTTCGCCATTTTCCGCACCGGGTAGGTTGATGTTGGAAATCGCGAGCGTCACCTTGTCCTGCGAATGCTCATAGCATTCCTGAAGCTCTTCGAAATTGCGGCAAACTTCGACAGTAAGGCCAAGCAACTCTTTCAGCCTGGCGCCGATCATTTGTGTGAAAACGTTGGAATCTTCTGCCAGCAAAATACGCGTGTCATCAAATGGCAGGCCGGAATACTGCATGCCTGTAATACCAAGAAAATTCATTTAATCCCCCGAATATCAAGTATTGGTAAGACAATAGAAAATTTTATTTTCTGAAAAATTAATGCGCAAATGCGCCTGTAGACTATGGTTACTAAAGGTAAAATCGCGACTGACTACTGTTACGCGGCGAAACGCTTCAGGATTGCCGTCACCTGATTGAAGTCGTAGGGCTTGGGAAAAAACACACTGCGGGGTGGCAGCGTTTCGCTTTCCAGAACGTGATTTCCAGAGGTCAGGACGATGCTGATCGGGCGGTCGATGCGGCAGGCGCACTTCGCCAACTCTACGCCGTCCATGCTGCCGGGCATGTCGATATCGGTGAAAAGCACGTCCACATCCGTCCGTGCCTCCAATATCTCCAACGCTTCGTCGGCGCCACCTGCTTCGATGGCGTCGAAACCCGCATCCTCGACCATGTCAACGGCCATCATGCGCAGCAGCGGATCATCTTCCACTACGAGTACGACCTGTTTGGCGAATGGTTTCTTCTGTCCCATCGTTCACGCTACCTGTTGCAATTGAGTCAGTGGTGCAGTCATTTCCACCTCCAACCCTTGGTCTAAGTAACGCATTGCCACACCGCCGGTTCCTAGCAATCCCATGGAAATAAGACGCGATCCAAAACCCTTGGTTTCAGGTTGCAGGACAGGCGGACCATCCACTTCTCTCCAGAGTAGTCGGAAAACCGTTTCATCACCTTGTTTTTCCGTGCTCCAGGAAACGACGACCCTGCCCTGCGTGGAAGACAAACTGCCATATTTGACGGCGTTGGTGGTCAGTTCATGAAGCAGCAGCGAAAGCGAGAGCGCACCTTTCGGATTGACCGAAATATCTTCGCCACGGATGTCCATCCGCTCGACCATGCCCAGGGTTTCGACCACTCTGAGAAGCACGGCGCGAACATCGGCGCTTGCCCAGTTGTTAACCAAGAGAATGTCATGCGCGGAACTCAGCGCCTGCAATCTCTGCTCGAAGTTGAGAACCGGACCTCTCTCTTTCACCGGGCGCAGGGTCTGCTTTGCCAGAGCCTGCACCATGGCGAAAGCATTCTTCAGGCGGTGGCCGATCTCGCGGTTCAACAGGTTCTGCTCGGTCTCGGCCCGCAATCTTCCAATGGCGCTCTGAATGCGGTCGCCGAAGCTGCGCACGAAGGCAAGATCGTCATCCGTCCACTCGAAAACGCCATCGTGATGGACAAAGACCACCAGCGCGAATTTGCCTTGGTCGAAGATGGGGACGTTGACCAGCTGCCTGATGCCCAGCGCCAGAAGCGCTTCGGCGCTATCGCGGGTTCGCGGATCGGTCATGCAGTCGGAAATCACGACGCTGCCGCCACTCTTCAGGTCATCAATGTAGGAGCCGTAGTTGCGGAAATGATGTTTGCCCGCCACCGAACTTACGCCCGGCGCGCGCCATTCCGGCTGCATCAAAACCGTTTCCTGTGCAGGATCGACAACGCCAAAACCTGCGCGTGTCGCATCGAGCGCGCGCGCCATCAATTCGGCAGCGGTGAAGGCAATTTCCTCCACGTCGGTCAAATCCCGCAGTCTGTCGCCAAGTTCGAGAAGCGTTTTTACCCGTTCCGTCGAACGTCTCTGAGCGGTGATGTCCTGCACCGTCCCCAGCAGCTTGCGCGGCTTGCCATCCGCGCTGTGCTCGAAGGTGGCATGGCGGCAAATCCAACGGATGCCGCGTGAAGGCGTGATGATGCGATATTCCACAACGGCAACGGAAGTACCGCTCTTGCGAGTATCTTCCGTAGATTGGATACCGCGATCTTCCGGGTGGAGCATCTGTTCGAACTGACGAGCATGATATTGCCCTGTTTGCGGCACATCGAAGATGCGGCAAAACTCGGCGGATACCTTGATGTTGCCGGTTTCGATATCGAGCTCGAACGTGCCGATGCGCCCGGCCTCCTGCGCCGTCAGCGCCGTCTTCACGCTTTCCCGGATCATGGCGTTGATCTGTTTCTGACGCCGGAACAGTTCGTCCTTGCGGCTGGACGCACGGCGAACTTCTAGATGCGCGGCAACCTGCCCTGCAAGTGCCTTTAAAACCGAGCGCTGATCGCAAGTCAGCCCCTCGGGGCGCGGCACCGTATCGATAACGCAGAGCGTGCCGATAATCACACCATCGGACAGGACCAGCGGCGCACCTGCATAAAACCGGATAAACGGGTCCTTCGTTACCAGCGTGTTCTTATAGGTGCGGGAATCCTTGGTCAGATCGGGAATGACGAGAATATCGGTCGAATAAAGCGAGTGCTGGCATACCGATTGATCGATCGGGGTCTCGCAAGGCTCGAACCCGGTTCGCGCCTTGAACCACTGCCGATCCTGCTCCACCAGGCTTATGAGGGACACCGGCGTTTTGCAAACCGTGCTGGCGATGGAAACAATATCGTCGAATACCGGTTCGGGCGCGGTATCCATGATATGCAGTTCTTCGAGGGCTTCCAGACGTTCGATATCCGCTGCGGATAATACGGAAACTTCAGGCTGGGGATCGCCAGTAATATCAACCAAATCGCATGCCCTTCAACAAAATCGAAGACGTCACGATCCGGGGTAAGATGGCCTTCCCTTGACATCTGTTACCAGTATGGATGCTCCGCCGCGCCCTAGCAACGGCATAACGCCCATACTGGTTCCAGTGTGGTAGAAAAATACTACACCGAGCGCGTGAGCCCTCCATCGACCCGCAGATTTTGTCCGGTGATGTAGCCGGCGCCTTCGGATGCGAGAAACGCAACGGTCGCTGCAATCTCTTCGCTTTTGCCATAACGCTGCATGGGCACCATTTCGCGCCGCTGTTCGGTGGCTGGCAGACTGTCTATCCAGCCCGGCAGAACATTGTTCATCCGCACATTATCGGCGGCATATTTATCCGCGAAAATCTTGGTATAGGCGGCGAGACCTGCGCGGAATACGGCAGATGTCGGGAACATGTCGCTTGGTTCGAACGCCCAGGCGGTCGAAATGTTGATGATGACACCGCTCTTCTGCGCCACCATGGTTGGCGCGATGATGCGTGTCGGGCGGATGACGTTCATGAGGTAAACATCAAGGCCCGTATGCCACTGCTCATCGGTAATATCGAGGATCGGCGCGCGGGGTCCATGACCGGCGCTATTGACCAGAACGTCGATGCGACCGAACTTTTCCAGCGTCAGATCGGCAAGTTTCTGGATGTCTTCGTTGGACTGATTGGAGCCGGTGACACCGAGGCCGCCGAGCTCCTTCGCCAAGGCCTCGCCCTTGCCGGAAGAGGACAGGATGGCAACCTTGTAACCGTCTTCCGCGAAACGTTTCGCGACAGCCGCACCCATGCCGCTGCCACCCGCCGTTACCACCGCTACTTTTTCTGCCGACATCTCGTTCCTCCAATTTGCTTGGAGGAACTTAGCCGATTACCGCAGCAAGTCGAACCAAAAGGACTGATGAGCGGTACAGAAAAGCTGCAAGGAGCTTTACTTCAACCAGCCTGCGATGCGCCCCACGGCTTCGGCAATATCCGAAACGGAGCCGGCATAGGAGAAACGCATGGCACGGTGGCCTTCCAGCGGATCGAAATCGAGACCCGGCGTTGCCGCAACATCGATTTCCGCCAGCATGCGCTTGGCAAATTCCATGCTATCGTTCGAATAGCGGCTCGTATCCACATAAGCGTAGAAGGCGCCGTCCATGGGCGATGCCAGCGGCAGGCCGAGCTCCGGCAGGCGCGTCATAAGAAAATCGCGGTTGGTACGGTAGCTTTCCTTGTAGACGTCCAGCTCTTCCTCGGCAGAAAACGCCGCTGCTGCGGCCAGCTGGGATAGTTCGGGCGCGGAGATGTACATGCTCTGCGCCAGACATTCGACCGGTCGAATGAGGTTCTCGGGCAGCACCATCCAGCCGATGCGCCAGCCGGTCATGCAATAATATTTGGAGAAAGAATTGATGACGACGGCATTGTCGGTGATTTCGACCGCGCTCGTCTCCTCGCCCACGAAAGTCAGCCCATGATAGATTTCGTCGGATATGAAGGCGATGTCGCGGCTGTCGCAATAGCTCGAAAGGCGCTTCAGCGCGTCCCTTCCCGTCACCGTGCCCGTGGGGTTGGCCGGGCTTGCCAGAAGCACGCCCTTCAGCTTGCAGCCAGCCTTCGTTTCGGCCCGCTCCAGACTTGCAGGGGTCAGCGTATAACCCGTCTCCGCCGTAACCGGCACTTCCACGACGTTAAGCCCAAGCGCCTTCAGAATGTTGCGATAGGCGGGATAGCCGGGCCGTGCGATTGCCACCGCATCGCCCGCATCGAAAAGCGCGAGGAAGGCGAGGTTGAAAGCTGCGGAAGACCCTGTCGTGACGGCGATACGCGCCGGATCGATGATTGCCTGATGCCGAAGGCGGTAATGCGCCGCAATCGCCTCACGCAGCTCGCGAAGGCCAAGCGCGTCCGTATATCCAATGCGCCCATGTTTCAGCGCCGTTTCGGCGGCTTCCAGCGATGCCTTTGGTGCCGGATGGGAAGGCTGCCCGACGGCCATGGAAATGACGGGACGCCCCAGCTGTCTGCGCCGATTGGCTTCCGCCAGAATATCCATGGCATGAAAGGGCTCGACGGCGCTTCGCTTGGACAGTGTGATCAAAGGCATGTTCTTTCTTAGTGAGGCGACGGAGATTTGCCGCATTGTTGCGCTCTTCACAATGGCGAGATCGCAACGACCGAGATTTATTTGCGGTATGGCAATTGAATTAAATTAGGGTAATTGCCTGACTATGAATCACTGCCCATAACCAATGAGGACCGAAATGGCACTTTCCATCAGATCAGCGGCACTTGCCTGTGTTACGGCCCTTTCCACGCTTGCCGCCACCCTGCCCGCTCATGCGCTGGATGCCCAGCAGAAGAAGGAAATGGGCGAGTTCATCAAGGAATATCTGATCGAGAACCCCGAAATCATGCTCGAGGTTCAGGATGCGCTTGAGAAAAAGCAATATGCGGCGAGAAACGCCAAGGCGGCAGATGCAGTCTCCGAAAACAGGAAGGCCATCTTCGAATCGAAATACGACCTCTCGCTGGGCAACCCGAATGGCGATGTGACGCTGGTCGAGTTTTTCGATTACAATTGCGGTTACTGCAAGCGCGCCATGGCCGATATGGACAACATTCTGAAGACCGACAAGAACGTGCGCGTCGTGCTGAAGGAATTCCCGATCCTTGGACCGGAATCCGTGGAAGCGCACAAGGTTTCCAACGCCGTGAAGCTTCTGGCGCCTGCAAAATATCCCGAGTTCCAGCGCACGCTGCTTGGCGGACGCGGTCGCGCCAACGAGGCAAGCGCCATCGAAGTCGCAACGTCGCTTGGCCTGAAGGAAGCGGACATCCGCAAGTCCATGGCTGAAAACCCCAATGACGAGCAGGTTCAGGAAGCCTATACGCTGGCAACCAATCTCGGCATTTCCGGCACACCGTCCTACATCGTGGGAGACGAGGCCGTTTTTGGCGCCGTGGGTGCCGGGCCGCTGAAGGAGAAGATTGCCAATATGCGCAACTGCGGCAAGGCAAGCTGCTCTTAATATTCCAAAAAGCCACTGAATAACTTTACCTTAGCCGCATCCCGGAGCGCTTTCGAGTGCCCGGGGGCTTTTCCTTGGCGGTTGCGCGGTCTATAGGTGTCGCTGATTTTTTGACGGAACCGCGAATGAGCAACACGATCTTCGTCCTGAACGGCCCCAATCTCAACATGTTGGGAAAGCGCGAGCCGGGCATTTACGGCGGCAAGACGCTGAAGGACATCGAGAACGACTGCGTGAAGGCTGGTGAAGAGCTTGGCTTTGCTGTCGAGTGCCACCAGTCCAACCACGAGGGCGTTCTGGTGGATCTGCTGCACGAGGCAGGCGACCGCGCCGCCGGTGTCGTCATCAATCCCGGCGCCTATGGCCATACGTCGATTGCTCTGCACGATGCCATTCGCTCCATCTCCGTTCCTGTCGTGGAAGTCCATATTTCCAACATCCACGCACGCGAGGAATTCCGCCACAAATCGATGATAGCGCCCGCTGCAAAAGGTATGGTCTGCGGCTTTGGGCCTTACGGCTACATCATGGCGCTCAACGCCTTGAAAAATATCACGGCATAAAAAGAAACAATCAGAAATAGGGTTTGTCATGTCTGAAAAGAAAAACGGTATCGACAAGGAACTGATCCGCGATCTCGCGAACATCCTCAACGACACCGACCTTTCCGAGATCGAAGTGGAACAGGACGATCTGCGCATTCGCGTTTCGCGTTCCGCTCCGCCTGCAACGGTTTATGCCGCAGCCCCGCAATATGCCCCTGCTCCGGTTGCCGCTCCAGCAGCGCCCGCTGCCGTTGCTGGCCCTGCCGCTCCGGCTGCATCCGCAGCCCCTGCACGCAACCCTGCAAACACCGTGACTTCACCGATGGTTGGCACGGTTTACCTGTCTTCCGCTCCAGGCGCCCGCCCCTTCGTCGAAGTCGGCGCGACGGTCAAGGAAGGTCAGACGCTTCTCATCGTTGAAGCCATGAAGACCATGAACCAGATCCCGGCTCCGAAGTCCGGCAAGGTCACGGAAATCATCGTCAACGACGCTCAGCCCGTGGAGTATGGTGAAGCCCTCGTGGTCATCGAATAAGGGGGCTCTCATGGTTTCCAAGATCCTCATTGCCAATCGCGGCGAAATTGCTCTTCGCGTTCTTCGCGCCGCCAAGGAACTCGGCATCCCAACGGTCGCCGTTCACTCCACGGCAGACGCGGATGCCATGCATGTGCGCCTGGCGGACGAAAGCGTGTGTATTGGCCCGCCCCCTTCGCGTGACAGCTACCTCAACATCCACCAGATCGTTGCGGCCTGCGAAATCACCGGTGCGGACGCCGTTCACCCCGGCTATGGTTTCCTTTCGGAAAACGCCAAGTTCGCAGATATTCTCGACGCGCACGGCATCACCTTCATCGGGCCGACCGCCGATCATATCCGCATCATGGGTGACAAGATCACTGCCAAGCAGACGGCTCAGGAACTGGGTATTCCCGTCGTTCCCGGCTCCGACGGCGAAGTGAAGCCTGAGAACGCGATGGAAATCGCCAGGCAGATCGGCTTCCCCGTACTCATCAAGGCCACGGCAGGCGGCGGCGGACGCGGCATGAAGGTCGCCAAGACCGAAGCCGATCTGGACGAAGCCGTTTCGACCGCCCGTTCCGAAGCGCTGGCTGCTTTCGGCAACGACGCCGTCTACATGGAAAAATATCTCGGCAAGCCGCGCCACATCGAGGTGCAGGTTTTCGGCGATGGCGAAGGCAATGCCGTCCATCTGGGTGAACGCGACTGCTCTCTGCAGCGCCGCCACCAGAAGGTTCTGGAAGAAGCCAACTCCCCTGCTCTCACCGTCGAGCAGCGCATGGAAATCGGCGAGATTTGCGCGAGCGCCATGCGCAAGCTGAAGTATCGCGGTGCTGGCACCATCGAGTTCCTCTACGAAAACGGCGAGTTCTATTTCATCGAAATGAACACCCGTCTTCAGGTGGAGCATCCGGTCACCGAAGCCATCACCGGCATGGACCTGGTGCAGGAGCAGATTCGCGTCGCTTCCGGCCAGGGCCTTTCGGTTACGCAGGCTGATATCGAATTCCATGGTCACGCCATCGAATGCCGTATCAATGCGGAAGATCCGCGCACTTTCGTTCCGTCTCCGGGTACGCTGACCTATTTCCACACGCCCGGCGGTCTCGGCGTGCGCGTGGATTCTGGTGCTTATCAGGGTTACAAGATCCCGCCTTACTACGACAGCATGATCGGCAAGCTGATCGTACATGGTCGCGACCGTGACGAATGCATTCGTCGCCTGCGCCGCGCACTGGACGAGTTCGTCGTTGACGGCATCAAGACGACGCTTCCGCTGTTCCAGGACCTGCTTCAGAACGAAGACATTCTGGCGGGCAATTACGACATTCACTGGCTGGAGAAATATCTGGCCGGCGACGCTCACTAAGAGATGGGGCGGCGCAGCAGAGATAGCGATATCACCGTCGATATGCTGCTGCGCGCCTACTCTATCGGCCTGTTTCCCATGGCCGAATCGGCTGACGATCCCGAGCTTTTCTGGGTCGAGCCGGAATTACGGGGCATCATACCGCTCAATGATTTCCACGTCTCGAAAAGCCTTACCAAGACCATTCGAAAGACGCCTTTCGATATCCGCTTCGACACGGCCTTCGATGCCGTGATGGCCGGGTGCGCCGAAGAAGCGCCGGATCGCCCCAGCACCTGGATCAACGAGACCATCCGCAAACTTTACGTCGAACTTCACCAGATCGGCCACGCCCACAGCGTCGAAGCCTGGGAAGAAGACCAACTCGTCGGAGGCCTCTACGGCGTCTCCCTCGGCTCCGCCTTCTTCGGCGAAAGCATGTTCTCCAGACGCACCAACGCCTCGAAGATTTGTCTCGTGCATCTGGTAGAGAGGCTGCGTGAAAACGGCTTCACTCTGCTCGACACACAGTTCACGACGGAACATCTCAAGACGTTTGGAGCTATCGACGTGCCTAAAGCAGAATACGCGAAGATGCTGCAACGGGCAGTGAATTCGGCGGATTTGGAATTTTAGTGAGTTCGTCGCTCTGCCAATTGGCGGCAATCACAGACCTCTCCTCATTCCTGTCCTTGTGACAGGAATCCAGCCAGCCCAAGTCTTTGGGCTGAAAGACCCTCCCTCCACGCAGACGCGAGTCGACTGAATTCCTGTGACGAACACAGGAATGAGGGAGTGCGATGTTAGTTCTTCGCCGTCGAAGGCGCAGGAACGTCCGATTCCTGTTTGCAGCCAGTCAGCCACACGTCATAAATCGGGTGTTCCACGGCGTTGAGGCCGGGGCTGTCGGCGAACATCCAGCCGGTGAAGATGCGGCGGATTTTGCGGTCCAGGGTGATTTCATCGACTTCCACGAAGGAATCGATCTTCTGCGCCTCGGTATCGTCGCGCGAATAGCAGACCTTCGGTGTCACCTGAAGCGCGCCGAACTGCACGGTTTCATCGATATAGACATCGAAGGAGGTGATGCGGCCGGTGATCTTGTCGATGCCGGAAAAAACCGCGACCTTGTTTTCAAGGCGGGCTGCGGAGACTGGGGAGACGAGACCGACTGCTGGCACCAGCGCCAAAAGCGACATTACCAGCGCACGCAAAGACATATCCCGCGTGAATGTTCTCATATCGAATCGTCTCCAGAAAACTGCCCCGCTCATCCAAGAGCCAGACCACGCCTAAGGGCCGAATGTGGCAAAAGCGGGTGGCGGTCATGATCAAATGTCCGCCAGTTTCACTCCGTTCAGAACAGAGTGTCCGTCACGCGATATCAGCCGCCGGGCGTCCACGCATCGTAATCGCCGGTTACGCGAGGACGCTCGCCGGAAACCGCCAGAGAACCCTGCGGGCGATAGGCCTTGGAAGAGCCGGTCAGGTTTGGCTGATGCGCCTTCTGCCAATCGCGAGCCACATAGTTTTCCTGGCTCGGCGGCGTATCGGTGCGGTAGTGCATCCAGCCGTGCCAGCCCGGAGGAATGGCAGAGGCTTCAGCATAACCATTATAGATGACCCAACGGCGCGGCATGCCCCAGGAGGTGGTGCCACCCTCGTAGTAGGTGTTGCCCAACTCGTCCGTGCCCACCTTCTTGCCGAAGCGCCATGTGTGGAAGCGCGTTCCGATCGTCTGGCCGTTCCACCAGGTGAAGATTTGCGTCAGAAGAGTCTTCATTATCCGTTCCTCGGGCTTTTCAGGTGCGGCGCTTTCGCACCCGCACAGCAACAGCTTATGCCGTTACCGGCGTGAATTGTCCAGCATTTCCATGAGCGGAAACACTATTTCAGCTTCACTCGAAAGCCGAAATGACGCTTCTCGAAACCAAGCCGCTCATAGAAACGATGAGCATCGATTCGAGCCGCGTTGGAGGTGAGCTGAACTGTCGAAAGTCCGCGTTTCCGGGCCTCTTCGATGCAGTAGCGGATCATGATCGCGCCAATGCCACGCCCGCGCATGTCTTCACGCGTCTGCACCGCCTCGATGACCATGGAGACCGCACCGCGCCCGACAAGCTTCGTCAGAACTGCCGTCTGGAAGGTGCCGACCACCGTTCCATCGAGCTCCGCCACGTAGAGCGTCTCGTTGGGTGACATGGCGATTGCGCGGAACGCTGCGAGATAATCCGGCAGGGCCGCCTCGTCCGTCGTGTCGCCATGCCCGCCGATTTCATCGGCTGCAAACAGCGCGGCCAGTGCCGGAACATCCTCTTCGCGCGCTTCACGAATGACCAGATTATCCAGCGTGGTAGTCATCTCTTGAGGCTCTTTTCCATCACGATACCCGGCATTCCTTCTACGCCCGCCATGCGTTCGATTCGGTCCACCTCGGTAAAACCCACGCCTTCATAGAAGGCGATTGCGACAGTATTTTTAGGCTCCACTTCCAGCCGCATGATTTCCGCATCCAGGAAACAGGTCTCGACCTCGGCAAAAAGATCGCGCCCCACGCCCTGACGCTGAAACTGCGGATCGACGTAAAGCTGATAGAGCAGCGCCGTCTTCGCCATCTGGGTGGACATGACCGCATAGGCCATGCCGCCGATGCGCTTGCCATCATCGGCCACCAGAAACTCGCCACCCTTTTTCTCGACGCGCTCCTTCAGTGCCTGCGGTGTGTGCCACAGCGCAATCATGTCGTTCACCTTGTCCGTGCCATAGATCGCGTCATAGGTGGCGTGCCACGTCTTCATCAGCAAAGACCGGACCGGCTCGATATCGCGTTCACTGGCGGTGCGAATGAAGAACACCATTTTTCCTCCGTCGAAATAGAAAAGCCGGGAAGAATCCCGGCAAGTAAGGGCGCACCGTAGAGAGTGAGGAAGCCTCCTCCTCGTCACCCCGGACTTGATCCGGGGTCCAGCGCCATCAAGTCCTTGATGGCAGAAGAGTCTCTCGCCGCGCAGACGCGCGGCACTGGATTCCGGCTCAAGGCCGGAATGACGGGAAATAGGAGCGCCTACTCCTCGATCCCCAACTTGGCCTTCACCAGTTCCTGTACCGCCTGCGGGTTTGCCTTGCCGCCGGTGGCCTTCATGACCTGGCCGACGAACCAGCCCGCGAGTGTGGGCTTGGCCTTTACCTTCTCGACCTGATCCGGGTTGGCGGCGATGATGTCGTCCACGGCCTTTTCGATGGCGCCCGTATCCGTCACCTGCTTCATGCCGCGGCTTTCCACGATGTCCGCCGGGTTACCGCCCTCGTTCCAGACGATTTCGAACAGGTCCTTGGCAATCTTGCCGGAGATCGTGTTCGCCTTGATGAGGTCGATGATGCCGCCGAGCTGCTCTGGCGAAACCGGGGTTTCCTCGATGGATTTGCTGGACTTGTTCAGCGCGCCGAGCAGGTCATTGATCACCCAGTTGGCAGCAGACTTCGGGTCACGGCCAGCGGCAACCGCCTCGTAATAATCCGCAATCGCTTTTTCCGAGACGAGAATGGAAGCGTCATAGACCGACAGGCCAAGCTCGGAAACGAAACGCGCTTTCTTGTCATCCGGCAGTTCCGGCAGATCGACCTTGAGGCTTTCTACGAAAGCATCGTCGAATTCCAGCGGCAGCAGGTCCGGGTCGGGGAAATAGCGGTAGTCATGCGCATCTTCCTTGGAGCGCATGGAGCGCGTCTCGCCCTTGCCGGGATCGAACAGGCGGGTTTCCTGATCGATGGCGCCGCCATCTTCCAGAATTGCGATCTGGCGACGGGCTTCGTATTCGATGGCCTGGCCGATAAAGCGGATCGAGTTGACGTTCTTGATTTCGCAACGCGTGCCGAAACCTTCACCCGGACGACGAACGGAAACGTTGACGTCCGCACGCATGGAGCCTTCGTCCATATTGCCATCGCAGGTCCCGAGGTAGCGCACGATAGAGCGCAGCTTGGTCATGTAGGCCTTCGCCTCGTCGGAAGAACGCATATCCGGCTTGGACACGATTTCCATCAGCGCCACACCGGAGCGGTTCAGGTCCACGAAGGACATTGTGGGGTGCTGGTCGTGCATCAACTTGCCCGCGTCCTGCTCCAGATGCAGACGCTCGATGCCGATTTCGATGTCTTCGAAATTGCCCTGACGATCCGGCCCCAGCGAAATTGTGATGGTGCCCTCACCCACGATAGGGTCCTTGAACTGCGAAATCTGGTAGCCCTGCGGAAGGTCCGGGTAGAAATAGTTCTTGCGGTCGAAGATCGAACGGTTGTTGATCTTCGCCTTCAAACCAAGGCCGGTGCGCACGGCCTGCGCCACGCATTCCTCGTTGATGACGGGCAGCATGCCGGGCATCGCGGCATCCACCAGCGAGACGTTGGTATTCGGCGCATTGCCGAATGTGGTGGAGGCGCCGGAGAACAGCTTGGAGTTGGACAGAACCTGTGCGTGAACCTCCATGCCGATGACGATTTCCCAGTCGCCGGTGGCGCCGGGAATGAAGCGTTTCGGATCGGGTGTGCGCACGTCTACAAGGGTCATATCAAGCTCTTAAGATACGGAATTTCTATCTGTGGTGAGGTAGAGCAAATGGCTTGATGGTGCAAGACTTCAAGAGGAGGAAGCGCGAAAGCTCTGGATTTTTAGGCAGGCATGATGCTACCTGTCTACAATTCAGGATTACATCGAGCAATATGACAACCATTCTCATCGCAGCCGCGACCTATCTCACCTTCAATCTCTTCGTTTTCCTCATCTATTGGTGGGACAAGGAAGCTGCAAAAAACAGGGAAAGGCGCGTCCCCGAGAGCACCCTGCTCTGGCTCGCCTTTCTGGGCGGAAGTCTCGGCGCGGTGACAGCGCAGCGCCTGCTTCGTCACAAGACGCGCAAGGAGCCCTTCCGCAGCCTGCTTATGGCAATCGTCGTGCTTCACTTAGGGCTTATTTTATCGCTGGCAATCATGCCCGACTGGCCGTTGCGGGCTTTGAAGTTTTTCGATCTTCCGGCTTAAAAGGACGGCCCGTAGGTTACCATCTCGAATTCCTTCAACTGCTTGCGCAGACCGATGGATTGCACCTCGCGATCCAGCTTTCGCGCATATTTCATCGATAGCCAGCTGACCTCATATCCATGCTTGCGGAAGAAGGAGAGCGCCTTTTCATTATCGGCATGGCTCTCCAGTTTGACCGAGGGGAACCCCGCCGCGAGAACTTGCGCCTCGAGTTCATCGAGCAGCATTTCTCCGATTCCCTGCCGTTGATAGAACGGATCGATCCAGAAATCGGAGATCATGTCATCGGAATTTTCCCGTGCGGCCCAACCTGCAAGAGTGCCGTCACTCTCCGCAACAAGAATGCAATGCCATGCGCCTAGCGTGAAATGGGCAAAGGCCGAGCGGGCATTCTCGCGAATCTCGTCATTCGTCTGGATGGATCGGGTGGCATCTTCCCAGGCACGGAAGCCAATTGCCGCAAGTATCGCCGCGTCATCCTGCCGTGCTTGCCGAATGGTTATCAAACCACGTCCCCGTGTTCTATTTCGAAACTCGTGACGCTGTTGTGATTCGGCAAGCCTGTCCTCGTCAAGTGATAGCTAATCAAAGCGTTAAATCTTCGCCACCAGCGCCGTTAGCTGATCCGCCGCAGCGCCCCAGCCTTCATGAAAACCCATCGCCTCATGCGTTTTCTTGTCCTCTTCGTTCCAGTGGCGCGCAATGGCCGTGTATTTGGTGCGCCCGCCACCCATATCATCAAGCAGAACGATGCCTGTCATGAATGGCTTTTCGGAGGGCACCCAAGCGCTGGTAAAGGCGTCGGTAAAGACCAGCTTTTCATTCGGTACGACTTCCAGATAGACGCCGCGATTCTCCACCACTTCGCCATTCGGCCCGTTCATGACGATGAAGCTAGAGCCACCTGCGCGCAGATCAAGCTCGGCATGGGAAACCGCCCAGGGCTTGGGACAGAACCACTCCTTCATCAGTTCAGGATCGGTCCATGCGCGGAAGATTTTCTCACGCGGCGCGTCGATTTCGCGCATCAAAACCAGTTCATGCCTTGCCGTATCAGTCGTCATGATCGCCTCCCGCTGTCTTGATTGAGCGGCAGAATAGCAGAGGATGAAGGGTTAAAAAGGGCGCATTTTCAGAGCAGCTTTTCCAGCCTTACTTTTTCAAGATCGACCTGCATACTCTCCGACCATTGCGTGCCTTGCCACACGATGCTGAAGCCGCAGCGCTCATAAGCGCGGATGGCATTGACGTTCTTTGCATGCGTGGCGATCTTTGCGATGGCAATGCCGGAACTGCGCATCTTTTCAAGGAGATGATCAACGAGAGCGCGGCCAATGCCCCTGCCCTGATAATCCGGATCGATCCATATGTCCGAAATATAGTCCGGCTCTCCGGCCCGCGCACCCCACCCAACGGTGGCGCCGTCCATCTCGGCAACCACAACGTCGCAACTGGTCTCTTGAGCGAACTTGGCGAATTCGCCGCCCACGCGCTCGATCACGGCAGGGTCGAGATAGCTATCTTCAAATGCGCTGCTCGATTGCCAGGCGCGAATACCAACAAGGCCGACCGCATCGCGATCGGCCTCTGTCATGGCTCGAATTGTAAGACCGCTTACCACCATTTGGCGGGCGTGAATTTGCCCGCGGCCTGCTCGATGGCGTGTGCCGTCTTGAACAGGGTTTCTTCCTCGAATGGCTTGCCGATAAGCTGAAGACCAAGCGGCAGGCCCTTGCCGTCAAGACCGGCAGGAACGGACAGACCCGGCAGACCGGCCATGTTGACAGTGATGGTGAACACGTCCTGCAGGTACATCTTCACCGGATCGGCTGCCAGTTCCTTGTCGCCGATTTCGAAGGCGGAGGATGGCGTAATCGGTGCCAGAACGGCGTCCACACCCTCATGGAAGACGTTTTCGAAGTCGCGCTTGATCAGCGTGCGAACCTTCTGCGCCTTGAGGTAATAGGCGTCGTAATAGCCAGCGGAAAGCACATAGGTACCGACCATGATACGGCGCTTCACTTCCGAGCCGAAACCGGCAGCGCGGCTCTTCTCGTACATATCGGCAATGTCCTTGCCATCGACGCGCAGGCCGTAGCGAACGCCATCGTAACGCGCGAGGTTGGACGATGCTTCCGCAGGGGCCACGATGTAATAGGCTGGCAGCGCGTATTTCGTATGCGGCAGAGAAATATCGACAACTTCCGCGCCAGCATCCTTCAGCCACTGAACGCCCTGCGCCCACAGCTTTTCAATCTCTTCCGGCATGCCATCGACGCGATACTCCTTCGGAATACCAATCTTCAGCCCCTTCAGCGACTGGCCGATGGCCTTTTCGTAATCCGGCACCGGCAGATCGACGGAGGTCGTATCCTTCGCATCGACGCTGGCCATGGATTTCAGAAGGATTGCGGCATCGCGCACGTCGCGGGCAATCGGACCGGCCTGATCGAGCGAGGATGCATAGGCGACCACGCCCCAGCGCGAAACGCGGCCATAGGTCGGCTTGATGCCGACCGTGCCGGTAAAGGCTGCAGGCTGGCGAATGGAGCCGCCGGTATCGGTGGCTGTCGCGCCTGCGCAAAGATGCGCGGCAACGGCTGCGGCGGACCCACCGGAGGAGCCGCCGGGAACGAGGTTCTTGTCGGAACCGTTGGCGCGCCAGGGGTTGATGGCCGGGCCGTAATAGGAGCTTTCGTTGGACGAGCCCATTGCGAATTCGTCCATGTTAAGCTTGCCCAGAAGCACGGCGCCGTCGTCCCACAGGTTCTGCGTAACGGTCGATTCGTATTTCGGCTTGAAGCCATCCAGAACGTGCGAGCATGCCTGCGTATGGATATCGCGCGTGGCGAAAAGGTCCTTCACGCCAACCGGAATACCTTCCAGCGCGCCGCCCTTGCCTGCCGCCAGTCGCTCATCCGAAGCCCTGGCCATCTCGCGCGCCTTTTCCGGCGTCGTCACGACATAGGCGTTCAGCTTCTCATTGGCAGCATCGATGGACTTCAGATAGGCGTCCGTCAGTTCAACGGCGGTGAATTCCTTGGCCTTCAGCTTATCACGTGCTTCGGCAATGGTGAGGCTGGTCAGTTCGGTCATATCGGCAACGGCTTTCGAAAACTTTTGAAATCTTGGAGCGGGAGCAAGCGAAATCGCTTACTCGACCACCTTCGGAACCATGAAGAAATTACGGTCTGTGGCAGGCGCATTGGCGACGATGTCATCAGCCTTGTCGCCGTCATTCACGTCGTCAACCCGCTTCTTCATGGCCACCGGCGTAACGGAGGTCATCGGCTCGACGCCATCCACATTCACTTCCGACAACTGCTCCACGAAACCGAGAATGCCATTCAGCTGGCCAAGCATGATATTGGCCTCTTCTTCGCTGACGGCAATACGGGAAAGACGCGCAACGCGCTTCACGGTGGCAAGATCGACGGACATGGTGTGACTCCGGTAGAATTTTCCTACCCGCTATAATGACCGCGCTCGCAGTTCGCAACCTTCATCACAGCCATAAACAACCACGAAAACAATATTCTCCTTATGCGGGAACTTTTATTCATCACGCGAGTTTTCGCGCGGGCTTCACCGCTCAATTTATAGATGCATTGCCTTTTTGAAACCGTTGTGAGTGCGCAGGATCGTATTCTTTACCGTTCGCATACTTGCAGCCATTTAACCGGGGGATTTCCATGAATTTCCAAATGTCGAAAGTGCGCCATTCGAAAGAGAAACTGTATGGCTTCCTTGTCTCATTGATCGGGGTGCTTGTCTGGATGACGGTTGCCGCCTCAATTCTGTACGCTGCCACATCCGAAAGCCTGGCAATCCTCTTTGTCGCGCTGTTCTACATCCTCATCATATGGTTCTTCTCTTATGTGGCAAGGGCGTTGGTCCGCGCCTATATGATGGGCCATTACGTCATGGTCAGCGAAACGCAGTTTCCACATCTTCACAAAATGGTCGTGGATGGTGCCCGGGCTCTGGGCCTGAAGGAAGCTCCAACGGCGTTCGTTTACAACTCTCATGGCGTGATGAACGCCATGGCGCTGACGCTCGTCGGACGCACGCGTTATATCTGGCTGACATCTACCCTGATCGATGCGGACGATGAGGAACAGGTCAAATTCGTGATCGGACATGAACTCGGCCACCACGTTGCAGGCCATCTGGATGAGCCTTGGAGCTTCCTGCGCCTTCCCGGTTTGATCGTGCCGTTTCTTGGTCAGGCCTACTCGCGAGCCCGCGAACTCACCTGTGACCGCGTCGGGCTCGTGGTGTCGGGAAATTTGAAGGCATCGCACACCGCACTTCAGATGCTGGCGTGCGGCAGTGCAAAGCTGAATGCCCAGATGAATCCCGCCGCTTTCGAAGCGCAAGACAAGATGGTGCCTTCGATTGCAGGCTTCTTCCTCACCATCTTCTCGCTCTACCCTCGCCACACGAGACGCGTGGCCGCTTTGAGCGAATGGAGAAACGCCGTAGGCGGCGTTTCCGAGGCTCCAGCAAGACAGCCACAGCCGGGCCGCGTGGAGCCGCAACTCGCTTAAAAAAATGCCTCCCAAGGCGTGAGCCCGGGGCGAAATATCGCGCCGGGCTTATTTGATGTCAGAACGTCAGCGTCTGCCCAACCTTAGGCACATCAACACGCGTCTGCGAGCCTTCCATACCAGTCACGAATTTTTCCGGGGTCTGGTCGATGATGGGGAACGAGCCATAGTGGCAGGGAATGGCGTGGCGGAATTTGAAGAAGCGCTGGCAGGCAAGTGCCGCGACCGCGCCGCCCATCGTGAAGCGATCCCCTACCGGCACGAGGCCGACTTCGGGTTCGTGCAGCTCGTTGATCAGGGCCATGTCGGAGAAGATGTCCGTATCGCCCATGTGGTACACCGTCGGGCCGTCTTCGAAATGCAGCATCAGGCCGTTTGCGCTTCCGAGAGAATGAGAGACACCGTCTTCCGTAATCTGCGCGGAGGAATGCAATGCGTTGGTGAGTGTCACGGAGAAGCCGTCAAATGTCACGGTTCCGCCTGTTCCGCCCATTTCCAGTTTCTTGACGCCGCGGTGTCCCATCCAGCTTGCCAGATCTGCGTTGGCAAACACTGTCGCTCCCGTTTCTTCGGCCAGCCTGATGGTATCGCCCACATGGTCTCCATGGCCGTGGGTCAGCAGGATATGGGTGATGCCGCTCGCTGCATCCTTTGCGTCCTGCCCGGCAAAGCCCGGATTGCCGGTGAAGAACGGGTCGATGAGAATTTTGGCATGTCCCGTTTCGATGCGGAATGCGGAGTGGCCAAGCCAGGTGAGTTTCATGGAAGTTCTCCTTTGTATTGCAGGTATATTGTGACATAGGACGGGTCAGACAACGGGACGCCGATAATTTTAGGAATTTGACCATGGCCGCAGATGATGACGAATATGTGTATGACGAAGCGAGCGGTGAATGGCGCCCGGCATCGGAAGTGGCGGCTGCCGCAGCCAAGGCCAATGAAGTTCGCGATGCGGCTGGAAATCTGCTGACGGATGGAGATTCCGTCACGCTTATCAAGGATTTGAAGGTCAAGGGCACCAGCACGACGCTGAAGCAGGGCACTGTGATACGCTCCATTCGCCTGACCGGAAATCCGGAAGAAATCGATTGCAAGCATGAGACCGTGAAGGGCTTGGTCCTGCGCACGGAATTCGTTCGTAAACGGTGAGAGACATATGGCGACGCTGACTATCGAGGAACTTCCGGGCTTTCTTCAAACCGGACAGGCCATTGCCGGGCTGGACCTCGGCACCAAGACAATCGGCCTTGCCATGTCCGATCTTTCGCGTCGTTTCGCCACCCCTCGCCCGGTTTTGAAGCGCATCAAGTTCACGCAGGATGCACAGGTTCTGCTGGATTTTGCCGCAAAGGAAAAAGTCGCCGCCTTCGTCATCGGCCTGCCGATGAATATGGATGGCTCCGCAGGCCCCCGCGTTCAGGCCACCCGCGCCTTCGTGCGCGCCATGAGCGAGAAGACCGAAATTCCGTTCGTCTTCTGGGATGAGCGGCTTTCGACAGTTGCCGCCGAGCGCGCCTTGCTGGAAATGGATGTTTCCCGCGCAAAGCGCGCCGAGCGCATCGATTCCGCTGCGGCGAGCTTCATCCTTCAGGGCGCTTTGGACAGGCTCTCGGCACTCGCCAGAGAAACTGCCTCAGACGACTGACGCTTTCGCCACCAAGCAACAATGGCTGCGCGCTTGCGAAACGCAATGATGGCAAAAACGATGAGGCTGTCGACGGCGATAGCCCTTGCGACCAGCGGCGGGATCGTCTCAGGCGGAATGCCGAGAACATTTCCGTAAATCTGGAAAACCAGATCATGCGCCTGCCGGGTCAGCATGAAAACCCCGAAGCTCATGTCGTAATAGGACAGGCTGTACCAGCTTCCGAGCAGCATCACCGGTCCGGCCCACAGGATCAGAAACCACTTCATGCCATCTGCTCCCGCGCGAAATACGCATCCGGAATTGCGGCAAGAACGCCCCGGCGCAGCGCTGCCATGATGCAGAGATTAAGCGTCGGAGCATCGAGGTCCAACGGCAGAAAAGTAAAAAACGTCATCATGACGCTCAAGGATATCCAGCGGCTCACAGCGCTTCCTTTATGCGCCCACAGACGCATGGTTAATAAATCATTAACACAATGATCCGAGCAGAAACTCAGGGCAAACAAAACTTGCGAATATGGTTAACGCAGGGTTTAGCTTGTGGATAAGTCTCTGCTCTGAAGGCAGCAACGGGCAACCGGGCGCGAGGCTCCGCAATACATTAGTAAATAATAATATTAATGAATCAGCCGTAAACGCCGCGAACGAGACGCTTTACGGCAGAACCGATCTTGTCCCAATCCCTGGCGGTTTTCAGGGAAACACCAGCAAACTGACCATTTGTGGCACCGGCAATCACGAGGTGCTGAATAGCAGCGAAAAGCACGGCGTTCAGCGCCGCCGGATCCACACCTTTCGGCGGCTCGAGCGAGCCGCGCATGCGTTCGATCCATTTCGACAAGGCCTTTGCACGCGCTTCCGCAAGTTGCTTTACCTGCGGCGTACTCTCGGAAATCTCCCAAGCCACGATCTTGCAGACCAGCGGATCGGAGCGAAGCGCATCGAGATAATAAAGCGCCAGTTTTTCCATCAGGTCGCCATAGGTCAGCAGAAACATGCCGCCCGTATCTTCCGGAATTCTATCCTGCACCCAGGAGCCGAGGTCCTGCCCGATGGCATCGACCAGCCCTTCCAGCCCGCCGAAATAGCGATAGATCAACTGCTTGTCGCAGCCCGCACGCCGTGCGACGGCGTTGATACCGAAGCCCTGAAACCCCTCCTGCGCCAGCAATGCCTTGGCGGCAGTAAAAATCGCCTTCTCCGTCGCAGCGCGATCCTTGATACGCTTTTCAGGCGCAGACGAATTAAGGGCGGCAGCGCCGTCGATTGCCAGCATGGCTCCACGAATCTCCGTGTGGTGACTTCGATTATGGAGTTAGCAAAGGGTTAAGGTGGGGGCAATGAGGCCAGCTTCCTGCTCAAGAAGTAACTGTGGATGATGAATATAAATAGGCTACTAGAGCGGCAGATTGCTGAATTCTGTATTTTCTGTATTATTCAGAAAAATGGAGAATGCCATGCCTAAGTCGATAACCACAGCAGAGTTCATGCGTCATTTTGGAAAGTACCACGATGAAGCACAAAAAGAGCCGATAACGCTGACTAAACACGGACGTCCTTCGGTAGTCGTTTTGCCTGTAGATTTATTTGAGAAACTGGCTGGCAATCAGGACCCCCGTAAGGCTTACGCTCGCGGGGAAATGCCGGAAGAGCTTAATTCTCTCTTCCTCGAACAACTCGATAAGGATTCAAAAGAATATCGGGACTCGCCGGATGAGTGAAAAATTCCGTCGAGGGGATATTGTAACTTACCCTTACCTCTGGCGCTGGCAGGATGATCGCGAGCATGGTGAAAAAGACAGGCCTGTCTGTATGATCCTCACGATCATTGATAAACAAGGACTGACACATACTCTGCTGCTGCCAATATCGTCACGACCGCCACATGCGGATCAGACTGCTTTGGAAATTCCGCCACTCGAACTTCGGCGCGCTAAGCTTGCGCGATACGAACGAGGCTGGATTACGGTCAGCGAATGTAATTACGATATTCTCGAACGATCTTATTATTTCGACACACGCCAAGAGCCAGTAGGCCGGTTTAGCGACGCTTTTCTCGAAGAAATCCGTATGGCTTTCAAGCCTTTTCTGGCCAAAGGTTCAGCAAGAATCAGCCGCACCTGAATTCCTGTTCAAGACACCGGCGGATACAGCAGATCAATAATATAAGTCGGGTCGAACCTGCTATCCAGCATGCCGTATGTATGGCGCCAGCCGCCAGCGAGGCGGGTCTCCAGGAAGGCGTCGGCTATGCGGCCTGCGCCGATGCGGCAGAGTTCGGCGGCGGCGGCGGCGAGGGCGAATTGTTCCACCAGCAGGCGGGCTGCCCCCTCATCGCGTTCGCACAGCGCGATTGCTGCGCGCAGGACATCCGTCGTCTTCTTGCCCGAGTGACCTAGATCGCGCTCAAGCGTTTCGAAGACGAGATCGAACAGGTCCTTGCCGCGCTGAAGCACTCGCAGCACGTCCAGCGCCATGACGTTGCCGGAACCTTCCCAGATGGCGTTGACCGGTGCTTCCCGGTAATGGCGGGCAATCGGACGATCTTCGACATAACCGTTGCCGCCGAGGCTTTCCATTGCCTCGTAGATCAGCGCGGGCGCAATTTTGCAGCACCAGTATTTAACGATTGGCGTCATGACGCGGGCATAGGCCGCTTCTGCTGGATTGTTGCGTGCGCTATCGAAAGCAGTCGCAAGGCGGAAGGAAAGAGCCGTCGATGCTGCGACGTCCAGCGCCATATCGGCAAGCACGCGCGTCATGATCGGCTGACTGACCAGAGGCTTGCCGAACACGTTGCGTCCACGCGCGAAATGAACCGCTTCCGCCAGCGAGGCGCGCATCATGCCGGAAGATGCCAGCGCGCAGTCCAGCCGGGTCAATGTCACCATGTCGAGAATTGTGCGGATACCGGCACCGGGTTCCCCGAGCAGATAACCGAAGGCATCGGTAAACTCGACTTCGGCAGACGCGTTGGAGCGGTTGCCGAGCTTATCTTTCAAGCGCTGGAAATGCAGACCGTTGGCCGAACCGTCTTCCAGAAAGCGCGGCACAAGGAAGCAGCCCATGCCGTCGCCCATCTGCGCCAGCATCACGAAGCCATCGCTCATGGGCGCGGAAAGAAACCATTTGTGGCCGGAGAGCCGATAGATACCCTCACCCACCCGCTCCGCCGTCGTGCGGTTGGCCCGAACATCCGTGCCGCCCTGCTTTTCCGTCATGCCCATGCCGATGGTCACGGCGGTTTTCTGGAGTGCGGGCTTTTGCGCGGAATCATATTTGCGCGACAGGATTTTCGGCGCCCACTCCTTCTGCACGCGCGGTGACGCCATAAGGGCTGCAACGGAGGCATGGGTCATGGTAAGCGGGCAAAGATGGCCGGCTTCCAGCTGCGCAGTCAGATAGAACTTGGTTGCACGGGCCTTATGCTCGTTCCCGCGCGTATCGGCAGTGTTTTCCCATGCAGCGCTGTGAAGGCCGGATGACATGGAGCGGCGCATCAGCGCGTGCCAGGCCGGGTGAAACTCCACCTGATCCAGACGCTCGCCGCGCGGTCCGTGCGTATGCAGTTGTGGCGTGCTGCGGTTGGCCATGCGCGCCAGTTCCTGCGCTTCCGCAGAGGTGACGTAGCGACCGATCTGGTCCATTTCATCCCGAACGGGGCGCGAAAGACTGGAGGTCAGATCCACGATCAAAGGATCGGAACGATAGGCGTTGATTCCGGACCAGAGGCTAGGCTGGTTCAGTTCTGCGAGCTGTTCTTCGGTCCGGTTCATCTCTGTCATCGTGTGCTTTTATGGGGATTCGCAATTAATTGCCTATATAGGCTCATTCCCGGCTTATCCCATGCTTGCCGACAAAGCCACCTGTCTTTATAGACCGCGATTGACTATTCCGGCCCGGAGGACAGTTCCATGGTCTATTTTCCCCACCGCCATCTTCTAGGCATAAAGGGGCTTTCCCATCAGGATATAACCACCCTTCTAGACAAGGCCGACGAGGCCGTGAAGATCAGCCGCCAGCGAGAGAAGAAGACATCGACTCTGCGTGGCCTGACGCAGATAAACCTGTTTTTCGAAGCCTCCACCCGCACCCAATCTTCTTTCGAGCTGGCCGGGAAACGCCTCGGCGCAGACGTTATGAATATGTCCGTCGGCAATTCTTCCGTGAAAAAGGGCGAGACGCTGATCGATACGGCCATGACGCTGAACGCCATGCGTCCGGACGTGTTGGTGGTGCGCCACTCTTCCGCAGGTGCGGCAGCACTTCTGGCGCAGAAGGTCGCCTGCTCCGTGGTCAATGCCGGTGATGGCCAGCATGAGCACCCGACACAGGCCCTGCTCGATGCGCTGACCATCCGCCGTGCCAAGGGCAGGCTCTCCGGCATTACCGTCGCCATATGCGGCGATGTGCTGCATTCGCGCGTCGCGCGCTCCAACATCATTCTTTTGAACCAGATGGGCGCGCGCGTTCGTGTAGTATCCCCGCCCACGCTTCTGCCTTCCGGCATTGGAGATATGAGCGTCGAAGTCTTTCACGACATGAAGGAAGGCCTGAAGGGCGCGGATGTCGTCATGATGCTTCGTCTCCAGCGAGAGCGCATGGCGGGCTCCTTCGTGCCTTCGGTGCGCGAATATTTCCATTACTATGGTCTCGATGCGGAAAAGCTGAAGGCGGCAAAAGAAGATGCGCTCGTCATGCATCCCGGCCCGATGAACCGCGGCGTGGAAATCGCCTCCGAAGTGGCCGATGGCCCGCAGAGCGTCATCGAAAGTCAGGTGGAAATGGGTGTCGCCGTTCGCATGGCCGTTATGGAAACTCTTCTCCTTTCGCAAAACAACGGAGAGCGCGCATGAGCACTGCCACCGTTCTCAAAAATGTCCGCATCATCGATCCCTCCTGCAATCTGGATGAGACAGGTACAATCATCATTGGAGCGGATGGCAACATAATCGCGTCCGGCAAGGAGGCCCAAAACCAGGGCACGCCGGAAGGTGCGACGGTCCGCGATTGCAAGGGTTTGATCGCCGCGCCCGGCCTCGTGGATGCCCGCGTTTTTGTCGGCGAACCCGGCGCCGAACATCGCGAAACCATCGAGTCCGCCTCCCGCGCAGCCGCCGCCGGTGGCGTCACCAGCATCATCGTCATGCCGGATACGGATCCGGTGATCGATGACATTGCGCTTGTGGAATATGTAAAGAAGACGGCGCGCGACAAGGCCATCGTCAACGTCCACCCGGCAGCGGCCCTCACCAAGGGGCTTCTGGGCGAAGAGATGACCGAATTCGGCATGTTGAAGGAAGCTGGTGCCGTTGCTTTCACCAATGGCCGCAAGGCCCTGTCCGACACGCTCGTCCTGCGCCGCGCCATGACCTATGCACGCGAACTGGGCGCGGTCATCTCGCTCGAAACGCGCGACAAATATATCGGCAATGGCGATATGAATGAGGGGCTGCTGGCAAGCTGGCTCGGTCTTCCGGGTATTCCCAAGGAGGCGGAAATCATTCCGTTGGAACGTGATCTGCGCATTGCCGCACTGACGCGGGCCAACTACCACGCCGCCAAGATTTCCGTGCCGGAATCGGCAGAAGCCATCAAGCTGGCCAAGTCGCGCGGGGCGAAAGCGACCTGCGGCATCTCGATCAACCATCTGACACTGAACGAAAACGACATCGGCGAATACCGCACCTTCTTCAAGCTCTCCCCACCGCTGCGCTCGGAAGACGACCGCGTTGCCATGGTGGAGGCGCTGAAGAACGGCACGATCGACATCATCGTCTCATCGCACGATCCGCAGGATGTCGACACCAAGCGCCTACCCTTCTCGGATGCGGCAAGCGGCGCCATCGGCCTCGAAACCATGCTCGCAGCGGCCCTTCGCCTGCACCACAGCGAACAGGTTCCGCTAATGCGCCTCATCGACGCGCTCTCCACCCGCCCCGCCCAAATCTTCGGCCTGGATGCCGGAACCCTGAAGCCCGGCGCAAAAGCGGACATCACCCTGATCGATCTCGACGAACCATGGCTGGTTTCGGAAAAGAATCTGGTATCGAAGTCCAAGAACACACCGTTCGAAGACGCCCGCTTCAGTGGCCGCGCAGTTGCGACATATGTTGCTGGCAAGCTGGTTCATTCATTGCAGTAATTCATGTTCGTGCGCAAAGATGCACGAAAAGAGGGGACATGTAGATGACTGCTTTGACCGTCTGGCAGACCGCGCCAGCACTCTTGGCGCTTGCCGCCATCATTGGTTATTTGCTCGGCTCCATCCCATTCGGCTTGCTGCTGACGCGCGCGGCGGGGCTTGGGGATGTTCGCAAGATCGGTTCCGGTAACATTGGGGCGACAAATGTCTTGCGTACCGGCAACAAGAAGCTGGCGGCAGCGACGCTTCTTTGCGATGCCTTGAAGGGTACGGCGGCGGTGCTGATTGCGCATTCGCTCTGGGGCTTTGAGGCTTCGCTGGTTGCGGGCTTCTTTGCTTTTCTCGGCCATCTGTTTCCAGTCTGGCTGGGGTTCAAAGGCGGCAAGGGCGTGGCCGTTTATATCGGCGTTCTGCTGGGTGCTGCACCGCTGATGATGCTGGCATTCGCGGCCATCTGGCTGATCACGGCTTTCGTTACGAAATATTCTTCTCTATCCGCGCTGGTTGCAATGCTTGTCATTCCGGTTGCATTGTGGATATTAGGTCCGGAGAAAACGGCGCTTCTGGTGACGCTGCTGAGTGTGATTTCCTGGTTCATGCACCGGGAAAACATCAAGCGGCTGCTGGCGGGCACGGAAAGCAAGATCGGTAAGAAGGGTTGAGGCATTGATCGTCTCGCCCGGTTAGGGGCGAGACATGCCGCATGACGGCGAGACGAGGCGCGGCATCGCGCTGACGGAACGGCAGAAATTTGCCTGGTTGCGGCTGATCCGTAGCGACAATATCGGCCCGGTCACCTTCCGGGAACTCATCAATCATTTCGGTAGCGCGGAAAAAGCGCTGGAAGCCTTGCCCGATCTGGCGCGGCGCGGCGGCGGTGCGCGCAGTCCGCGCATTGCGGCAGCAGCAGATGTGGAACGAGAGCTTGAAACGGCGGATCGTTTCGGCGCGCGTTTTGTCGGTATAGGCGAGCCGGATTATCCGCCTGCCCTTCGAGAAATCGATGGCGCCCCTCCTCTGATTGCCATGAAGGGATCCGGGCAGACGGTCGTTCGCCACTCGTTCGGTATTGTCGGCTCGCGCAACGCCTCCATCAACGGCGCGAAATTCGCCGCCATGCTGGCGCGCCAATGCGGACAGGCGGGTTATACCATCGCCTCCGGCCTTGCGCGCGGCATAGATGCGGCAGCACATTCCGCCAGTCTCTCGACCGGAACGGTTGCCATGCTGGCAGGCGGGCTGGACAAGCCCTACCCGCCTGAAAACTTTCGGCTGCTGGATGAAATCTATGCCAATGGCGGCGCCACCATCAGCGAGATGCCATTCGGCTGGGAGCCACGCGCGCGGGATTTTCCACGCCGTAACCGGTTGATTGCAGGTGTCTCACTGGGCGTCCTGATCGTGGAGGCAGCGGAACGCTCCGGCTCCTTGATCACCGCGCGGCTTGCGGGCGAGTTCGGGCGTCTGGTCTTTGCCGTGCCGGGCTCACCGCTGGATTCCCGGTGCCATGGCACCAACCGGCTGATCAAGGATGGCGCGATGCTGGTTACGGAAGCAGCCGATATTCTCGATGCGCTCTCGCCGCTCATCGAACCGCGGCTTCCGCTACAACATGTCGCCAAGGAACGCATCGAGGAGGGAGACATGTCTCCACCCGGAGATGATGAGCGCACAATCATCGCTCAGGCACTCGGCCCCTCGCCTGTCGAAACCGACGATATCATCCGCCATACCGGCCTTCCAGCAGCGACGGTTTATCTCGTGCTTCTGGAGCTGGATATTGCCGGTCGTTTAAACCGGCATTCCGGTGGTCGGGTTTCGCTGATCATGGCCGACTGAGAGTTTGCGCCGTCCACTCTGGATATCGCCTGCCTCCACATAGGCCATCTCGATGAGGTAGCAGAGCATTTCCGCGCCCTCGCGCTGTGCTACGCCACGCAGCTCCGCCAGCATTTGCCGAATGTAAGCCAAGCTCTCTTTCGTGTCCGTCTTTTCCGTCGGACTGGATTTTTTCAGTTCGGCCGCCATATGTATCCTTCATTCTCATAGACAGGCTGTGCTTGCCTGCGGGCACCTCAATGCGTCCAGGCAACCATAGCTTGTTTATTATAAATTGCAAGAAATAACGATATCTCTTTCAGGTTGTATATCGTTGCAAAGGCAGAAAAACGGCCTCTCCCTCTTGACCCGAACGCATTACCTGTCCATGTCGAAATAAAAGGGTGGCGTTGTTGCGGGTTTAAAAGCGGCAAGGCGGGTTAACGGGCAAGTTCCGAGAGAAGAAATATGAAGGTTGTCGTAGTCGAATCCCCCGGCAAGATTAAGAGCATCAACAAGTATCTTGGCTCTGGCTATAAGGTCATGGCATCGTTCGGCCACGTCCGCGATCTGCCAGCCAAGGACGGCTCCGTGCTGCCGGATCAGGATTTCGAAATGTCCTGGGAAGTGGATAGCGCTTCGCAGAAACGCATCAAGGATATTGCCGACGCCGTGAAAAGCGCCGATGGCCTCGTTCTCGCAACCGACCCGGATCGCGAAGGCGAAGCCATTTCATGGCACGTGCTCGATATTCTGAAAAAGAAGAAGGTGCTTGGCGACAAGACCGTTGAGCGTGTGGTGTTCAACGCCATCACCAAGAAGGCCGTGCTGGATGCGATGGCGCAGCCGCGCAGCATCGACGTGCCGCTGGTGGACGCTTATCTCGCCCGCCGCGCGCTGGATTACCTCGTCGGCTTCAATCTTTCTCCGGTTCTGTGGCGCAAGCTGCCGGGCGCCCGTTCGGCTGGCCGCGTACAGTCCGTGGCACTTCGCCTCGTCTGCGACCGTGAATCCGAAATCGAGCGTTTCGTTTCGGAAGAATACTGGAATATCTCCGCACTTCTGAAGACACCGCGCGGTGACGACTTCGAAGCCAAGCTGGTCATGGCCGATGGCAAGCGCCTGCAGAGCAAGTCCATCAAGACCGGCGACGATGCGACTCGCCTGAAGACGCTGCTGGAAGGCGCGACTTACGTGGTCGATACGGTCGAGGCAAAGCCCGTCAAGCGCAACCCCGGCCCTCCCTTCACCACGTCCACGCTTCAGCAGGCCGCATCCTCGCGCCTCGGCTTCGGCGCTTCACGCACCATGCAGGTGGCGCAGAAGCTTTATGAAGGCATCGAAATCGGTGGCGAAACCGCCGGTCTGATCACCTATATGCGTACCGACGGTGTGCAGATCGCGCCGGAAGCCATCGACGCTGCCCGTCGTGCAATCGGCGATCAGTTCGGTGCGCGCTACGTGCCGGAAAAAGCACGCTTCTATTCGACCAAGGCGAAGAATGCCCAGGAAGCGCACGAAGCGATCCGCCCCACGGATTTCACCCGCACGCCAGACAGTATCAAGCGCTTCCTCGATCCGGACCAGTTCCGTCTTTACGACCTGATCTGGAAGCGCGGCATTGCCAGCCAAATGGCGTCTGCCGAAATCGAGCGCACGACGGTCGAAATCCTTGCGGAAAACAAGGGCGATAAGGCTGGCCTTCGCGCCGTTGGCTCCGTCATCCGTTTCGATGGCTTCATTGCCGCCTATACGGACCAGAAGGAAGATGGCGAACAGGAAGACGATGGCGAAGACGGTGGCCGCCTGCCGCAGATCAATGCGCGCGAGAATGTCGCCAAGCAGAAGATCAACGCCAGCCAGCACTTCACCGAGCCGCCACCGCGTTACTCGGAAGCATCGCTGATCAAGAAGATGGAAGAGCTCGGCATCGGTCGTCCTTCCACCTATGCCGCGACGCTGAAGACGCTGAGCGACCGCGAATATATCATAGTCGACAAGCGCAAGCTGATCCCGCATTCGCGCGGAAGGCTGGTGACGGCGTTCCTCGAAAGCTTCTTCACCAAATATGTGGAGTATGATTTCACCGCCGATCTGGAAGAAAAGCTGGACCGTATTTCCGCAGGCGAACTGGACTGGAAGCAGGTTCTCCGCGATTTCTGGAAGGACTTCTTCGCCCAGATCGAAGACACCAAGGAACTGCGCGTCACCAACGTTCTGGACGCGCTGAACGAAGTTTTGGCACCGCTGGTCTTCCCCAAGCGCGAAGACGGTTCCGATCCGCGCATCTGCCAGGTTTGCGGCACGGGCAATCTCTCGCTGAAGCTCGGCAAATACGGCGCTTTCGTCGGCTGCTCCAACTACCCGGAGTGCAACTACACCCGCCAGCTGACCTCGGATGGTGCGGAGGCAGAAGCCGCCGCCCTCAACGAGCCGAAGGCGCTTGGCGCGGACCCGATGACGGGCGAAGAGCTGACGCTCCGCTCTGGCCGTTTCGGGCCTTATATCCAGCGCGGCGAAGGCAAGGATGCCAAGCGTTCTTCCCTGCCAAAGGGGTGGAAGCCGGAAGAGATCGATCACGAAAAGGCACTGGCGCTCATCAACCTGCCTCGCGATATCGGCAAGCATCCCGAAAGCGGCAAGATGATTTCTGCTGGTATCGGTCGCTATGGGCCGTTCCTGATGCATGATGGCGGCTATGCCAATCTCGAGAGCGTGGAGGACGTGTTCTCCATCGGCCTCAACCGCGCCGTCACCGTCATTGCGGAAAAGAAAGCGGCACCGGGTCGCGGTCGCGGCTCTACACCAGCGGCGCTGAAATCGCTTGGCGATCACCCCGATGGCGGCGCGATCACCGTTCGCGATGGCCGTTTCGGGCCTTACGTGAATTGGGGCAAGGTCAACGCCACCATCCCCAAGGCTCAGGCCCCAGATACGGTAACGCTGGATGAGGCTTTGGTGCTGATCGCAGAGCGCATTGCCAAAACCGGCACCGGCGGCAAGCCCACCAAGGCGAAAAAGGCTCCAGCCAAGAAGGCGACGGCTGACGGCGAAGCAAAGCCGAAGGCAACCAAGGCAAAGGCCGCTACCAAAACCAAGGCAGCCGCCAAGCCGAAGACAGCAGCAAAAACCAAGAAAGCAGCATCGTGAGTAAAGCGCCGCGTCAGAAACAGAATTCCGCAAATGACGGTTTCGGACGCACCGCCCGCTCGAAGCGTGTGAACGAGGGCGAAGGCATTATCCATGGCGAGGTGCCTCCCCGCGAAGTGCTTTTGAAGTTCATTGCCGAACACCCGCAGCAGGCATCCAAGCGCGAAATTGCCAAGGCTTTCGGCCTCAAGGGCGATGATCGCGTGGTGCTTAAAGCACTGCTGAAGGAACTCGAAACCGATGGCATGGTGCAGAAGAACCGCAAGTCGCTGATGCGCCCGGGCGGTCTGCCGCCTGTCACGGTTCTCGATATCACAACCCGTGACAAGGATGGCGAACTGATCGGTCGGCCTGCGGAATGGCCGGATGATCAGGGTGCCGCACCCGCCGTTCTCATCCGCCAGACCTCGCAGGATCGCGGCAAGAAGGCGCCTGCCGTCGGCCTCAACGACCGCATTCTGGCAAAGATCTTTCCGTCCAAGGACCGCGTCGGACCGGCCTATACGGCCCGCGTCATCAAGATCATCGACCGTCGCCAGAACGCGCTTCTCGGCGTGTTCAGACTTTCGCCCGGCGGCGGTGGCCGTCTGATGCCGATCGATCGGCGCGGCGAGGAACTGGTCATCGATCCGGAAGGCGTCAATGATGCGAAGGACGGAGACCTGATCGAGGTCGACGTATCGCGCAACAGCGGACGCTACGGCCTGAAGCGCGCAAGCGTGCTTTCCGTCATCGGCTCCGTGGCCTCGGAAAAGGCGATCTCGATGATCGCCATCTATGCGCACGGCATTCCGCATATCTTCCCGCAGAATGTTCTGGCGGAAGCGGATGACGCAAAGCCTGCAAGCATGTCGCACCGTGAAGACTGGCGCGACCTGCCGCTGATCACCATCGATCCGGCGGACGCCAAGGACCATGACGATGCGGTTTATGCCGAACCCGACCCGTCGCCGGATAACCCGGATGGCGTGATCGTCACCGTCGCCATTGCCGATGTGTCTTATTATGTCCGATCCGGTTCGCCGCTGGATCGCGAAGCGCTGAAGCGTGGCAACTCGGTCTATTTCCCGGATCGCGTCGTGCCCATGCTGCCCGAGCGCATCTCCAACGATCTCTGCTCGTTGAAAGAAGGCGTGGACCGCCCTGCCATTGCCGTTCGCATGGTGTTTTCCAAGGAAGGTCGCAAGGCCTCCCACACCTTCCACCGCATCATGATGAAGAGCGCCGCAAAGCTCTCCTACCAGCAGGCGCAGGCCGCCATCGACGGCAAGCCGGATGACAAGACCGGACCATTGCTGGAGCCGATCCTGAAGCCCCTGTGGCATGCTTATGAGATCATGAAGCGCGGGCGGGATCGTCGCCAGCCGCTTGAACTCGACATGCCGGAGCGAAAGATTCTACTGCGTTCCGATGGCACGGTGGATCAGGTCATCATTCCCGAACGTCTCGATGCGCATAAGCTCATCGAAGAAATGATGATTCAGGCGAACGTTGCTGCGGCGGAAACGCTGGAAAAGAAGAAGCAGCCGCTGATCTATCGCATCCACGATGCGCCGACGCTTGCCAAGCAAGAAACGCTGCGCGAGTTTCTGGCAACGCTCAGCATTTCCATGGCCAAGGGTGGGCAGGTTCGCGCCAACTCCTTCAATGGTATTCTGGCCCGCGCCGTCGATACGCCGCACCAGATCATGGTCAACGAGATGGTGCTGCGCTCGCAAAGCCAGGCGATCTACAGCCCGGAAAATATCGGCCATTTCGGCCTGAACCTGTTGAAATACGCCCACTTCACCTCTCCGATCCGTCGCTATGCCGATTTGATCGTGCACCGTGCGCTCGTTGGTTCGCTGGGTCTGGGCGAAGGCGGCATCACGCCGCAGGAAGAAGCGACGCTGGACGATATCGCCGCTGAAATCTCGACTTTCGAGCGTCGCGCAATGGCGGCGGAGCGTGACACGATCAACCGCCTGATCGCCCACCATCTCTCCGAGCGTGTGGGCGAGGAATTCGAAGGCCGAGTCGGCGGTGTCACCAAGGCGGGACTATTTGTCGCGCTTCCGCAGTTTGGCGCGGACGGTTTCGTTCCTATATCTACGCTTGGAATGGATTACTTCATCTATGACGAGGCCCATCAGGCTTTGACGGGTGAAAAGACCGGCCTCGGTTATCAGCTCGGCGACACGGTTCAGGTTCGCTTGGCGGAAGCCGTGCCGCTGGCAGGCGCACTTCGCTTCGAGATATTGAGCGAAGGCCGCAAGATGCCGGCAGCCACGAGGTCGTTCCACAAGGCAACGCGCAAGGGCGGGCGCAACACGGCGAAACCGGGGACAAGGCCTCCACGCAAGAGACGGTAGCGCTGCATTTCTTTTGAGGAAAGAGCATGAGCGATTCACAGACAGTGCAATATGGCGGCGCAAAGGAAGAACGGCCACTCGGGCGTTCCATCATGCGGGGAATCTTGAGCAGGTGCCCTGCCTGCGGCAGTGGTCGCCTTTTTCGGGCATGGCTGAAGCCGGTGGATCAGTGCGCCGCTTGCGGTGAGGATCTGCACCACCAGCGTTCAGACGACCTTCCCCCTTACATCTCCATCATGATCCTCGGCCACGTTGCCGTGGGCGGCTTCATGATGACGGACACGATCTTCATCGTCCCCATGTGGGTGCATCTCGCCATCTGGGTTCCAATCACCGTTCTCGTCGCGCTGTTGACGATCCAGCCGATCAAGGGCGGCGTCATCGGCCTGCAATGGGCGTTGAAGATGCACGGCTTTGGCGGTGAGCCGGAGAAGAAGCAGATAGACGGCTCTTCGCACTGACCGAGGCCTGATCCCCTTGCCTCCCGAAACCATCGCTGAAAAACCAGCCTGTCTGCGGCCCAAAGATGCCGCATCCCTCATCCTTGTCGATCGTTCGACCGGCAATCCACGCATTCTGGTCGGCAAACGCAGCAGCGGGCATGTCTTCATGCCTGACGTCTATGTGTTTCCCGGCGGTCGGCGTGATCCACGAGATCACGCCCTGCCCTTCAGCGGCGATCTGCACCCCGCAGTCGCCCATAACCTGCTGCGCTCCGCCTCGCGCCCGATGACGATTTCCGGTGCCCGCGCATTGGCGCTGGCCGCCCTCCGCGAACTTCATGAGGAAACCGGATTGAGCTTCGGCAGCACTCCCGAACAGCGGAATAATCCCGATCTTTCGAAGCTGCGTTATGTCGCCCGTGCGATCACGCCGCCGGGAAGAGTAAGGCGATTCGACACCCGATTCTTCTGCTGTTTTACCGATGAAGTGGGTATCGACCCGGAGACAATTCAGGACTCTCATGAGCTGGAAAGCCTTCATTGGCTTGACATTAGGGACAATTCCAGTCTGAACATGGCGCCGATAACGCGCATGGTTCTCGAAGATGTCACAAAGTTCATGATAGGTGATCAGACATTGCAATTCGAAAGCCCGGTGCGACAATATTTCGAGCGTCGCGGCAAATTCATTCGTGGCTTTCTATAAAAGGTCTCCATGTCCCATCCCAATTGCGACGCCGATAATATTCACTGGCCATCGCTCATTGCCGCAACTTCCGCCATCAGCGCCGTTGGTATCGCCATCGGCCTCGGGCTGCCGCTTCTAAGCCTGATCCTCGAGCGGCGCGGCATTTCCTCCTCTATGATCGGCCTGAACACGGCCATGGCCGGTGTCGCTGCCATGATCGCAGCGCCACTGACGAGCAAGCTGGCACATGATTACGGCGTGGCGCGCACCATGCTGACGGCGGTCGTCATCTCCGCAATCAGCGCCATGGGATTTTACTTCGCGCCCGATTTCTGGATGTGGTTTCCGCTGAGAATTGCCTTCCACGGTGCCACCGCAACGCTCTTCATTCTTTCGGAATTCTGGATCAACGCCGCAGCGCCACCGCGAAAACGCGGCTTCGTGCTCGGTCTCTACGGAACGGGGCTTGCCGTTGGCTTCGCCGTCGGGCCAATTCTGTTTTCCACGGTCGGAAGCGAAGGCATCACGCCCTTCCTCGTTGGCTGCAGCATCATTCTTCTTGCATCCATCCCCATCTTTCTTGCACGCGGCGAAAGCCCGGCACTGGATGAGAAGCCGAACCACCATTTCGCCCGCTACATCTGGCTGGTGCCCATGGCCTCTGCCGCCGCATTCGTCTTCGGGGCCGTTCAGGCTGGCGGACTGGCGCTGTTTCCCATCTATGCCACACGAGAGGGCTTCAACGGCGCTCAGGCGGCGCTGTTTCTCACGGCCATGGCCATCGGAAACATGACGTTCCAGATACCCATCGGCCTCCTCTCCGACAGAATGAGGGACCGCCGCCACCTGCTGGGGCTGATGGCCTTCATCGGCGTGTGCGGCACCCTTGCCCTGCCCTTTCTCGTGTCCAACTGGATTATGGTCGCGGTTCTGCTTCTGCTGTGGGGTGGCTGCGTCTCCGGCATGTACACGGTCGGCCTGACGCATCTCGGCTCGCGACTCAGCGGCTCGGATCTTGCTGCCGCAAATGCCGCCTTCATTTTCTGCTACGCGACCGGCACCATTGCAGGCCCACAGACGGTGGGAATTGCCATGGACATCTTCGGAACCAACGGCTTTGCATGGGCTCTTGCCCTGTTTTTCGGGCTCTATGTCGTTCTTTCCATTGCCCGTTCGGTTTTCAGATCAAAACGGACTTGACTTTTCAGGCGCGATCCGTAGTTTCGCGCCAGATTTAGCCGGGGTCGAACAGGTCCGCGGCTCACTTACTTGTTAAAGGCAGGACGACCATGGCGAAAGCTACAACAATCAAGATCAAGCTGCTGTCGACAGCCGACACCGGTACTTTCTACGTCACCACTAAGAACAGCCGTACCTTCACGGACAAGATGACGAAGACCAAGTACGACCCGGTCGTTCGCAAGCACGTTGAATTCAAGGAAACCAAGATCAAGTAATTCCACTTGGTCTTAGTCCTAAAGAACGCGCCCTTGAGGCGCGTTTTTTGTTTCTGCCCGCAAAGCTGCGCACGGCAAAGTAACGCTGTTTGAAGAGCCATGCTCGACTGGATTGTTCTGCTTGGAGAAGTGGGGTCGACCGGGACAGCAAAGACAGCACGAGGAACCGTTCAATAGCGTCGCCGGTCGACCGACCCCAAGACCCAGGAGATGCGGCGGACCTGAGCATCAAGGGGTATCTCTACAGCCCCTCCTCTGGGAGAGACCGTCACATCATTCCTTCAAGTTCCCCAGGCGCTATTTTTGTTTTCGCCTGCTTGCCGAAGGTTATGTTCTTGAACTAATAGTCGCGTAAGAAATCAAGAAAATCAACAAATTATTAATCCGCCGGCAGCCTGCTTTGCGGATATGGTTAAATCTCCCGCTTTGGCACAGCTTTGGTCTACCTGCTACGCAAGTTATGGCACAGGCTTCAGCCTTTAAAACTAAGGAGTTTTAAAGTTTGACTTGGATAATCTGCGTTTCGTTGATGGAGACACAAGAGATAAAGAAGTAATCGTTACGCGCTCTTGTTCGCGTCCATTTTCGCTTGCGTCTATGCAAAAGCAATCGAGAACCGACTTTTCTATAGTCGTCAGTTCAGCACCATGCCTGGACACTGGGAATAGTTGCTGCAAACAAGCTGTTCAAAAACCTGCGAGGGGAGCTATATTACTGGGTCTCGCCATCGAAAAAGATCAGGCGGCAGACGCCACGACCCGGTTACGCCCGCCATTCTTCGCCTCATACAGCGCGCGGTCTGCCTGACGCAGAAGCTGCTCGGGCGTTTCAACGGAAACAGCGTTGGAAGCGATACCAAGAGAGGCCGTGATGTGCAGTTCCCGACCGGAACGCAGCACGAAAGCACGGTCTTCGATGATGGAGCGCAGGCGCTCCGCGACCATCGCAGCCATCTCAACAGGCGTATCGGGCATGACCACCACGAACTCTTCGCCGCCATAGCGGCAGGCCAGATCCGCACCACGCACGGTGGAGCGAAGGCGGGCAGCGAATTCGCGCAGAACTTCATCACCGGCATCATGCCCATAGGTATCGTTCACCTGCTTGAAGCGGTCGATATCGGTAATGCAGACGGAAAGCGGGCGGCCACGGGTGGCAGCACGGTTGAACAGCGTCTTGAGATGGGTATCGAGGTAACGGCGGTTGTTGAGGCCTGTCAGGCCATCGATGACCGCCAGTTCCATCGTGTGGTTCAGGCTCTCGCGCAGACGGTCGTTGAAGCGCTTGCGCTTAACCTGCGTCAGCGTGCGCGCCACCAACTCGTTCGGATCGACCGGGCGCACGATGTAATCATTGACCCCGAGTTCCAGCGAGCGGATGACCATATTGTCATCCCCCTGCTCCGTTACGAGCAGTAGCGGCAGGAAACGCGTTCGGTCCAGCGAGCGCAGCTGCGAACACAGGCGCAGCGGATCGAAATTATCGAAATTCGAGTTGATGATCACCAGCTCGTACGGGTTCTCGGCTGCCTCGAACAGGGCATTGCCGGGATCGGTGATCGCCACGACTTCCGCCGCAGGTTTCAAAGCCTTGATGATGCGTTCCTGAGAACTCGCGCGGCCATCGACCAGCAACACCTTGCCGGGCTTTTCGATGTGACCATCTTCACCAATGGCGTCTTCGAGGCCGATGGTCTTCGCGGTTGCGGCGCGGCCACGCATCTCGTCGCTCATCGTTTTCAGGCGCGCTAGGCTTTTCACGCGGGATATGAGTTGCAGGTCATTGACCGGCTTCGTCAAAAAATCATCGGCACCGGCTTTCAAGCCGCGCACGCGGTCCGAAGGCTGGTCGAGCGCCGTCACCATCACGACCGGGATATGCGCTGTCTTGGGATTGGCTTTGAGACGCTCGCACACCTCGAAGCCATCCATATCCGGCATCATGATGTCGAGCAGAATGACATCCACCTGCTCCCGGTTACAGATTTCCAATGCCCTGCGGCCATTTTCGGCGCAGACGACATCAAAATATTCAGCGAGCAGACGCGCTTCCAGAAATTTCACATTAGCTGGAATGTCGTCGACGACCAGAATTCTAGCAGTCATTGGCTCGCCCCTGTCGCCTTATGCATCGCCGAGATATGTTTTTATCGTCTCTATGAATTTCGGAACGGAAATTGGCTTGGAAACATAGGCCTCGCATCCGCCTTGGCGAATACGCTCCTCATCCCCCTTCATCGCAAAAGCCGTAACCGCAATCACTGGAATCACATGCAGTTCGTCATCTTCCTTGAGCCATTTGGTGACTTCAAGGCCGGAGACTTCAGGCAGCTGAATATCCATGAGAATAAGATCGGGCCGGTGCTTGCGCGCAAGGTCAAGCGCTTCCATGCCATTGCGGGTCTGGATCGTGGTATAGCCGGATGCCTCGATCAGATCGCGAAAGAGCTTCATGTTCAGCTCGTTGTCTTCAACTATCATGACCTGCTTGGGCATGGTGGCAGTCCTTGTTCCGCTTTGAAACCTTCCTCTGGACATATAAGTTGTCGCAGAACCGATTCCATTATCCCCCGCGCAGTATGCTAGGGCGATTTGGTTGAGAAATAGGTAACTCGGGTAAAGAAATGTTGCGTGATACAAAAAGCGGCAAGTTGACCACCAGAGACCCCGAGGAAACGGTAACCGCCATACTTGGCTGGCTTGCGAACGAGCCGGATATGCTTGCCCGTTTCCTCGCGCTGAGCGGCCTGCAACCCAACATGCTGCGCCAGGCTTTCAGCGACCCCGGCTTTCTCGCGGGCCTGACGGATTTCATCATGAGCCACGAACCGGACCTCCTGGCTTTCTGCGAAGCCACCGGCTGCAAGCCGGAAGACGTACAGGCGGCATGGCATCGTTATTCTGGACCCGGGCTGGATTCCGGGGTCTATTGAAGCTTCAAGACTGGCGCGAACGCTGCTTCAATACGGTTGTTGCGTAGGATTCGAGCACACTGTTCATGCGCGTTTGATAGCCCTTGCCCGTCGACTTGTAAGCCTCGACAACCGACTTCTTCACCCGAAGCGTGATCTGCTGTGTTCCCTCAGGCTCCACATACTTTGCGTTCGCCCAGAAGTTCTCATCCAGTTCGGGGATGTCTGAATAATCGAGTTCCTCATCCGGCATTGCGGCAAGCGCTTCAAGACTCAACTCTTTTTCGTATTTCTTCGTCATACCGTTTCCTTTCCCGACGGTTCGCTGGACGCGCCGAAATAATGCCTATCAGTCAGGCTTTTTGAAAACGTCATCAAATATTGTACAAGAAGCTTATCCACTTGAGGTGGCATTGGCAAAGGATTATGGTCAAGACCGTTCTCTTTTTGTTTCTTGGCCATGCCCGCGATTTTGAACTACGATCCCGGTTTCTGTCGTGATTGTCTGGCTGGCCAGCCGGAGGCGTTTAGGCGTTGTCGGAAATGTGGCAGTCCGCGCCTGCTCTATCACGCCGAGCTTTATGATCTCACCATCGCGCATATCGACTGCGATGCCTTTTATGCTTCCGTCGAGAAGCGCGACAACCCGGACCTCGCCGACAAGCCCTTGATCATCGGCGGCGGCAAGCGGGGTGTGGTTTCGACTGCCTGTTACATCGCCCGCATCCACGGCGTGCGTTCCGCCATGCCGATGTTCAAGGCGCTCGAAGCCTGCCCGGATGCGGTGGTGATAAAGCCGAACATGGAGAAATACAGCCTCGTCGGAAGGCAGATCCGCGCGATGATGCAGGATTTGACGCCGCTCGTGCAGCCGCTGTCGATCGATGAAGCGTTTCTCGATCTCTCCGGCACCGAGCGTTTGCACCACGATCCCCCTGCCCGCGTTCTTGCCAATTTTGCCCGGCGGGTGGAAAAGGAAATCGGGATCAGCGTTTCCGTCGGCCTGTCCTACTGCAAGTTTCTGGCAAAGGTGGCCTCCGATCTTCAGAAGCCGCGCGGTTTTTCGGTGATTGGCGAAAAGGAGGCGACGGCCTTTTTGGCCACGCGTCCGGTCACCACGATTTGGGGTGTCGGCAAAGCTTTTGCCGCAACGCTCGAGGCGGATGGCATTCGCATGATCTCGCAGTTGCAGGAGATGGAAGAGACGGAACTGATGCGCAAATATGGCTCCATGGGCCAGCGCCTGTTCCGCCTTGCACGCGGCATTGATGACCGCGAGGTCCATACCAATGATCCGGCCAAGAGCGTTTCTTCCGAAACCACATTCTTCAATGACATTTCGCGCCATGACGATCTTGTGCCGATCCTGCGTTCGCTTTCGGAAAAGGTCGCCTGGCGGTTGAAGAAGAATGCGACGGCCGGGCACACTGTCGTCCTCAAGATGAAGACATCCGACTTCAAATCCCGCACGCGCAACCGCAGGCTGGAGGACCCGACCCAGCTTGCCGATAGAATATTCCGCACCGGCCTTTCGCTTTTGGAAAAAGAGACTGATGGCACCAAGTTCCGCCTGATCGGCATCGGCGTGACCGACCTGTGCGATCCCGCTCTCGCCGACCCTCCCGATCTGGTCGATAAATCCGCAGGCCGACGCGCCGCGGCGGAGGCAGCCATGGACAAGCTGCGGGAAAAATTCGGCAAGGGCACCGTCGAAACCGGCTATACGTTCGGCGCTAAAAAGTAACGATAAACACGCCTTCGTGAAGGGTATTTAAAAACTTCATTAAATGAGCACGCATATGCTCCACCGTTGAAGCGGCGCAGTTTTTCGCGCCATGAGCCTCCCTTGCCGCCTCGATTTTTGGCGGCATGCTTTGTACCGCGTTGGAGCAGACATGATGTTGCGTGCCTTTGTAGGAGCCTGCCTCCTATCCACTTCCGTTTTTGTGCAAGCGGCCACCGCCAGGGATGCGCGCAGCCTGCAGGTCGTCGTCTCGAAGAACGAGCAGACGCTTTCCCTCTATGAAGATGGAGAGATCGTCGCCACTTCCAGAGTGTCCACCGGCAAGGCGGGGCATGATACGCCGAGCGGCATCTTCTCCATTCTGGACAAGCGCAAATATCACGAATCCAACATCTATTCCGCCGCTCCCATGCCATTCATGCAGCGGCTGACATGGTCCGGCATCGCGCTGCATGAAGGCAATGTGCCGAACTATCCGGCCTCTCACGGCTGTATCCGTCTGCCCAGCAAGTTCGCCAAATCGCTCTATGGCATAACCGCGCGCGGCGTCCACGTCATCGTTTCGGGCGCGGATGTCTCGTTGCAACGGATCGATCACCCTGCCCTGCTTCAGCCGAAAGATGCCGATGAGGGGCGGCTGCTTTCCGATGTGGAAATGCGCCCGGCAACATTCGATGCGTCGCTGAAGCTGGTGGAAGTGGCCGTGAACGAGAAGACGAGTTCCGTTCCCACCAAGGCCTCACCGCGCGCAACGGGCGCCCCGTTGCGCATTCTCATCACACGGCGGGGCGACCGTGAAAAAATCATGGACGTTCAGCGCCTTCTCACCAGTCTCGGTTTCGATGCCGGTGTTGCGGATGGTTATGCGGGCGAAATGACCGTCAATGCCGCCAACGGCTACAAGCGCTGGAAGAACCTGAAGACAACCGGCCCATTATTGACGGACGAATTCGTCGACGCCCTCTACGCCTCCGCCGGAGAAGATGCAGCACCGAATGGCCAGTTGATGGTGCGCCAGAACTTCAAACCTCTGTTCGAAGCCCCGATCCATATCAAGCAGCCGAATATCGCTCTCGGCACCCATTTCTTCGAAGTCATCGACATTGATGGCGACAGGGCCGAATGGAATGGCCTGACGCTGGAAAACCACATTCCGCTCGCCGCACGCAAACGCCTCGGCATCGACGTGGCCGATGCGCCGGGCGGCTATGACCAGTTGAGCGCAGTGCTGGATCGCATCGAAATTCCGGCAGATGTCCGCGAAAAGCTCGAAGAGCAGCTTTCTGTCGGCAGCTCCATCACCGTTTCCGACTTGAGCCACGGGCTGGAGACGGGTCAGGGCACGGATTTCGTGACCGTCACCCGCGAAAGGCCGATCTGACCGCTTCACCGGGAGACACGCTCTAACGGAACAACTGCGCAGCCATGACGTTTAAAGGCTCATCCACTCGCGTTGGGGAGCCTGCAATGAACGTGAAATATGTCGCAGCAGCTGTTCTTGGCCTGGCCTGCGTTTCCGCCGCCGAAGCACCAGAGAATTACAGCGTCTATGGCGGACCCGCCGTGGTCAGCGATCCCATCATCCTGAACGTTTATGACAACGCCCTGGCAAAATGCACGGCAGAAGCCAGCACGCCGCCACGCGGCACCGAGTTCACCGGTTCTTACTACTATAATGCCGCGCTACGCGCCTGTCTGTCCCGTCACGGCTTCATCGATAACGGCGCATTTGCCTATCCGACGAACAGCCTGTTTTAACGGTCGCCAGTATCAGACCAGTTCGACATCGATAACGCCGGGAGCAGAGCGCAGCGCCGCTGCTATTTCCGGCGAAATCCTGTATTTCTCCGTCAGTTCGACCTCGATTTCGCGTTGCCCCTCATCCTTTATGACAACGAAGTAAACCGAGCCATCACCTCTGGTGTTGAGATGCCGGGCAACGGTTTTGAGAGGCCCGGAATCGCGAACATAAACCCGCAGAGCCTTCTGCATCTGCACCGACTTCTCCTCCAGAGATTGCGCTGTCTGGATGCGAAGTCCGATACCCTCCGGTCGCTCTTCCGCCTGAACGGTAATGACGAGCGATTTGCCGACTTCCAGCAGATCACGATACTGCCCCAGACCTTCCGAAAACAGCACGGCTTCATACTGACCGGATGCGTCCGAGAAGGTGACGATGCCCATCTTGTTGCCGGTGCGGGTCTTGCGCTCCTGTTTACCCGTTACGGTCCCCGCCAGACGACCGGCAGTGGCGCCCTGTTTCACTGCCGCTGAGAAATCCGAGATATTCTGGACGCGCAGCTTGTCGAGCACGTTGCGATAAGTGTCGAGCGGGTGGGCCGTTAGATAGAAGCCGAGCACCTGATATTCCCGCAACAGCTTTTCCGAGGCGAGCCACGGCTGGTAGGCAGGCAGCACCAGCTTTTCCGGGCCGGTTGCGGCACCGGAACCGAACATATCATGCTGCCCGGTAACGCGGCTTTCCTGCGCGCGTTGCGAATAGCCGATGATCCGGTCCAGACCACCGATCAGTTCCGCGCGATCCTTGCAGAAGCAATCGAAGGCTCCGGCATTGATAAGGCTTTCCAGAACACGGCGGTTGATCTGCTTGGGATCGATCCGCAGGCAGAAATCTTCAAGGCTCGAAAACGGCTTATCGCCGCGCACGTCCACGATGTGGTCCACCGCCCCTTCGCCAACGCCCTTTAAAGCGGCGAGCGAATAATAGATGCGGTTCTCGCCCGTCTCGAAGCGGCGGAAGGACGTCTGCACCGAAGGTGCCACGATCTCGATGCCGAGGCGCGCCGCATCCTGCCGGAAGTCGTTCACCTTTTCCGTATTCGCCATATCCAGCGTCATGGACGCGGCGAGGAATTCGACCGGATAATGCGCCTTCATATAGGCGGTCTGGTAGGACACAATAGCGTAGGCGGCGGCATGCGACTTGTTGAAGCCGTAATTAGCGAACTTGGCCAGCAGATCGAAAATCATGTCCGACTGGGCCTTGGACACGCCGTTCTTCATCGCACCGTCAACGAAACGTTCACGCTGCTGGTCCATCTCCTCCTTGATCTTCTTACCCATGGCGCGGCGCAGAAGATCGGCTTCACCAAGCGAATAACCGGACAGGACCTGGGCGATCTGCATCACCTGTTCCTGATAAACGATAACGCCCTGCGTCTCCTTCAGCAGGTAGTCGATCGTCGGATGAATGGATTCGATTTCTTCGTCGCCATGCTTGCGGGCATTATAGACCGGGATGTTCTCCATCGGGCCCGGACGATAAAGCGCAACAAGCGCGATGATGTCCTCGATACAGTCCGGGCGCATGCCGATCAGCGCCTTGCGCATGCCCGCACTTTCCACCTGGAACACGCCGATGGTTTCACCGCGCGAGAGCATCTCGTAGGTCTTCGGATCGTCCAGCGGGATGGAGGCGAGATCGACATGGATGTTGCGCTTGGCAACGAAATCGACGGCGACCTTAAGCACCGTCAGCGTCTTCAGACCGAGAAAGTCGAACTTTACGAGACCGGCGCTTTCCACCCATTTCATGTTGAACTGCGTAACCGGCATGTCCGAACGCGGATCGCGATACATCGGCACGAGCTTCGATAGCGGTCGGTCGCCGATGACGATACCGGCGGCGTGCGTGGAGGCGTGACGGTAGAGCCCCTCGATCTTCTGGGCGATATCCAGAAGCCGGGCAACGACCGGCTCCTTGTCTATCTCTTCCTGAAAACGCGGCTCTTCTTCGATGGCTTTCGAAAGCGGCGTCGGGTTGGCCGGATTATTCGGGACGAGCTTACAGATGCGGTCCACCTGCCCGTAGGGCATTTCCAGCACGCGACCCACGTCACGAAGAGCCGCACGCGCCTGCAGCGAACCGAAGGTGATGATCTGCGCCACCTGCTCGCGCCCGTATTTCCGCTGCACGTAGCGAATGACCTCTTCGCGGCGGTCCTGACAGAAATCGATATCGAAATCCGGCATCGAAACGCGTTCCGGGTTGAGGAAGCGTTCGAAGAGAAGCGAGAAGCGCAGCGGATCGACGTCGGTAATCGTCAGGGCATAGGCAACCAGCGAGCCTGCACCGGAACCACGACCGGGGCCGACCGGAATATCGTGCTGCTTGGCCCATTTGATGAAGTCGGCAACGATGAGGAAGTAGCCCGGAAACTTCATGCGCTCGATAACGCTGAGTTCGAAATCCAGCCGCTCGCGATATTCCTGTTCCGTATAGCCCGGTGCCATGCCGAGTGCGGCAAGGCGTTGATCGAGACCTTCCACGGCCTGTCGCCGAAGCTCCAGCGACTCGGCGCGTTCCGCTTCCTCCGGATCATCGCTGGCGCCGGTGAAGCGCGGCAGGATCGGCCCGCGCTTCTTCAGCACATAGGAGCAGCGCTGCGCAATCTCGATCGTATTTTCGATGGCCTCGGGAATATCCTTGAACAGCGATATCATCTCATCGCGGCTTTTCAGATAGTGGTCGGGCGTCAAGCGGAACCGGCTGTCATCGGACACGATGGCATTATGCGCCACGGCCATCAGGGCGTCATGTGCCTCATAATCCGCCTTCGAGGGAAAGAAGGCTTCGTTGGTGGCGACAAGCGGAATGTCGTGCTCGTAGGCAAGCGCAATCATCCGGCGCTCATGCGCGCGGTCATAATTGCCCTGCCGCTGTAGCTCTATGTAAAGCCTGTCGCCGAAAAGGTTCCTGAGGGCGAGCAGCCGTGCGGTTGCCTGCGCCGCATGGCCTTCCCTGATGGCCATATCGACAGGGCCACCGGATGCGCCGGTGAGTGCGATCAGTCCTTCATTGCTAGCCTCTTCAAGCCAGGATTTGGAAATATTGACCGAATGGCCGCTGCCTTCTCCGTCGAGATAAGCACGGCTTATAAGATCGACCAGCCGCTCATACCCGGCAGCATCCGCAGCCAGAAGCACGATGGCAGGCAACTTGGACAGGTTGTTATGCCCCCGCTTATCGTCGGTGGCATCCTGCATGTCGATGGAGACCTGGCAGCCGATGATGGGCTGCAAGCCTTCATCCCGCGCCTTTTCGGAAAATTCCAGCGCGACGAAAAGATTATTCGTATCGGTAATCGCTATGGCGGGCTGTGCATCGCTGACAGCCTTGGCCATGATCTTCTTCAAGGGCAGCGCGCCCTCGAGCAGGGAATAAGCGGAGTGAACCCGCAGATGGACGAAGCCGGGCGATTTCATGATGGTGCCCGAAACGTCCTGTCCCGCCAAAGTGTCACTCATTTCCCGCATTCCCGTCATTCTGAATCGGGCTGATTTTGGGGCTTTCCGGCGGCAAAGTCCACCGCCAAAGGAGGCTATGCACGTCTATCAATCCTTGCGGCGGCGACGTGATTTCCGCCAGAATAGTCACATGGAGGTGAGGATCACCGAGAAGCTGGCAACAAAGACAGCTATGGAAGCGAAGGCGGCAATGTCACGGAAGATGTCGGTCATTTGTCTCTCCTTACTCGTTATGTTCTAAATTTGTTCTCATTTTGTTTCCGTGTCAACAGCTTTTTTAGTCTGTTCTTTTGAAGCGCCACCTGACCTGCACCCGCGCATCTGCGACATGTTTCTGCAAGTGTTTGACTCAAAACGAAAAACCCGCATGAAAGCTCATGCGGGTTTCAGAAGACTTTTTTGATTGTAGAGTTAGAGGAACAGCCTCATCAGAACAGGAAGCCATGCATGCCAGATAAGCACGGTCACGCTGCTGGATCTCTCTATCCAAGGAGCCTCCCGACTGCCCAAGGGCCGTCGCAGGCGCCTAGAATTCGACGATCTTGCCTTCGCTTAGCGTAACCCGGCGATCCATGCGGGCGGCAAGATCGTGGTTGTGCGTGGCGATCAGCGCTGCAAGGCCGGATTGGCGCACGAGGGCTTCCAGTGCGTCGAACACATAGGATGCGGTTTCGGGATCGAGGTTGCCCGTCGGTTCATCGGCCAGAAGCAGGAAGGGCGCGTTGGCCACCGCTCTGGCAATCGCCACGCGCTGCTGCTCACCGCCGGAAAGCTCTGCCGGGCGATGTTCGCCGCGATGGCCGATGCGCATATAATCGAGAAGCGCCTTGGCGCGTTGCTGCGCTTCCTTGTGTGGAAGGCCCGCAATAAGCTGCGGCATCATGATGTTTTCCAGTGCGGAAAACTCGGGCAGCAGATGGTGGAACTGGTAGACGAAACCGATATCGCTGCGGCGAATGGCCGTGCGCTCTTCATCCGACAGCGTTCCGCAAGGCTTGCCGTTGATGAAGACTTCGCCCGCATCCGGATGCTCCAGCAAACCGGCCAGATGCAGCAGGGTCGATTTGCCCGTGCCGGAAGGTGCAACGAGCGCGACGATTTCGCCGCTTCTAAGCTCGAAATTCGCCTGTTTCAGAATGGAAAGGCTGGTCTCGCCCTGCCCATAGGTCCGTTCCACGCCGGAAAGCTGTAAAGCCATTTTCTTTGCCATGGTGTGAAGCAGTCCTTATTCGTATCGCAGGGCCTGGACAGGATCGAGCTTCGAAGCACGCCAGGCTGGGAAGATCGTTGCCAGAAAGGACAGGGTCAGTGCCATGATGACGACGGTGATCGTTTCGCTAACGTCCATTTCCGCAGGAAGCTGGCTGAGGAAATAAAGCTGCGGATCGAACAGAACCGTTCCGGTTATCCACGAGAAGAACTGACGGATGGACTCCACGTTCAGACAGACGAGCACGCCGAGCGCAACACCGGCAAAGGTGCCAACGATGCCGATGGCGGCACCCGTCATGAAGAAGATACGCATGACTGCGCCGGAACTCGCACCCATGGTGCGCAGAATGGCGATATCGCTACCCTTGTCCTTCACCAGCATTATGAGGCCGGAAATGATATTGAGCGCGGCCACGAGCACGATCAGCGTCAGGATCATGAACATGACGTTTCGCTCCACCTGAAGGGCGGAGAAGAAGGTCTGGTTACGCTGTCGCCAGTCGGTGATATAGACTTGACGCCCTGCCGCGGCCTCCACCAGAGGCCTTATTCCGTCGACATTATCAGGGTGGCTGACGAAGAGTTCGATGGACTGAACGATGCCTTCCGAATTGAAATAAAGCTGCGCTTCCGAAAGCGGCATATAGATCATCGACGCATCATATTCCGACATGCCGATCTCGAAGATACCGGAAATCGTGTAGGATTTGACGCGCGGATTGACGCCCATCGGCGTCACGTCACCCTCCGGTGATATCAGCGTGATCTGGTCCCCCGCGCTCACGCCCAGCTGTGCTGCAAGCCGTGAGCCGACGAGCACGCCCTGCCCCGACATGAAGCCGACGAGATCGCCGGTCTTCACATTGCCCGAGACTTCCTTGATCTTTTCGATGTCCTCCGGGCGAACGCCGCGCACCAGCGCACCGCTGCCAGCACCACCGCGACCGGATGCCAGCGTCTGGCCCTCCACCAGCGGCAGGGCCATGTTGACGCCCGGCACGCCTGCGAACTTCTTGGCAAGGTCGTCGTAATTGTTGAAGGGCTCATCGATCGGCTGGACGATCATGTGACCGTTGATGCCGAGAATGCGCGAGATCAGCTCCGTGCGGAAACCATTCATCACCGCCATGACGATGATGAGCGTTGCCACGCCCAGCATGATGCCGACGAAAGAGAAACCGGCAATGACGGAGATGAACGCTTCCTTGCGGCGCGAGCGCAGGTAGCGCCAGGCCACCATGCGCTCGAAAGCCGAAAACGGCCGTGCCGCCCCATCCTTGACGGATGCAACCGCACCGTTGTCAGCCTCGGCCTTTGCGCCGGCTTTTACCATGTCTTCTCCTTGTCGGCTTTTCAGCCGAGAACCCTGTTCATTGCAGCTTCGACGGTCACGCTCTCGCGGGCGCCGGTCTTGCGATCCTTGACCTCGACCTCACCGCCGGCAATGCCGCGCGGGCCGACGATGATCTGCAACGGAACGCCGATGAGATCGGCTGTTGCGAACTTCTGGCCAGCACGGTCATCCGTGTCGTCGTACAGAACATCCTTGCCCGCGTTGGAGAGCGAGTAATAGAGCTTCTCGCAGGCCGCGTCGCAGGCCGCATCACCCGCCTTCATGTTGATGATGACGACATCGAAAGGAGCGACCGAAGCAGGCCAGATGATTCCGTTCTCATCATGCGATGCTTCAATGATGGCGGGAACAAGGCGTGTCGGCCCGATACCATAGGATCCCATGTGGACAAGGTGTTCCTTGCCATCCGGCCCCTGAACCTTCGCACCCATCGGCTCGGAATATTTCGTACCGAAATAGAAGATGTGGCCAACTTCGATACCGCGTGCGGAAACGCGCTCGCCTTCGGGAATCGCATCGAAAGCAGCTTCGTCATGCATTTCGGATGTCGCGGCGTAATCGGCCGTCCACTCGTCGAAAACACCCTGAAGACCGGCAACATCATCGAAATTGGTGTCGTCGGACGGAATATCCTTTTCAAGGAAGCTCTTGTGGCAGAAGACTTCGGACTCACCCGTATCCGCCAGAATGATGAATTCATGGCTGTGATTGCCACCGATCGGGCCCGTATCGGCGCGCATTGGAATAGCGCGCAGACCAAGGCGCGAGAAGGTGCGCAGGTAAGCGGTAAACATCTTGTTATAGGAGTGGATCGCGCCTTCCTTCGTAAGGTCGAAGGAATAGGCATCCTTCATCAGGAATTCGCGCGAACGCATCGTGCCGAAGCGCGGGCGAACCTCGTCACGGAACTTCAGCTGGATGTGATAAAGGTTCAGCGGCAGGCCCTTATAGGACTTCACATAGGACCGGAAGATGTCGGTGATCATCTCCTCATTGGTCGGGCCATACAGCATGTTACGGTCCTGACGGTCCTTGATGCGCAGCATTTCCTTGCCGTAGTCATCGTAACGACCGCTTTCCTGCCAGAGTTCGGCAGACTGCAAAGTCGGCATCAGAAGCTCGATTGCGCCGGAGCGATCCTGCTCTTCGCGAATGATCTTGTTGACTTTGTCCATCACGCGCTTGCCCAGCGGCAGCCAAGAATAGATGCCCTGGCTCTGCTGGCGGATCATGCCTGCGCGCAGCATGAGGCGGTGAGACACGATTTCCGCTTCCTTGGGATTTTCCTTCAGGATGGGCAAAAAGTAACGGCTGAGACGCATGACTATTTCCATGACTTAAGACGACTCGCCGATCTCATGGGAATCGCCAGAATTAAGGGATATTGGCGCCGTACATAGCTGTTTCTGCAACGGAAGGAAACCCGCCCGTAAACCCTACTAAACTGTCGATAAACAGCATTTTGAGGAGAGGACATTCGCCGCTGAACGGTTTCAGGAGAAATAATTTTGCGAGCAACCTGCGACAAATTGCGTCAGGGGGAATTTTTTCCCGACTGTAACAAAAATGCAAAAAACGTGGTGACAAGGTGGAATCTTTGGGCTAGCTTCAGCTTACAAAAGAGGCAGGAAGTTTAAATTCTTGTCGTTTTCGCGGTCAGTCTTGGGAGGATTAGATCTTAGGCGCGCTAGTTCGCTGCCCCGGCAACGGTTACAGATCACGCGAAACTAAGAAACAAGGCTGAAAAGCCTTGTTTTTTTTTGCTTTTTCGCGACGCAGACGCCATCGTCCCGCAAATTTGGTCAAATCTGTGATCGTCAACGGAGCCGCTTTTGCCAAATCCAGTGCGAAAGCGCGCTTCCGACCTACTTTCAACACTTAGGCCTGTTTGGACGCTTTCAATGACACCTGTATGACAGACTCAGTCGTAGACGGGAATGATGCGTGGCAGATCATCCAGGCTGAAGCCAAAATACCACGTTGCGGCATACCATGTGGCGCAGAGCAATATGGAAATCACCGTCGTCATCAGCACGATCATCGCCCCCCGGAAGCGGGTTGGCGCGCTGGCCACCGTTCCTAGAGCCACATCGCCATCATCCAGCTGCGTGCGCAGGCCGATTGGCAGCACGATGAACAGAACCGTCCACCAAACGATGAAAAATACGGCGGCGACCGAAAGCCATTGCATCTAAAACCTCCCATTCCCATGCCTGCTCTTAGAGCGTTTCCAAAAACGCTTAGCATTTTCGCTCGACACATTCTAACCCGTTTATACGATGGCGAGCCGCGAAAGCCGCGTCCGATCAAATCTCTTCCAGCTCAATCAATGTGCCGAAAAAGTCCTTGGGGTGGAGGAAAAGAACAGGTTTTCCGTGCGCGCCGATCTTCGGCTCGCCATCCCCCAGCACCCGCGCGCCGCCAGCCTTCAGCCGCTCCCGCGCGGCGATGATGTCTTCCACCTCATAGCAGATGTGGTGCATGCCGCCTGACGGGTTCTTTTCGAGGAAGGACGCAACCGGTGACGCTTCGCCCATCGGCTCCAGCAATTCAACCTTGCTGTTCGGAAGCGAGACGAAAACCACCCGCACCCCGTGATCGGGCAAGGCCTGTGGCTGGGAAACGGCGGCGCCCAGCATATCGCGGTAGGTGGCGCTTGCCGCAGCCAGATCAGGCACGGCGATGGCAATGTGGTTGATGCGGCCCAGCATAATGTCTCCTCCCGAGACGCCTTGCGAAAATCACGCGCGATCTTCGGAAAACGCAGTTGCTGCGCTTGGAAGGCACCGCGCGAGCAAGACGCGCAATGCTTTCCAAGCTTAACCTCAAACCTTGGTGACGAATACCGTCACGATGGGCTTTTTGCCCCAACTCTGGTTGGCGGCGGCACGCACGGAGCGGCGCACGGATTCCTTGACGACGCCGAGATCCTTGCGGCGGGCGCGCGGAATGCTTTCGACAGCGCCGAGAACGGCGTCATAAAGCGTGTCTTCCATGTCCTCGCCTTCGTCATCGAATTCCGGCAGGCCGAACGGCACGACATCTGGATCGCCGACGAAATCGTAGCGGCTGTCCAGAACGACGTTGACCGAGACGTGACCGGCGAAGGACAGCTTGCGGCGGTCGCCAATGCCCATTTCCTCGAAATCACCGACCAGACGGCCATCCTTGAAGACGCGGCCATGCGGCGCATCATCGATGACTTCGGCGGGGCCAGGAGCAAGCCGCAGGATGTTACCGTTACGAACCTTCGGCACCTGCTTGATGCCAGCCTGTTCGGCCAGCTCCTTCTGCGCCACCAGATGCGCCGCTTCACCGTGAACCGGAACGACGATCTGTGGCTTGGTCCACTCATACATTCTGAGCAGCTCGTTACGACGCGGGTGGCCAGAAACGTGAACGAGCGCCTCATTATCGGTGATGATGTTGATACCCTGCTCGATCAGGCCGTTCTTGATATCGAGAATGGCCTTTTCATTGCCGGGAATGGCGCGTGAGGAGAAGACGACCGTATCGCCCTTTGCCAGCGCGACGTTGCGCATCTCGTCCCGCGAGAGTTTCGCCAGTGCTGCGCGCGGCTCGCCCTGCGAACCGGTGAGGATGACCACGACCTTATCGCGCGGGATATAACCATACTCATCTTCGGCCAGAAACGGCTTGATACCTTCCATGATGCCGAGATCATGCGACACGTTGACGACGCGCTTCAGCGAGGAACCGAGCAGCAGGACTTCACGACCGGCACGATCTGCGGCTTGCGCGATGGACCTGATACGGCCCACATTAGAGGAGAAGGTGGTGATGGCCACACGGCCCTCGGCATTTTCGATGATCTGGCGCAGACCTTCGGACACCTGTTCCTCCGAAGGAGAAACGCCGTCGCGCACGGCATTGGTGCTGTCGCAAAGCAGCGCCAGAACGCCCTCTTCGCCAATGGCGCGGAAGCGTGCCTCATCGGTGATGGGACCGAGCGATGGCGCATCATCGATCTTCCAGTCGCCCGTGTGGACAACATTGCCGAGCGGCGTGCGGATGACCAGCGACATGGGTTCCGGAATGGAGTGGTTGACGCCGATGGCCTCGATTTCGAACGGGCCGACATTGATACGGTCGCCTGCCTTGAACGGCGTGATCGGAATTTCGGCGCGCGTGCCCTCATAATCGCGCTTGGCTTCCAGCATGCCTGCGGTGAAGCCGGAGGCGTAGACCGGCACGTTGAGGCCCGGCCACAAATCGTTCAGCGCGCCGTAATGATCCTCATGGGCGTGAGTGATGATGATGCCCTTCAGGTTCTGCCGCTGCTCTTCGATGAAGCGGATATCGGGCAGCACGAGATCGACGCCCGGCAGATCGAGCCCGGCGAAGGTGACGCCGCAATCCACCATTATCCACTGCCGCTTGGCCTTGGGGCCATAACCATAAAGCGCCAAATTCATACCGATTTCACCAACGCCGCCAAGCGGCAGGAAAACCAGTTCGTCTTGTTGAGACATGTCATAATCCAATCTGCGAAAGCCCGATGGCTTAAGCCCTTCCGGCCAGCCATCGCTTTTCACCTAAACACGTCGGACTTATCGAAACATCGGGATGCCGGGCCGACGCGGACCGCATTGACGCCCTGCTTTTACGAGCAGCAGGGATGCTCCAAACTCAAGTGGCGAAGGCTGTGCAACATTGTCGCGCCAAGACCCTTCAGCCGAAGAAAACGTCGCCAGCGGCGATGGCGCGTCTTGGGCCATCATCCTCATCCAGCAACAGGAAACCATGATCATCGATCCCCGCAAAGCGCCCGCCGATGGAGCGATCCGGGAAATTGACGGTGATATGTTCGCCGATCCCGCAGGCCGCTGTGCGCCAGTCGCGCATGACCTCCGCCACGCCCCTGCCCTCGTTCCAGACAGAGAGAACCTCCGCCGTTTCACGATAGAGATGGGCAAATAGCTCATCCGGCGAGCAGGACGCGCCGTGCTCAGACAGCATGGTGACGGGATAGAGCGGGTTTTCAGGCTTATGCGCAATATTGATGCCGATGCCGATGACGATGGCGCGACGACCGTCAGCCAGCATCTCGGCTTCCATCAGAATGCCGCAGGTCTTCATCCGGCCAATCAGAATATCGTTGGGCCACTTGATCTCGAGCGATGCACCGCCGAATGGCAGCACCGCACCGACGGCCCGGTAAACGGCCAGCGCAAAGGCAAGCGGCAGGGAGCCAATGCGCTCCACCGGGGCCGGGTCGATCAAAAGCAGGGATGCATAAAGATTGCCAGGTTCGGAAACCCATGGCCTGCCGCGGCGGCCCTTGCCGCCGGTCTGGCGGGTTGCGGTAACCCAGAGATTGCCACTATTACCCGCGCGTGCACGGGCGAAACATTCCAGGTTGGTGGAGGCTGTCTCCCCCAGAGCTTCGTGCCGGAAGTCGTCAAGCGACACCCGGCCCATTTTCATGACGCTATCGATCAAAAGAAGGTCTTCGCAGCGGCAGTCACCGCGTTGCCCAGCATGCCGCCGAAGAAGATGAAGGCAATGACAAAGAGACCGGAGAGCGCGTAGACGATACGCAGTTCGCCCGCAGCCTTTTCAAAGCCACCCTTGGCTTCATCGAACCACATGACCTTGACGATGCGCAGGTAGTAGTAGGCACCGATAACGGATGCGATCACACCGATAACGGCCAGCGCATAAAGCTTCGCTTCGATGGCAGCAAGGAAGACGTAGTACTTGCCGAAGAAGCCTGCGAGTGGCGGAATGCCTGCCAGCGAGAACATCAGCGCTGTCAGAACGAGCGCCATGAACGGATTGCTGGACGCGATGCCCGAGAGATCGTCGACATTCTCGACATTGCCGACATCCTTGCGACGCATTGCGAGAATGCAGGCGAAGGTGCCGAGCGTCATGCCCATATAGACTGCCATGTAAATCAGAACGCCAGCGACACCCGCTTCCGAACCGGCGGCAAGACCGACCAGCGCGTAACCCATGTGACCGATGGAGGAATAGGCCATCAGGCGCTTGATGTTCTTCTGGCCGATGGCAGCAAAGGAGCCAAGCAGCATGGAGGCAATCGACACGAAGACGACGATCTGCTGCCAGTCGGTGAAGACGGGCTGGAAGGCATCTACCACGATGCGAACGAAGATTGCCATGGCGCCGATCTTCGGAGCGGCTGCGAGGAAGGCCGTGACCGGGGTCGGCGCGCCTTCATAAACATCCGGCGTCCACATGTGGAACGGAACGGCGGAAATCTTGAATGCGAGACCGGCCAGCACGAAGACCAGACCGAAAACCAGACCGAGCGAGCGGGTTTCAGCCGAAAGAACGGCTGCAATTTCCTGAAAGCCGGTGTTGCCGGTAAAGCCGTAAACCAGCGACATGCCGTAGAGCAGCATACCGGAGGAGAGCGCACCGAGAACGAAGTACTTCAGACCGGCTTCCGTCGAACGCAGGCTTTCGCGGTTGATGGCGCAGATGACGTAGAGCGCCAGCGACTGGAGTTCCAGCGCCATGTAGAGCGAGATCAGGTTGTTGGCGGAGATCATCAGCAGGATGCCGAGGGTCGCCAGAACCAGAAGCACCGGATATTCGAAACGGCCAATCGGCTCGACGCGGCTGTGGCCGACCGACAGGATCATGGCGACGATGGAGCCGATCAGCGCCAGTATCTTCATGAAGTTACCGAAGGCATCGGCGACGTAAACGCCGCCGAAGGCTAGTCCGCTTGCAGGAGCGAAGATGATCCACAGGCCGACGACGACCAGAAGAGCGACGGAAAGGCCCGTCACCGTGTTGGTCGACTTGTCGCCGGAGAAGACGCCAATCATGAGCAGTGCCAGCGCACCGACCGCAAGGATCAGTTCGGGCGTCGCGATGCGCAGACTGGCAAGAAGAATTTCAGCGGTCATGTCCAACGGGTCCTGTCGTCAGTTCAGAGTAAGCGCAACATTCTGCGCTGCCTGCAATGCGGCGGTATAATTATTGATCAGAAGGTCGACAGATGCGGCCGTCGCATCGAAGACCGGTGCCGGGTAGACACCGAAGAAGATCGTCAGCACCACCAGCGGATAAAGGATGACCTTTTCGCGGGTGTTGAGGTCCAGCAGGCCTTTCAGGCTTTCCTTTTCCAGCGCACCGAAAATAACGCGGCGATAGAGCCACAGCGCGTAGGAAGCAGAGAGGATGACGCCCGTTGCAGCAAACAGCGCAACCCAGGTGTTGGCGCGGAAGACACCGACGATCGTCAGGAATTCACCGACGAAACCGGAGGTGCCGGGCAGACCGACATTCGCCATGGTGAAGACCATGAAGGCGACGGCATATTTCGGCATGTTGTTGACGAGACCGCCATAGGCCGAAATCTCGCGGGTATGGAGGCGATCATAGATCACGCCGACGCAGAGGAAGAGCGCGCCGGAGACGATGCCGTGCGACAGCATCTGGAAGATTGCACCCTGCACACCCTGAACGTTGGCGGCGAAGATACCCATGGTAACGTAGCCCATGTGAGCGACGGACGAATAGGCGATGAGCTTCTTGATGTCATCCTGCATCATGGCCACCAGCGAGGTGTAGATGATGGCGAGGACCGACAGCGTGAAGACGAAGGGCGCGAAATGCTCGGACGCCAGCGGGAACATGGAGAGCGAGAAACGGATGAAACCGTAACCGCCAAGCTTCAGCATGACGCCAGCCAGAATGACCGAGCCTGCGGTGGGCGCCTGAACGTGGGCATCCGGCAACCATGTGTGAACCGGCCACATCGGCATCTTGACGGCAAAGGCTGCAAAGCATGCGAGCCAGAGCCATGTCTGCATGCCAGCCGGGAAGCCGTGCTTCAGCAGTTCCGTCATATCCGTCGTGCCAGCCTGCCAGTACATCGCCATGATGGCGAGCATGGTCAGAACCGAGCCGAGCAGCGTGTAAAGGAAGAACTTGTAGGATGCATAAACGCGATCCTTGCCGCCCCACACGCCGATGATGATGAACATCGGGATCAGCGTTGCTTCGAAGAAGACGTAGAAGAGAACCGTATCCAGCGCGACGAAAACGCCGATCATGACGACTTCCAGAAGAAGGAAGGCGATCATGTATTCCTTCAGGCGCTTCTCGATGGAATCCCAGCTTGCGAGAACGCAAAACGGCATGAGGAACGTCGTGAGGATGACGAAGAGCATGGAAATGCCATCGACGCCGAGATGGTAGGCTGCGATGTTGCCGAACCAGTTGTGCTTCTCGACCATCTGGAAGCCCGGGTTCGAATTGTCGAAACCGATCCAGATGAACAGCGAGACGATGAAGGTGAATACCGTCGTCAGCAGCGAGACATTAAGAATGTTGCGGCGTCCATAGGGGCCGCTCTCATTCGTCAAAAGCAGGAGCACCACGCCGACGAGCGGCAGGAAGGTGACCGTTGAAAGAATGGGCCAATCGGTCATCAGAGGGCACTCCCGAGCATCATCCAGGTGACAAGTGCTGCGATGCCGATCAGCATCGCGAAAGCATAGTGATAAAGGTAACCGGATTGCAGGCGGACTACGCGATTGGTCACATCAACCACGCGCGCTGCAATGCCATTGGGTCCATAGGCGTCGATGACGGCCACGTCGCCCTTCTTCCACAGGAAGCGGCCAAGCGCCTTTGCGGAACGAACGAAGAGGAAGTCGTAGAGTTCGTCGAAGTACCACTTGTTCAAGAGGAACTGGTAGAGGCCGCGATGGGTCTCTGCCAGACGCTTCGGCGTTTCCGGCGACTTGATGTAGAACACCCACGCGGTGATGAAACCGAGAGCCATGGCGACGAAGGGGCTCCACTTGACCCACAGAGGAACGTGGTGGAACTCTTCGAGGATCTCGTTGGATGGAAGCGTAAAGAGCGCACCCTTCCAGAATTCCGCATATTCATGGCCGAAGAAATAGCCTTCGAAGACAACGCCAGCGAAAACAGCGCCAACCGTCAAGACGAAGAGCGGGATCAGCATCACCATCGGCGATTCATGGACGTGGTGCATGACATCTGCGGAAGCGCGCGGCTTGCCGAAGAAGGTCATGAACGCCAGACGCCAGGAATAGAAGCTGGTGAAGAGCGCGGCAACCACGAGAAGAACGAAGGCGAAACCGGCGACTGCATTGTGAGATGCATAAGCGGATTCGATGATGACGTCCTTGGAGAAGAAGCCGGCAAAGCCGATCATCGTGCCAGGGATACCAACGCCGGTCAGCGCCAGCGTACCAACCGTCATCGTCCAGAAGGTGATGGGGATGTGCTTGCGCAGGCCACCCATGTAGCGCATGTCCTGCTCACCATCCACAGCGTGGATGACCGAACCGGCGCACAAGAACAGGAGAGCCTTGAAGAAGGCGTGCGTGAAGAGGTGGAATACCGCAGCACCGTAAGCGCCTGCACCCAGAGCCACGAACATGTAGCCGAGCTGCGAACAGGTGGAATAGGCGATGACGCGCTTGATATCGTTCTGCACAAGGCCGACCGTTGCCGCGAAGAAGGCGGTGATCGCGCCGATGAGCATGACGAAAGTCAAGGCATCCTGCGACAATTCGAAAATCGGCGACATGCGGGCAACGAGGAAGACGCCAGCCGTGACCATGGTCGCGGCGTGAATGAGCGCCGACACAGGTGTCGGGCCTTCCATCGCGTCCGGCAACCATGTGTGCAGCAGGAACTGCGCCGACTTACCCATGGAGCCCATGAACAGCAGCAGGCAGACGCCGGTGATGGCGTGGGCCTTGTCCAGCTGCATGCCGAACAGGTTGATGACGACATCAGCCGACGCCGAGCCATCGGCAGGCAGGTAGGTGCCAGCGGCTGCGAAGATGGTTTCGAAATTGATCGAGCCGAACAGCACGAAGAGGCCGGAAATGCCGAGGATGAAGCCGAAGTCACCGACGCGGTTGACGATGAAGGCCTTCATGGCGGCAGCCGAAGCGGATGGCTTCTTGAACCAGAAGCCGATCAGCAGATAGGACGCAAGACCAACGCCTTCCCAGCCGAAGAACATCTGCAGCAGGTTGTCGGAGGTCACCAGCATGAGCATGGCGAAGGTAAAGAGCGAGAGATAGGCAAAGAAACGCGGACGATGCGGATCGTGATGCATGTACCCGATGGAGTACAGGTGCACGAGGCACGACACCGTGTTGACCACCACGAACATGACAGCCGTCAGCGTGTCGATGCGGAACGCCCATTCGACGTCGATGCCGCCGGACTGGATCCAGCGCAGCACGGTCACCTTGATGACTTCGCCTGCTTCATGGGTGAAGAGCGCGACGTCGAAGAAGACGATCCATGACAGGATCGCGACGACGATCATCAGACCGGTGGTGACGTATTCCGAGGCCTTGGCGCCAATCGAGCGGCCAAAAAGGCCTGCGATCAGGAAGCCGATCAGCGGAAGAAAGACGATAGCTTTATAGATCATAGCCTTATCAGCCCTTCATCATATTGACGTCTTCCACGGCGATCGATCCGCGGTTGCGATAGAAGACTACGAGTATTGCAAGACCGATAGCGGCTTCGGCAGCAGCGACAGTCAAAATGAACAGGGCGAAGACCTGGCCCACGATGTCGTTCAGGTAGGACGAGAACGCAACCATGTTGAGGTTGACCGCCAGAAGGATGAGTTCGATCGACATAAGGATGACGATGACGTTCTTCCGGTTGAGGAAGATACCGAAGATGCCGATCGTGAAGAGGATCGCGCTGACCGTCAGGTAATGGGAAAGACCGATTTCCATATTCTAAATTCCTTGGATCCGTTCGCGCCTCAGATGCCCTGACCCGGCTTGACCTTAACCGTCGTGACGGCAGTCTTCGGATCGCGAGCAACCTGCGTTGAAATATCCTGACGCTTGATGTCCGTGCGGTGACGAAGCGTCAGCACGATGGCGCCGATCATGGCCACCAGCAGCACGAGACCGGCCAGCTGGAAGAAGTAGACGTAATTCGTATAGAGAACGTCACCCAGCGCCGCGGTATTGGTGCGCTCTGCCGGGTTCGGGATCGGCATGGTGATGGACTTTGCCGCTTGCGGGTTCAGCACGCTGCCACCGATGACGACGATGAGTTCCGCAGCCAGGATCACGCCGATCAATGCGCCCATGGGTGCATATTGCAGCACGCCGGAGCGCAACTCGGCGAAATCGACGTCGAGCATCATCACGACGAAGAGGAACAACACCGCCACAGCGCCGACATAAACGACCAGCAGGATCATGCCGAGGAATTCAGCACCCGTCAGGAGGAAGAGTGCCGCCGCGTTGAAGAAGGTCAGGATCAGGAAAAGAACCGAGTGAACCGGGTTCTTCGATGCGATGACCAGAAACGCAGACGCCACGGCGACGAAAGCGAAAATGTAAAAGAATACAGCGTGCAGACCCATGTTGGTGCCTTTTTGTCCTCACCGGACAAAAGCGGCCCTTGGACCGCCCTGCCCGTTTCGTTCCCGCCAGCGAACGCCGACGGGCATTTTACTCAATATCCTCTCCGGAACGATGCTCCGAAGACACTGACGCGGCCTTAGCGGTAAGGCGCATCCAGAGCGAGGTTGCGAGCGATTTCACGCTCCCAGCGGTCGCCATTGTCGAGAAGCTTCTGCTTGTCGAAATAGAGTTCTTCGCGGGTTTCCGTCGCAAATTCGAAATTCGGGCCTTCGACGATTGCATCCACCGGGCAGGCTTCCTGGCAGAAGCCGCAATAGATGCACTTGACCATGTCGATATCGTAACGAACCGTGCGGCGCGTACCATCGTTGCGGCGCGGGCCAGCTTCGATGGTGATGGCCTGAGCAGGACAGATCGCTTCGCACAGCTTGCAGGCAATGCAGCGTTCTTCGCCGTTCGGGTAGCGACGCAGCGCGTGCTCACCACGGAATCGCGGGGAAACCGGACCCTTTTCGAAGGGATAGTTCACCGTTGCCTTCTGTTTGAAGAAGTGGCGCATCGTCAAGAAGATGGCGCCAACGAATTCCTTGAGGAACAGCGAATTGACGGCTTGGGAAAGACTGGCCATCTCAACCTCCAAATCTGCAAGCGAGGACTATAGACATCATGCGCCTGCCGTCAGCTTGAGTACGAATGCAACAATCACGACCATGGCGAGCGACAGGGGAAGGAAGACCTTCCAGCCGAGACGCATCAGCTGGTCATAGCGGTAACGCGGGACGAATGCCTTCACCAGACCGAACATGAAGAACACCATGACGCCCTTCAGTGCGAACCAGACGATGCCCGGAACCCAGTTCAGGAACCATACATCCACGATTGGCAGCCAGCCGCCAAGGAAGAGAATGGTCGTCAGGCAGCACATCAGAACGATGGCGGCATATTCGCCCAGCATGAACATCATGTACGGGGTGGAGCCATACTCCACCATGTGACCGGCCACAAGTTCCGATTCCGCTTCAGGCAGATCGAAGGGTGGACGGTTCGTTTCGGCAAGCGCCGAAATGAAGAACACGATGAACATCGGGAAGAGCGGCAGCCAGTGCCAGTCGAGGAACGACGCAGGCAGGCCGAGCGACGTGCCGATGCCGGAATGCTGGGCATTGACGATATCGGTCAGGTTCAGCGAACCGACGCAGAGCAGAACGGTGACGATGACGAGACCGATGGACACTTCATAGGACACCATCTGCGCAGCAGAACGAAGCGCGCCGAGGAACGGGTACTTCGAGTTGGAAGCCCAGCCACCCATGATGATGCCGTATACTTCGAGCGAAGAAATCGCGAAGATATAGAGAATGCCGACATTGATGTTGGCAACGACCCAGCCCTGGTTGAAGGGGATGACGGCGTAGGTGGCGAGCGCCAGCGTTACGGCAACCAGCGGCGCCAGGAGGAAGACGGCCTTGTTCGCACCCGACGGAATGACGGGTTCCTTGAGGATGAACTTCAGAAGATCGGCGAAGGACTGGAACAAGCCGAAAGGACCGACGACGTTCGGGCCGCGGCGCAGCTGAACGGCAGCCCAAATCTTGCGGTCTGCCAGAAGTAGGAACGCAATCGCGACCAGAAGTATAACGAGAAGCAGCAGAGACTGGCCGACCATAATCAGCGCTGGCCAGACATAGCTCCAGAAAAACGAGTCCATAATCCCCTACCCTTACTCTGCCGCAGCTTTGAAGTTGTTGCGGGCCAATGCGGAGCATTCGGCCATCACGGCGGACGCTCTCGCAATCGGGTTCGTCAAATAGAAATCCTTAACCGGCGAAGCGAAACCTGCCTTGTTAAGAGTGCCGGTCTTGCCAGCGAGTGTTTCGATATCCCGGGCGTTGCCAACGGCAATCTCATCGGCATCCGCGAAATGCGGGTGGGCGAGGTAGAGCTGTGCACGCAGGCCGGACAGGCTGTCGAATGGCAGCTTCTTGCCGAGAACATCGGAAAGCGCACGCAGGATTGCCCAGTCTTCGCGCGCTTCGCCCGGAGCAAAGCCTGCGCGGTTACCGAACTGAACGCGGCCTTCGGTGTTGACCCAGATACCGGATTTTTCGGTATAGGCCGCACCCGGCAGGATGACATCGGCATTCATTGCGCCATTGTCGCCATGCGAACCGATATAGACGGTAAGCTGCGCAGCCTTGGCCGACAGATCGATCTCATCCGCACCGAGAAGGAAGAGCACCTCGGAAGAAGCGACGATGGACGCAGCATTTGCCGACTTGTCCGCAGGGACGAAGCCGAGATCGAGACCGCCGACGCGCGATGCTGCCGTGTGCAGAACGGAGAAGCCGTTCCACTCTTCGGAGGTAGCACCGACAACACCAGCGAGCTTCGCAGCAGCGGCGAGTACGGCTGCGCCGTCTTCGCGGGCCAGAGCCCCCTGCCCTACGATAATCATCGGGTTCTTGGCGGACTTCAGCTTGTCGAGGAAGCTGCCGGAGCCGTTGACCAGGTCGGTCAGCGTGTCGGTGCCGGCACCGAGATATTCGTAGTCGTAACGCAGCTCGCCTGCCTCACCGATCACACCGATCGGGAAGCCGCCACGGCGCCAGCGCTTGCGGATGCGGGCGTTGAGAACAGCCGCTTCGAAGCGTGGGTTGGAGCCGATGATCAGCAGCGCGTCGGCATGTTCGATGCCTTCGATCGTCGTGTTGAAGATGTAGCTTGCACGACCGAGCGACGGATCGAGCGCTGCGCCATCCTGACGGCAATCGACATTGGTCGAGCCGAGCGATGCGAGCAGCGACTTCAGCGCGAACATTTCTTCAACGGAAGCGAGATCGCCAGCGATTGCGCCGATCTTCTCGCCCGAAGTCGCGGAAACGGCGGCCTTGATAGCACCGAATGCTTCACCCCATGTTGCGGGCTGAAGGCGGCCATCCTTGCGGACGTATGGTTTGTCGAGACGCTGGGTCTTGAGGCCATCCCAGATGAAGCGGCTCTTGTCGGAAATCCACTCTTCATTGATGGCTTCATTGACGCGCGGCATGACGCGCATAACTTCGCGGCCACGCGTATCGACACGGATTGCCGAGCCAAGAGCATCCATCACGTCGATGGTTTCGGTCTTGCCGAGTTCCCATGGACGCGCCGTAAAGGCGAAAGGCTTGGAGGTGAGCGCGCCGACCGGGCAGAGGTCAACGACGTTGCCCTGCAACTCGGAGGTCATGGCCTGCTCGAGATAGGTTGTGATTTCGGCATCTTCGCCGCGACCGATCAGGCCTAGCTCGGAAATGCCCGCGACTTCCGTCGTGAAGCGGACGCAGCGCGTGCAGTGAATGCAGCGGTTCATCACCGTCTTGACGAGCGGGCCGATATACTTGTCTTCAACCGCGCGCTTGTTTTCGGAGTAGCGAGAACCGGCAATACCGAAGGCCATGGCCTGGTCCTGCAGGTCGCATTCGCCGCCCTGGTCGCAGATGGGACAATCGAGCGGGTGGTTGATGAGCAGGAATTCCATCACGCCTTCGCGGGCCTTCTTGACCATCGGCGTGTTGGTGAAAACTTCCGGCAGTTCGCCATTCGGACCGCCGCGAATATCGCGCACGCCCATGGCGCAGGAGGCAGCAGGCTTCGGTGGTCCGCCCTTTACCTCGATGAGACACATACGGCAGTTACCTGCGACCGACAAACGCTCATGAAAACAAAAGCGCGGAACTTCGGCACCAGCCTCCTCGCACGCCTGCAACAGCGTGAAATGATCCGGAACTTCGATCTCTTTACCGTCAACCTTGAGCTTTGTCATGGTTCTGCTTACGTCCTGTTGCCTGTCCGAACCGCTCTTATCACGCGGTTCCTGACAAATCCTGATCACATCCGGCAAAGACTCATATGCCAGATGCTTAAACGATTGCGGGGACGGTTACACCCGTTCCCAGCGCCTCGCAACACCTGAGGTGTGTTACTCGGCAGCTTCCAGCACAGCGCCATCATCCATGGCCCTGTAGGTATATTGATCGATCCGCTTTTCGATTTCCGGACGGAAATTGCGGATCAGCGCTTGAACCGGCCATGCAGCAGCATCGCCAAGCGCGCAGATGGTGTGGCCTTCGATCTGCTTCGTCACTTCGAACAGCATATCGATTTCGCGCTTCTGCGCGTTGCCCTTGACCATGCGCTCCAGAACGCGCCACATCCAGCCCGTGCCTTCACGGCAAGGCGTGCACTGGCCGCAGCTCTCGTGCTTGAAGAAGGCCGCGATACGGGCAATTGCCTTGATGACGTCGGTGGACTTGTCCATGACGATCATGCCGCCGGTGCCGAAGGAAGACTTCACTTCGCGCATGCCGTCGAAGTCCATGATGGCGTCCTTCATGTCCTCACCGCGTACGATGGGGCAGGATGCGCCGCCGGGAATGACGCCGAGAAGATTATCCCAGCCGCCACGAATGCCGCCGCAATGACGCTCGATCAGTTCCTTGAAGGACAGGCCGAGTGCGTCTTCGAAGGTGCACGGACGCTCGACATGGCCGGAGACCATGAACAGCTTGGTGCCGACATTGTTCGGACGACCGATGGCAGAGAACCAGGAGGCACCGCGACGCAGAATGGTCGGAGCAACGGCGATGGATTCGACGTTGTTGACCGTGGTCGGGCAGCCATAAAGGCCCATGTTTGCCGGGAATGGAGGCTTAAGGCGCGGCTGGCCCTTCTTGCCTTCAAGGCTTTCGAGAAGTGCCGTTTCCTCGCCACAGATATAAGCACCTGCGCCGTGGTGAACGTAGATATCGAAATCCCAACCGTTCTTGTTGTTTACGCCGAGCAGACCTGCATCGTAGCACTCGTCGATGGCCGCCTGAAGCGCTTCGCGCTCACGCATATATTCGCCACGAACATAGATGTAAGCCGTGTGGGCGCCCATGGCGAAACCGGCAATCACGCAGCCTTCGATCAGCGTATGCGGATCGTTGCGCAGGATTTCGCGGTCCTTGCAGGTGCCGGGCTCGGATTCATCGGCATTGACCACGAGGTAATGCGGACGACCATCGCTTTCCTTCGGCATGAAGGACCACTTGAGACCCGTCGGGAAGCCAGCGCCGCCACGCCCGCGAAGGCCGGAGGCCTTCATCTCGTTGATGATCCAGTCACGGCCCTTTTCGATGATCTGCTTGGTGCCGTCCCAGTGGCCGCGCGCGAGATTGCCCTTCAGGGACTGATCCTTGAGGCCGTAGAGATTGGTAAAGATGCGATCTTGATCTTTTAACATGGTTCAACCTCTCACTCTGGCTTCTTGCCGGAGTTTTCCTTCTCGGAAACCTTGACGTTTTCAGCGGCAGCCTTCGGCTCCGTTGCAGGCGTCTTCAGCTTCGGATCGGTCTCTGGCGTATCCGTCTTCGGCTTTGCAGCATTGGAAGGCGGCGTCTGCGCAGCATCTGCGGCAGGCTCTTCCTTTTTGTCGAGATTGGAGCGATCCGGCTTGGTTTCTTCCGTCAGCGTGGTCAAGCCGCCAACCGGAACCGACTGATGGCGGTCGATCTGCGGGCCCGTCTTCACGGTGTCGCCCTTGCCTGCTTCGAAAGCATCGATGATCTCTTCCAGACGCTCTGGCGTCAGATCCTCATAGGCATCCTTGAAGATGATGACCATCGGCGCGTTCACGCAGGCACCCTGACATTCCACTTCTTCCCAGGAAAGCGTGCCGCTTTCGTTGGTATGAAGCGGGTCATGGTGAATCTTGTGACGGCAGACATCCATCAGCGCTTCGGAACCACGCAGCATGCACGGCGTGGTGCCGCACACCTGAATATGCGCCTTGGTACCAACCGGCTTGATCTGGAACTGCGTATAGAAGGTCGCCACTTCAAGAACACGGATGTAAGCCATGTCCAGCATGTTTGCGATCTTCTCGATGGCGGCGCGGGTCACCCAGCCGTCCTGCTCCTGAGCGCGCATCAGCAGCGGAATGACCGCGGACTGCTGGCGACCTTCGGGATATTTCTTGATCGTTTTTTCCGCCCACGCAGTATTCTCCGCGTTAAACGCGAAATCCGCGGGCTGGAACTGATCTTCGGCTAGTCGACGAACGGACATACTTCCTCACGCCTCATCAATTTAACGATTCACACCGCGATCTCGCCACCGTGACGAATTCGCAAGCATAAGCCGCTTTGTCTTTTTGCATGAACACAATGAATTTGCTGCCATTTGGGAGCGAGGATTTGATCTCGTATCCCAGATCAAGCAGCTGCTTGATGGTGGAACTGCCGCCGCTTGCACCCGAAGGCACGTCGCTCGTCGCCGTCTGGGCGAAGAGCGGTGCGCTCGTGGCAAGAAGTGCCGATATGGCCAGCGGCAGACGCATCAGCGATCGACCTCCCCGAACACGATGTCGAGAGAGCCGAGAACAGCGGTAACGTCGGCAAGCTGATGGCCTTTGCAGAGAAAGTCCATGGCAGCCAAATGCGCGAAACCAGGAGCGCGGATCTTGCAGCGATATGGCTTGTTGGTGCCATCCGCCACAACATAGACGCCAAACTCACCCTTGGGCGCTTCGACGGCAGCATAAACTTCGCCAGCCGGAACGTGGTATCCTTCAGTGTAGAGTTTGAAGTGGTGGATCAGCGCTTCCATCGACCGCTTCATCTCGCCACGCTTGGGCGGAACGACCTTGCCGTCCAGCGAGGAAACCGGGCCGATGCGGTGCTTGCCGGAGAGAAGCTCCACGCACTGCTTCATGATCTTCACCGATTCGCGCATTTCCTGCATGCGGATCAGGTAACGGTCGTAGCAGTCACCGTTCTTGCCGACAGGAATGTCGAATTCAAGATCGGAATAGCACTCGTAAGGCTGCGCACGGCGCAAGTCCCAGGCAGCGCCCGAACCGCGCACCATGACGCCGGTAAAGCCCCAGGCGAACGCATCTTCAAGCGAGACGACGCCGATATCGACGTTACGTTGCTTATAGATGCGGTTATCGGTCAGAAGGCCTTCGATATTGTCGAGAACCGTGATGAACGGATCGCACCACTTGCCGATATCATCGACCAGTTCCTGCGGAATATCCTGATGAACGCCGCCCGGACGGAAATAGGCTGCGTGCATGCGCGCGCCGGAAGCACGCTCATAGAACACCATCAGCTTTTCACGCTCTTCAAAGCCCCAGACCGGCGGCGTCATGGCGCCGACGTCCATGGCCTGGGTCGTGACGTTCATGATGTGCGACAGGATACGGCCGATCTCGGAATAGAGAACGCGGATCAGCTGGCCACGCATGGGAATTTCAAGGCCGATCAGCTTTTCCACGGCCAGCGCGAAAGCATGTTCCTGGTTCATCGGCGCCACGTAGTCGAGGCGGTCGAAGTAAGGAACGGCCTGAAGATAGGTCTTGGCTTCGATCAGCTTCTCGGTTCCGCGGTGCAGCAGGCCGATATGCGGGTCCACGCGCTCGACGATTTCGCCGTCGAGTTCCAGAACCAGACGCAACACGCCGTGCGCGGAAGGGTGTTCCGGGCCGAAGTTGATCGTAAAATTGCGAACGTTATGTTCAGTCATTGCTGTTGCTCCGCCGACGTGATCATGGCGATGAATTCGGGGCCGGTCATGTTCTTGGTGGCCTCAGCGAACGAATAGCTGGTCGGCTTTTCGTCAATGAAAATCTGCGATGCCAGCGTGAAGCTGGACGGATCGTTGAAGACCTGAACGGAAACCTCTTTATGGCTACCGTCCTTGGAACGCCACATCATCGTGCTGCCGCAAACCTTGCAGAAGCAACGCTCGCCCCATTCGGATGATTCGTAAACACCAAGCTGCTCAGTGCTATCGAAAAACACATCCTGGCACTCGACTGCGAGAAAAACGCCGCCGGACCAGCGACGGCACTTGGAACAGTGACAAACGCCGATCTTTCGGGCGCCGATCGTCGCCTCAAGGCGAACGGCGCCGCAAAGACATTGTCCCTGCTCTTTTGCCACTTGTTCGTTGGCATGTAGCTGGCTCATTGCTTGGCCTTTTCGTCGCCGGGCAGAACGTAATCCGTTCCTTCCCAAGGCGAGAGGAAGTCGAAGCTGCGGAATTCCTGCTTCAACTCGACCGGCTCGTAAAGAACGCGCTTCTGTACGTCATCATAACGTACTTCCACGAAACCCGTGAGCGGGAAATCCTTGCGCAGAGGGTGACCTTCGAAACCGTAATCCGTAAGGAGGCGGCGAAGATCGGAATGGCCTTCGAATGGAATGCCATACATGTCCCATGCTTCGCGCTCGAACCACTCCGCGCCGTAGAAGACAGACGTTGCCGAAGGAACGCCCTCGTCTTCCGCCACCTGAAGCTTGACGCGAACGCGCAGGTTCTGGCGTGGAGACAGGAGGTGGTAGACGACATCGAAGCGCTTTTCGCGCTGAGGCCAGTCAACGCCGCAAATGTCGATGATATTCACGAAACCGCACTGCACATCGTCACGCAGAAAGGTGAGAAGCGCGATGACGTTTTCAGGCGTCGTATTCAGCGTCAACTCGCCAAAGGCGATTGCCTGCGACACCAGAAGAGAGCCGCGCGCTTCCTGCACATGGGCCGCGAGATCGTTAAGAGCTTCGCTCATTCTTTAGTCCTCTGCCCTTAACGCTCGATCGTACCGGTACGGCGGATTTTCTTCTGCAGCAGAAGCACGCCATAAAGCAGCGCTTCCGCCGTGGGGGGACAGCCCGGCACGTAGATATCGACAGGCACGACCCGGTCACAGCCACGCACGACGGCGTAGGAGTAGTGATAGTAACCGCCGCCATTGGCGCAGGAGCCCATGGAAATTACGTAACGCGGCTCCGGCATCTGGTCATAGACCTTGCGAAGCGCTGGCGCCATCTTGTTGGTCAGCGTGCCGGCAACGATCATCACGTCGGACTGGCGCGGCGAAGCGCGCGGAGCAACACCGAAGCGTTCCATGTCGTAACGCGGACCGGAAGCCTGCATCAGGCCTTCAACGGCGCAACAGGCCAGGCCGAACTGCATCCACATCAGCGAGCCGGTGCGCGCCCAGGTGATCAGTTCGTCGGTGGAGGTAACGAGAAAGCCCTTATCGGCCAGCTCGTCATTGATTTCCGTGAAATACGCATCGTCACTGCCAACGGGCTTGCCGGTCGACGGATCGATAATACCCTTGGGCTTTTGCGCAACAAGCGTAGTGTCGTTTTGAACTATGCCCATTCCAGCGCTCCCTTCTTCCATTCATAGATGAAGCCGATGGTGAGAACCGCGAGGAACACCATCATGGACCAGAAGCCGAACCAGCCGAGCTCACCGAAGGACACAGCCCACGGGAACAGGAACGCGACTTCAAGATCGAAAATAATGAAGAGAATCGACACGAGATAGAATCGGATGTCGAACTTCATACGAGCGTCATCGAACGCATTGAATCCGCATTCGAAGGCGGACAGTTTCTCGGGATCTGGGTTCTTGTAAGCAACAGCGAAGGGCGCGATCAACAGCGCCAGGCCGATGACAAGGGCGATACCGATGAAAATTGCGATCGGAATATAGGAACTGAGGAGTTCAGTCATTGTCTCTTCCCTGCCCGACCGAGCGTCGGGCACCCTTTGGAACGTTTTTCCGCAGGATCGAATTATGTTGCAACGCCGCAGTGGTTAGCGCAGCCACGCCGTCTCTGCAAGAGTTTAAGCACCATTTCAAGACAATCCCGCCAAGGATTGACCATTATAATGCCACACAGCCGGTGCCGCAGCTGCAAGGCTTATCCCTAAATACTTAAAATATATCGACAATCAGGCCGCAGATCGAGCCCTCAAAAAGTCACATAATTTTGTGCGCCAGAAGGGTCTTTTTCGAGACGAAACCGGCCGCCAAAACCTGATTTTTTGAAACAAGAAAGAAGGTGATGAAGCGCTCTCGCGCGCAAAATTTCTTGACCGTTACGTGGTTTTCGACAAAGGAAAAATCAACCGCTTCAAGAAGAAAAATGGCGCGAGTGACGGGGCTCGAACCCGCGACCTCCGGCGTGACAGGCCGGCACTCTAACCGACTGAGCTACACCCGCGCATTTTGACGAACGCTTAGCGTTCGTAGAGTTCCGAGGGACAGGATGGCGCGAGTGACGGGGCTCGAACCCGCGACCTCCGGCGTGACAGGCCGGCACTCTAACCGACTGAGCTACACCCGCATCTTCCTGACAGAGAGGCCGAAGCCCCGCTGCACGAACCGCCTCGGCTGTTCGTTGAGCGGCTAACTAAGGCGTTCGTGTGGGGGTGTCAAGCAGGTTTCACGACAAAAGAATAAGCTTGTGCATTTTGCGTTTGCCCAAACGCAAAGAGTGCCGGTTTTCCGGCACTTCTCCATCTAAACTTTTTTACACGCTATGAATTCGGTTATCCACAGCAGCCGGATCGGACCTTCTATGAGGAGACTCAGATCGTAATTAGTGACTCGCTTCTTCACTCACGCCACGAATTATATCATGGCGACACAGCAATATCATGACACAGTACCCGCCTCATCTCCTCCCCCACATAAGAACACAGGTGGATTCGCAAAAACGGCGCCCACGCGTTGTCTTCCCTCCCTTTTCTTCAGATTCGTGCGCCAGCGCTTAGCAAGCCTGTGGAAATCCACACCGAAGAACGCGAGCATATCAAAACGCGGAAACGCCGTATTTCCAAGGCATCCCAGCGAGAAGAAGCGAAATCTGCAAAAATGACCAGCAACGAAAATTCAAAAAAATCAAAAAAACTTCACAAAGGCTCTTGCGGTTCTGATCCGATCCGAATAGATCACAGCCACCGACGCGGCGGACACGATCCGCAAGACGCGAAGGGCGATTAGCTCAGTTGGTAGAGCGCCTCGTTTACACCGAGGATGTCGGGAGTTCGAGTCTCTCATCGCCCACCATTTCCCCAAGTTACTATGATTTTGATTTCGCCTGGCAGAACATTGCTGAGTCGAATCAATTCGATACGCGGCTTTCTTCATGTTGAACCGAAGCAAGCATTCAGCGTCATCGAAGCGTGGTTATACTAATTATCCTCAAGCATTCGAAATTTTTTAAATTCGCTAAAGAGCTACATTAGTTGATTCAGCAATTATAAACAGATTGTGCCGCATAACTATCCCGTCGCCCTCATGATGAGGTCGTGTTTCGATGGGATGAACCATGTCTGCAAATGCTATTGCCACTTTGGCGCTTATTGCCCTGCCAGTCTATCTCTTCTTCCGCTGGGTCCAGTACGACTCGGAAAAGCAGGATAAGCCGAAGTAAAGACCCCGGCTCCCCTCCCTCGTTCTCCGCTCATTTATCCGCTGGATGCGGAAGTGCTGTAAAGCCTCCGCCTTGATAGATGACTGCCGGGTCCTTCGGGTCTTCCGCACCGATTTCGGCAAGCAATTCTGCGCGCCACTCGGCGGCGCTGTCCTTGGGTTGCCAGCCAAGGAAGCTTGCCTTGCAGTTGTCCCACCAGCTTTCAGCGTTGTTCGAGGCGCCGTAAACGATGGCATTGCCCAGCCGTGGCGCCTCGAATGCTCTTGCGCAGAGCAGAGTCAGATCCTCCACGCTCAGCCAGGTCGCAAGCATGCGAGTTGTGGTTGGCTGCGGCGTGCAGGAGCCGATGCGCACGGACAGCGTTTCCTGGCCAAACTTGTCGAAATAGAAGCTCGCAAGATTCTCGCCGAAGCATTTCGACACGCCATAGAGCGAGTCGGGGCGAACCGGGGAATCGCGATCCAGCTTTTCATCGCGCCGGTAAAAGCCGATCGTGTGGTTGGAACTGGCAAAAATGATGCGCGGCTTGCCGTTGTGGCGAGCGGCCTCGTAAAGATTATAGACACCCTCGATGTTGCCCTTGAGGATGAGTTCGAACGGTCTTTCAACGGAAATTCCGCCCAGATGGATGATTCCATCCACGCCTGCCACCGCTGCATCCACCTCCGCGCGGTTAGAAAGCTCGCATTTGATAAATGTTTCGTGCGGGGCAAGGTCTGTCACCTCCACCAGGTCCGAAAGGACCACTTTTTCCGCTAGTCCCTTCAGATGCGGGCGTATTGCCTTGCCCACTCCACCTGCAGCACCCGTCAACAATAGCGTCTTCAGCATTTTTCCTCCCAGTTTTCCATTTCGCAGCCACGCGCTCTAGCGCTGTGGTCATACGTAAACTTGATGTTATCTTATGTGTACGCGCGTTCCACATAATCTTTCAAGGGGTGATCGCATCGCACGTTGTGCAGGCTTCTCCGCCCTTCACACCGGGCAATACGAAATCCCTTCGATGAGAAAATTGTGCACTACCGAACCAAACTTGTATTATAAGTTCTTGACGAAGATAATATCTCGCATATTCTCTGCGCCAGATATCAATCGGAGACCTCAATTTCATGGCAATGGATCCTCAGGAACTTAAAGTCGCGCTTGGTGCGGGCTTGCTTTCTTTCCCGGTAACGCCGTTCGGCAAGGATGGCGAATTCAACGAAAAGCCCTACCACGATCACGTCAGCTGGCTTTCCGGCTTCGATGCGACTGTGCTTTTCGCGGCCGGTGGCACGGGTGAGTTCTTCTCGCTTGCACCGGAAGAAGTGGCGACCGTCGTAAAGGCTGCGAAGTCCGCTGCAGGTTCCACACCTATCGTTTCCGGTTGCGGTTACGGCACCAAAATTGCTGTCCAGATCGCCCAGAGCGCCGAAAAAGCTGGTGCTGACGGTATTCTGCTTCTGCCGCATTACCTGATGGACGCCCCTCAGGCCGGTCTTTACCACCACATCAAGGCCGTCTGCGATTCCGTTTCCATCGGCGTCATGGTCTACAACCGCGATAACTCCATTCTGACGGCGGAAACGCTGGCGAGACTGGCCGAATCCTGCCCCAACCTCGTCGGCTTCAAGGATGGCTCGGGCGATATCGGTCTGGTTCGCAAGATCACCGCAACGATGGGCGACCGCCTCACCTATCTTGGTGGCATGCCGACTGCTGAGCTTTTTGCCGATGCCTATCTCGGCGCTGGCGTCACCACCTACTCCTCGGCTGTCTTCAACTTCGTGCCTGCCCTTGCGCAGAAGTTCTACACGGCACTGCGCGCTGGCGATACGGCCACCACGAACCAGATTCTCATCGACTTCTTCTATCCATTCATGGACATTCGTAACCGTTCGAAGGGTTATGCGGTGTCTGCGGTCAAGGCAGGCGTGCGCCTCGTTGGCTTCGATGCCGGTCCGGTTCGCGCTCCGCTGACCGATCTGACGGAAGAAGAAGTCGCAATGCTCGACAAACTGATTGGACCATACAAGCCATGAAAATAGAGGCGGTTCGCACGCATCTGCTGGATTACAAGCTGGGTCACGCCTTCGAAAGCGCTTCGATGCGCTTTGATCGTCGCATCCATTGCCTTGTGGAAATCATCTGCGACGACGGCACGGTGGGCTGGGGCGAATGCCTTGGCCCGGCAAGGCCGAACGCAGCGGTCGTTGCCGCCTACGCACCTTATCTCATCGGCAGGGACCCACTCGATATCGAGGTTATCTGGCACGAGCTTTATAACCTGCTGCGCGATCAGGGTCAGCGCGGCCTTACCGTCACGGCTCTCAGCGGCATCGATATCGCGCTGTGGGATATCAAGGGCAAGCGGTTCGGCACCTCGATTTCCCGCCTGCTCGGTGGGCGTTTCCGGGAAAGCGTGAAGGCTTACGCCACCGGCTCCTTCCGCAAGGATGGCGTCGAACCTGTTGCCGATGTCGCAGCGGAAGTGGCCGGTTACGCGAAACAGGGCTTCCATGCGGTCAAGATCAAGATCGGCTTCGATGTCGCGGAAGACATCGCCGTCATCCGCGCCGCGCGCGAAGCGGTCGGCCCGGATGTCCGTATCATGATCGATGCCAATCATGGTTATGATGCGCTTGAGGCCATCGAAGTCGGCAATGCACTGGCACCTCTCGGTATCGACTGGTTCGAAGAGCCCGTAGTACCGGAACAACTGGATGCATACCGCGCTGTGCGTGCGGGACAGCCGATCCCCGTAGCCGGTGGCGAGACATGGCATGGTCGCTATGGCATGCGCGCGCCGCTGGAAAGCCGCGCTGTGGATATCCTGCAACCGGACCTTGCCGGAACCGGCGGTTTTTCGGAAACGAAGCGGATCATCGATCTCGCCAGCCTCTACGGCGTGCGCGTCGTTCCCCATGTCTGGGGTACGGGTGTTGCAATTGCAGCCGCGCTACAATTGATGGCATCTCTCACGCCAGACCCCGCCCGGCGCAGCCCGCGCCCGCCGATCCTCGAGTTCGACCGGACGGAAAATCCGTACCGCCAGGCGGTACTCACCTCGCCGCTCGATCATGTCGATGGTGTGGTGCAGATACCGGATGGCCCGGGGCTCGGTATTGAGGTCAATCGTGCGGCGCTTGAGCAATATGCTTTGAAAGACTGATGGGTTGCTCTTGAGACATTGAAAAAGCCGGGTGCATCGCGCCCGGCTTTTTTATTTGCTCGCTTGTGATTTCCGTCATCCTCGGGCTTGTCCCGAGGATCTGCCACGTCGCATCCGCTGAAGCGTGATTAGATCCTAGGGACAAGCCCTAGGATGACGGTGGATAAGCGAATTAGTTCGTCACCTTCAGCTCAACCGGGAAGAACAGCGTCTCGCCAGAGGAATCATCCACGCCGTCATTGTCGGTCACGGCGTAAGCCTTGCCAGCCTTGTCGAAGGCGAAGCCTTCCAGCTTGTCCACGACGTATCCGTTGGTCTGGGCCTTCAGGTCGGGAAGGAAGTCGTGCACTTCCTGCTTGGTGACCTGTGGTAGCTCGCCGCCGATTTTTGCTGGCTTCAGGTCTGCGATGGCAACGCGGTACAGCTTCTTGGTCTTGGCCTTGTCGCCGATCTGGTTGTCGCGTTCTACGATGTAGACCTGATCGCCGAATGCAGTGATTTCGGACAGGCCGATCCAGCCGCCTTCCGGTGCCTTATCCAGCGGATAGCGCACTGCGCCCCACTGCTTGGACTTCAGATTGTAGGAAACGAGCTTGACAGTACCCTTCGGATCATTGCCCCATTCGCGCTGAACGGCCATCCACAGCGTCGCATCGTCGCCCTTGCCGATCATGGTGATGCCTTCGAAGCCGAAGCGGGTTTCGCCTTCGAGCAATTCCTTTGGCAGTGCGATTTCGGATTTGATCTCGCCCTTGGCATTGATGTTGTAGAGCGCATGCGGAACGAGCTTTTCGGTATTGCCTTCCGAAGCAACCCAGAAACCGCCCTTGCCGTCCAGCGTGATGCCTTCCATGTCGAGCTTCTGCGCAGCCAGGCCGTCGCGCTTTACGCGCAGAACGCTGGTGATGGTCGCAGGCTTCTTGGTAGCGTCGATGGTGAAGATCGAAGGCTGGTTGCCATAGACCGAGTCGGAAATAGCGTAGAGAATGCCTTCCTTTTCAGCATCGCCGACGAGACCGGAAAGTGCACCCCAGCCGATTGGCGCGCCATCCACCGTTGCCGAAACGAGCTGCGGATAAGCCGCCTGCCCTTCCGAGCGCTCATAGATCATGACGTGCGAACGTGCGCCGCCGTCTTCCACCAGATCGGCCTCGTTGGCGGTGACCAGCAGATTGCGCGAAGGAATGGCGACGGCGCCTTCTGGCGAAATACCGGAGGGCAGAAGCTGCGTCAGCTGTGGCTCGGCGCCGGTATCCTTATAGACGCCGACGACGGAGGCGCGTTCGGCAAGAACGAAGAAATATTTGTCGTTGCCAAAGGTTGCGGCTTCCAGACCCTCAGGCTCCACACCCTTGGCCTTGGAACGCTTCTCGGGATAATGACCGATGGCGGCAACGGCGCGTTCGAACGAGGAATTGGCCTCGTAAAGCTGCTTGCCGCTCTTGTCGAAAATGGTGAAGCCGCGTGCGCCGCCTTCCCAATCGCCTTCATTGGCGATGACGATGCGGTTGTCATCCAGCCACTTTACGGCGTCGGGCTCGCGCTTGCGGCCTTCCTGCTTGTCGGTGAATTTCAGCTGGCCATCGCTCTTGGTGTCGATGCCTTCGAGATCAACCGTGCCAGCGGAGAAGTGGCTCGTTACCTTGCCACTCTTGCCGTCAACGATGACGATGTGGTTGTTTTCCTGCAGCGTCAGGGCAATTTCGCCCTTGGAATTGATCGAGACGAATTCGGGCTCTGGATCTTCCGGCGCAATTTCGGCAAGGCCGGTCACATCGATCTTCTTCAGCGTCGAGCAGTCAGGCGCGCCGTTCTTGAGGCCGATGGTGACGAGGAAGCCCGCTGGAGCCTGCGGCAGCGCGCCGTCATTGACCTTCTCATCGCGCTCGTTTTCGATAGCGATGGCAGCAAAGCTCTTGTCCGGTGAAATCGCGACGGAGTCCGGCTGGCCGCCGAGATCGCAGCTTGCCTCGATCTTTCTGGCGGCGATATCGACCGTGACCAGCTTGCCGGATGGCTTTACGTAGCTTTCAGACGTATTGACGCCAGCCAAAACCTTGGTGCCTGCAACCGCAACCGACGTCGGCTCGCCATCCATCATCAGCGCGCCGAGTGCCTTGGGTGCCTTGGCATCCTTGATGTCGATAAAGCCGATGCCGCCCAGCGGGCTGTCGGAATAGATCAGCGTATTGCCGTCTTCGCTCGCGGTTACGATTTCAGCGGAAGTAACGGTCTTCTGGTCCTTGTCGGACGGAAGATTCAATGCGACCGGGAAAGAAGAAATGCGGTTGAAAACCTGCTCGGCTGCGGCCGGAAATGCTGCCGATGCCAGCAGCGCTACTGTCAGCGTTGCTTGAGAAAGACGGAATGTCATGGAAAATCCCCTGTAGTCCATAATGGAAAAACGAACAGGCGGCTTCTGCGACATGGACATGACAGGCGCATGACAATTCCGAATATTCTCATAAACAAAAAGCCCGACCTCAAAGGCCGGGCTTTCTGCATTTCAAAGGCGTCATTTTGCGAAGGTACGCAAAGCGCCAGTCTTTCCTCGTATGCCTTGAAAACCGTTCGCACGCCGCTGGGGCAAACGGCATCAGGAAACCTTAGGAGTTGACAGCGTCCTTCAGGCCCTTGCCTGCGGAGAACTTTGGAACGTTGCGAGCCGGAATATCGACTTCTGCACCCGTGGATGGGTTACGGCCCTTGGAGGCTTCGCGACGGCTGACGGTGAAGCTGCCGAAGCCAGCGAGACGGATGTCGCCACCAGCCTTCAGTTCGTTCTGGACAGTTTCGAATACAGCGTCAACAGCAGAAGCGGCATCAGCCTTCGTGAGGCCAGCCTTCTCGGCAACTGCAGAAACGAGCTCGTTCTTGTTCATGTTTCCACCCCTTTCAATGGTTTGAAACGACTCAAATTGGGTAGGCGCAGAATACTTATCTATTCGCGCACCGCCACCCAAAAGCGACGGAATCGCCTGAAATACAAGGGGTCTGGCGTTTTTTTCACAAAAAAGGCTGGCATTTCTGCCAGCCTTTCAGGGATTTTGTGCTAATTTAGCATCATTCCCGCAGGCTGATACTCAATGAGAGATGGTCTGGCCCGCGTCATCCACACCTTCAACGGTTGCAATGACCGGCGTTTCGATGCTGCCATCCCATTCGATCGGCTCCGGCACGCGTGTCAGCGCGTGTTGCAGAACCTCACCCATGCGGGAAACCGGGATGATTTCCATCTCGTTTTTCACGTTGTCCGGAATATCCGCCAGATCCTTGGCGTTTTCTTCCGGGATCAGCACCTTCTTGATGCCGCCGCGAAGTGCTGCGAGCAGCTTTTCCTTCAGGCCACCAATCGGCAGAACGCGACCGCGAAGCGTGATTTCACCCGTCATCGCCACGTCCTTCGAAACCGGAATACCGGTCATGATGGAGACGATGGCAGTTGCCATGGCAACACCGGCAGATGGACCATCCTTCGGCGTTGCGCCTTCCGGCACGTGCACGTGAATGTCGCTCTTGTCGAAGCGTGGAGGCTCGATGCCGAAATCGACCGCGCGCGAGCGAACATAGGATGCCGCCGCCGAGATGGATTCCTTCATCACGTCCTTCAGGTTACCGGTCACGGTCATGCGACCCTTGCCCGGCATCATGACGCCTTCGATGGTGAGCAGTTCACCGCCGACTTCGGTCCATGCCAGACCCGTGACGACGCCGACCTGATCTTCCCGCTCGGCCTCGCCATGGCGGAAGCGCGGCACACCCAGATAGTCGTGGATGTTTTCTGCCGTGACTTCGACCGACTTGGTCTTGCCCTTGATGATCTCGGTAACGGCCTTACGGGCAAGCTTCATCAGCTCACGCTCGAAGTTACGCACACCGGCTTCCCGTGTGTACTGCTGGATCACGGCCATCAGGGCACCATCCGTCACGGAGAATTCTTCCGGACGCAGGGCGTGTTCCTTGATTGCCTTCGGCAGCAGGTGACGCTTGGCGATTTCGCGCTTTTCGTCTTCCGTGTAACCGGCGATACGGATGACTTCCATACGGTCCATCAAGGGCCCCGGAATGTTCAGCGTATTGGCAGTCGTCACGAACATGACGTCGGACAGGTCGTATTCCACTTCAAGGTAGTGGTCCATGAAGGTGGAGTTCTGTTCCGGATCGAGCACCTCCAGCAGAGCAGAGGACGGATCGCCACGGAAATCCATGCCCATCTTGTCGATTTCATCGAGCAGGAAGAGCGGGTTCGCCTTCTTGGCCTTCTTCATCGACTGAACGATCTTGCCCGGCATGGAGCCGATATAGGTACGGCGATGTCCGCGGATTTCCGCTTCATCGCGCACGCCACCAAGAGCCATGCGAACATATTCGCGACCCGTTGCCTTGGCGATGGACTTCGCAAGCGAGGTCTTGCCAACACCGGGAGGACCGACGAGGCACAGGATCGGGCCACGGATTTTCGTCGCACGGGCCTGTACGGCCAGATACTCGACAATGCGTTCCTTGACCTTGTCGAGACCGAAGTGATCGAGCTCGAGAACGGATTCGGCAGCGTTCAAGTCGGTCTTGATTTTCGACTTCTTGCCCCATGGAAGACCGAGCAGCCAGTCCAGATAGTTGCGAACAACGGTGGACTCCGCAGACATCGGGCTCATCTGGCGAAGCTTCTTCATTTCAGCTTCGGCCTTCTCCTTAGCTTCCTTGGAGAGCTTGGTCTTGGCGATGCGCTCTTCAAGTTCGGCCATCTCGTCGCGGCCATCCTCGCCGTCGCCGAGCTCCTTCTGGATCGCTTTCATCTGCTCGTTCAGGTAATATTCGCGCTGGGTCTTTTCCATCTGGCGCTTGACGCGCGAGCGGATGCGCTTTTCGACCTGAAGAACGGAAATTTCGCCTTCCATGAAGCCGAGAGCCTTTTCGAGGCGCTGCTTCACGCTCACCGTTTCAAGCATTTCCTGCTTTTCGGTGATCTTGATGGAAAGATGCGAAGCGACCGTATCGGCAAGCTTGGAGTAATCGTCGATCTGGCCAGCCGCGCCAACCACTTCCGGCGAAATCTTCTTGTTCAGCTTCACGTAGCTTTCGAACTCGGAGACGACCGAGCGAGACAGTGCCTCGATCTCGACCGGGTCTTCCGCCGGCTCGTCCAGAAGAACGGCAGTTGCTTCGTAGAAGTCTTCGCGACCGGTATATTCATCGATCTTGGCGCGGCCCTTGCCTTCGACAAGAACCTTCACGGTGCCATCGGGCAGCTTCAGCAGCTGAAGCACATTAGCAACCGTACCGACTTTATGAATGGCCGATGGATCCGGATCGTCGTCACTGGCGTTGATCTGGGTCACAAGCATGATCTGCCTGTCGGAGCCCATAACCTCTTCCAGAGCACGGATGGATTTTTCCCGCCCGACGAACAGGGGAACGATCATATGCGGGAAAACGACAATGTCGCGCAGAGGAAGTACGGGATATGTACCGCCAGATGCCGCAGACGTAATGTTCGTCATATCATTTCCTTTCCATGGTCCCGTGAGGGACGCTTGCCGGACGTCTTGGGAAGTTTCCGGCATATTCTTATTCGTGACTGAAAGTGGAGTTTCACACTGTCATTTTCAAGTCACGAAAACTAACAGCCGTCACTTGCGCGTCAGGCTGTAAATTTTCAAAAACCAAATAGGTTTGAATAGGCTTACACTACGCGCCTCACGCATACTCTTGCGGAAGCAGAACCGGCGACGGGCATTCACGAAAACGTCACATCGCCATACAAATCAGTTCTAAGACTTTATCAGCAAAGCGCAATCGGCTCCAAACCCAAAATTGGAGCGGATGAGCTTTATGCGCGCATTATGGTGCATAACCAAGAAAAAAGGCCCGCCAATGGCGAGCCTTCCGGTTCAGGTCACTTATCGGTGACGGATCAGGCCGAAACGTTGGCCTTCTCGTCCTGACGATCCGCGTAGATGTAGAGCGGACGCGCCGCGCCACTCACCACCTCGTCGGAGATGACGACTTCGCGAACGCCTTCCAGCGTCGGCAGTTCGAACATCGTGTCGAGCAGGATCTTTTCCATGATCGAGCGAAGACCACGGGCACCGGTTTTACGGGTGATGGCCTTGCGGGCGATTTCCAGAAGCGCTGTGCCCTGGAATGTCAGCTCCACATCTTCCATCTCGAACAGACGCTGATACTGCTTGACCAGAGCGTTCTTCGGCTCGGACAGAATCTGGATCAATGCGTCTTCATCCAGATCTTCCAGCGTTGCCAGAACCGGCAGACGACCGATGAATTCCGGGATGAGGCCGAACTTGACCAGATCTTCCGGCTCCAGCTCACGCAGCACTTCGCCAACACGACGATCGTCTTCCGCCTTCACCGTTGCGCCGAAACCGATGGAGGTCTTTTCGCCACGGGCAGAGATGATCTTGTCGAGACCGGCAAACGCGCCGCCGCAAATGAAGAGGATGTTGGTCGTATCCACCTGCAGGAACTCCTGCTGCGGATGCTTGCGGCCACCCTGCGGAGGAACGGAAGCAACCGTGCCTTCCATGATCTTCAGCAGCGCCTGCTGAACGCCTTCGCCAGACACATCGCGCGTTATGGATGGATTGTCCGACTTGCGGGAAATCTTGTCCACTTCGTCGATATAGACGATGCCGCGCTGCGCGCGTTCAACGTTGTAATCCGCAGCCTGAAGCAGCTTCAGGATGATGTTTTCAACGTCTTCACCGACATAACCGGCTTCGGTCAACGTCGTTGCATCCGCCATGGTGAACGGGACGTCGATGATGCGTGCGAGCGTCTGGGCAAGATAGGTCTTGCCGCACCCGGTCGGACCGACCAGCATGATGTTCGACTTCGCAAGTTCGATATCGCCATTCTTGGTGGAGTGAGCGAGACGCTTGTAATGGTTGTGAACGGCAACGGACAGGATCTTTTTCGCCTGCTGTTGGCCGATGACGTATTCGTCGAGGATCTTGATGATGTCCTGCGGGGTGGGAACACCCTCACGCGACTTCACCATCGAGCTCTTGTTCTCCTCGCGGATGATGTCCATGCACAATTCGACGCATTCATCGCAGATGAACACCGTCGGTCCGGCAATGAGTTTCCGGACTTCGTGCTGGCTCTTGCCGCAGAATGAACAATAGAGTGTATTTTTCGAGTCGCCGCCGTTGCTGCCGCTGACTTTGCTCATATCTCTTTCCTTCCAGCACGCCGCAGGTCCGCCAAACGGATCGCGGTCAACTTACCGCCTGCAGATACGAGCACTTGTCCAAAGCTTTCGCATCCGCTTCGTTCCCGGGGTACTAACCGTATCAGATACATGACCTGATAAACGGCGGCAACGAATTCCCCTTCAAACTCCGAGCCACGAATGCCTCGGCATGTTCCTCATTCGCCTCCCCCGTAAAACTCTACGCCTTTCAGGAGAGGATGGTTCAGGCTACGTCATAAAATTTCAACACAGCCTTAATATGTACTATTAGCGCTTTATTTCTTCGTTTGAACCCCCGAATTTCAGTTCGGGGATACAAACTCACGTCAAAAGCGCGGCACCTCAGTTCGCCGAGACGCCTTCGATTTCCTGACGGGACGTGAGGATCTTGTCGATCACGCCCCAATCCTTCGCCTCGTCCGCATCCATAAAGTGGTCACGGTCGAGCGTCTTTTCAACTTCTTCGAGCGTGCGGCCAGTGTGTTTCACGTAGACTTCATTGAGGCGGCGCTTCATCTTGATGATGTCGCGGGCGTGGCGCTCGATGTCGGACGCCTGACCCTGGAAACCGCCGGAAGGCTGGTGAACCATGATGCGGGCGTTCGGCGTTGCGAAGCGCATGCCCTTCTCACCGGCGGCAAGAAGCAGCGAACCCATGGAAGCGGCCTGGCCGACGCAAAGCGTGGAAACCGCAGGGCGAATGAACTGCATCGTATCGTAGATCGCCATACCGGCGGTCACTACGCCGCCTGGCGAATTGATGTAGATGGCAATTTCCTTCTTGGGGTTTTCGGCCTCAAGGAAAAGAAGCTGTGCGCAGACGAGCGAGGCCATGTGATCTTCAACCGGACCGGTCAGGAAGATGATGCGCTCTTTGAGAAGACGGGAGTAGATGTCATAGGACCGTTCGCCGCGGTTGGTCTGCTCCACGACCATCGGCACCAGAGCCATGGCGGTATCAACTGGATTTGTCATGTCCGTCCTTTATCCAACTCTTGCCCGGAGGCTTTAGCGCCCGGAATCAATTCAATTCGTCAACTCACTACATAGAGTGTCATTGCCCGGTTCTTCAAGACTAAGGCGGCGGATATCCTTAATGACATGCCGGACAACTCATCTCTGCGCAATTACAGAGAGTGTCGAGCCTGCGCCAGAGCGGCCAAGCCCTATTTTGTCGTCATCAACCGGCAAAGGCGCCCGTGGTCAATGAAAAGTTAAGCCCAAAAATGGTCACGTTGGAAAACCTTCCCTTACGGAAAGCAGCAACGACTCGTTAGGGTTTTGCGAATGATACTGTGCCACGTCAGCCTTCGCCTTGGCGTAACAGGCGACCGCTTTCCATAGATGCATCTTTTCGGCGGAAGCAGGCAGGCGGTTCAAAAGCCCTGCCGCAACCACCATGCAAAACGAAGATTGGACGACACCGGTGCTCGATACGAAAACAGGCATGCTGCTGTGGTCCATGGAAGCGCTGACGATTACCGCCGTGCTGGCATCGCTGTGGCTGCACAACAAGCGAAAGAAATATCACCTTTGTTTCGCCATGGGCTTCTTCGCCATCGGCCTTGGAAGCGCGCTGGTTGCCATGCGCGGCGACATACCGGATTTCCTGTCGATAGACATCGCCAATACCCTGACACTGTCGGCGGCCTCTTTCTGGCTGGCCGAAATTCTCAATCTCGAAAAGCGGCCCGTCGAGGGCTGGATCACCATTCCGGCTCTGATCTGGATCGCCTTCATGTTCGTGCCACCGGTGCGCAATGACATTCAGGCGCGCATCATTCTCTATCATTGCTCGGCAGCGGTCGGTTATTTCATGCTGGCGGGCGTCCTGCTCACATCCCGTGAATATCGCTCGAAAACGCGCAAGCTGCTTGCGCTCGCCTTCGTCATTCAGGCATTTCTCGGCGGCATCGCCGCGTCGATTGTCGTTTCCTACAATCTCGCCACAGGGCAGATCGCACCTCTGACCATCCCCGTCATGCTGTCCGGCGCGTTCGGCTTCATCGTGCTGTTGATGATGAGCGTGAAGGTTTTCATGGAAGACATGGAGCGCCGCCTGCAGAAACTGGCGGTGACCGACTATCTCACCGGCGCACTCAACCGCCGGGGCCTTGCGGAAGAATTCAAAGCCTTCAAGGCCAGACGGAGGGATGGAGAGAGCCACATCACGCTTGCGCTCTTCGATATCGACCATTTCAAGAGCATCAATGACAAGCATGGCCACCAGTGCGGCGATGAGGTTCTCGTCCAGTTCTGCGCGCTCGCAAACCGCATCATCGGTGAAAACGGCGTTTTCGTCCGCATGGGCGGTGAAGAATTCGCCTATCTGGTGGAAGCCAGCGATCCTACCCGGGCGATCCGCATTGCCGAAGGAATCCGGATTTATTTCGCCCGTTTGTCCACCAGCGCCGCAAATGGAGAGTTCACATCCACGGTCAGCGTCGGCCTCTGCTCGCTTCCAACAGCCGAAGCCGATCTTGATGTCATGCTGACGAAATCGGATCGTGCGCTTTATGCCGCCAAGAAGGCCGGACGAAACCGCACCGTGATGAACGACAACGAAGCCCATGTCGTGCTGCCAGCGGAAGATCGTGGCGAAGACCCGCATGACAATAATGCCGACCGCCAGGTCGCCGCGCTGAACCGCATCGCCTCCATCGCCAACAGCTAACCCATCATTATTCGTTGGTCCCAACGGGTTGACCTGCACCGAAAATAGAACCCATCATGCCGCCATCGACCAGTGGAGAGTTCGGCATGCATATCAAGTTCCTCGCACATCTCGCGATTTCGGCGGCGCTCATTGTCGGTCCAGCCCATGCGCAACAAGCATCGGACACCACGGCGCCGGAGCGCGCCACCGGCACCAAAACGGCAAGTCGCGTGGAAGCGAAGAGCTTCATGGTGGCGGCGGCGAATCCGCTTGCCGCCGAAGCAGGGCGAAAAATCATCGCCGAGGGCGGCAACGCCATCGATGCCATGGTCGCCGTCCAGACCGTGCTGGGTCTGGTAGAGCCGCAAAGCTCCGGCCTCGGCGGCGGTTCTTTTCTCGTCTATTATGATGCCTCAGCCAAAAAGCTCACCACATTCGACGGACGCGAGACCGCGCCCATGGAGGCAACGCCGAAGCTCTTTTTGGACGACAAGGGTCAGCCGCTGAAATTCATGGATGCCGTCGTCGGCGGGCGCTCGGTCGGCACGCCGGGAACGGTGAGGCTGCTTTCCGATGTTCATCAGCGTTTCGGGAAGCTGGAATGGAAAAGCCTGTTCACCCCCGCTGAAACCCTGGCGCGGGATGGCTTCAAGGTTTCCCCTCGCCTCGCTTCGCTCATCGCCGCCGAAGGTGATCGTCTCAAGAAATATGAAGGCCCGCGCAGCTATTTCTACGACGCCTCAGGCTCGCCCTTGCAGGCGGGAACGGTACTGAAAAATCCAGCCTATGCGGAAACGCTGAAGGCCATTGCCGATAACGGCCCGGATGCCTTCTACAAAGGCCCAATCGCGGAAGCCATCGTCAAGACCGTGCGGGAAGCGAGTGGAAATCCCGGCGTTCTCTCGCTGACGGACCTTGCCAATTACCGCACCAAGGAGCGCGAGCCGGTCTGCGCTAACTATCGTGCGCTCGATATTTGCGGCATGGGCCCGCCCTCCTCCGGTGCCGTCGCCGTGGGCCAAATCCTCGGTACGTTGGAAAATTTCGATCTGAAGGCGCTCGGGCCGCAAAATGTCGAAAGCTGGAGGCTGCTCGGCGATGCACAACGCCTCGCCTTTGCAGATCGCGAACGCTACCTCGCTGATCCTGACTTTACCCCACTGCCGATCAAGGGCCTACTGCGCAAGGATTATCTCGGCTCGCGCGCTATGTTACTGGATGGTGACAAGGCGCTGGCCGCCGATGCCGTGAAGGCTGGCGAGCCCGAATGGGACCACGCCCTCAATTTCGGGCGCGGGCCCGCGCTGGAGCTTCCCTCCACCAGCCACTTCGTCATCGTGGACAAACAGGGCAATGTCCTTTCCATGACGACGACCATCGAGAGCGGCTTCGGCTCGCGCCTGATGACCAACGGCTTCCTGCTCAATAATGAGCTGACCGATTTCTCCTTCAAGACCCATGACGGCAGCCTGCCCGTCGCCAACCGCGTCGAACCCGGCAAACGCCCCCGCTCCTCCATGGCTCCGACCATTGTCATGAAGGACGGCAAACCCCTGCTCGCCATCGGCTCCCCCGGCGGCAGCCAGATCATCGGCTATGTCGCGCAGGCGCTGATCGCCTATATCGATTGGGGCATGCCCGTGGAACAGATCGTCGCCCAACCCCACCTCATCAACCGCTTCGGCACCTATGATATCGAGGCGGGTACGGATGCAGAAAAGTTTGCGGAACCGCTGAAGGCGCTGGGTTATGAGGTGAAGCCCGGCGAGATGAATTCCGGCCTGCACGCCATTGAAGTCACCAGTCAGGGACTGGTCGGTAGCGCCGATCCTCGGCGCGAGGGCGTGGCTGTCGGGGATTGAAACAGCCTATGCGCCGAGGCTCAAAATATCCCTCATTCCTGTCCTTGTGACAGGAATCCAGTCAGCCCAAGTCCTTGGGCTGAAATGAGTCTTTGCGTCGCGCAGACGCACGACGGCTGGATCCCTGTGACCGATCCCCGGATCAAGTCCGAGGACAGGGATGAGGAGACAGTGGCCAGCTCTTCCTCCACCACCAAACTTCCGTTAGACACCAAGCATGAACACCACATCCGACTTCCTCCGCATCGACGCCGATAAACGCTCCGTCTCGCTGGACGCCCGTAACCCGGCCTTTTACAGCAACCCGAATGCCGCCTATGCGCAGCTTCATGCGCATTGTCCGACCTTTTACTGGGAAGAGCAGAAGCAATGGTTCTTCACCGGTTACGACCATGTGAACGCGCTCCTGCGCGACCGGCGCTTTGGGCGGCAAATCCTCCATATTGCCACTCGTGAAGAGTTGGGGCTGCCGGAACCGCTGGAACATACTGCCCATTTCGACGCTGCCGAACGTCATTCGCTGTTGGAAATCGAACCGCCGGAACACACGCGCCTGCGCACGCTGGTCAACCGCGCTTTCGTCTCCCGACACGTGGATAAGATGAAGCCGGAAATCGAAGTGCTGGCCCACGGGCTGATCGACCGTTTCGAGAAAGACGGCAAGACCGAGTTGCTTTCCTCCTTTGCCGATATCATTCCCGTGACGATGATCGCGCGGATGATCGGCATACCGGAAGAGATGGGGCCGCAGCTTCTGAAATGGTCGCACGCCTATGTCGGCATGTACATGTTCAAGCGCAGCCGTGAGGACGAGCTTGCCGCCGATGCCGCCGCCAAGGAGTTCGCCGATTACGCTCGCACCGTCATTGCGGAACGTCGTGTCGAACCGAAGGACGATCTGCTGAGCCATATGATCCACACGGAACATAAGGGCCAGTATCTGACGGACGAGGAACTCATCTCCACGACCATCGTGCTGCTGAATGCCGGACACGAGGCAACCGTCCACCAGATCGGCAATTCCGTCCGCGTCATCCTCGAAAGCGGTCTCGATCCGGCTTCGCTCTTCACCGACGAAAAAACGACCGAACGAACCGTCGAAGAAACGCTGCGCATCGGCGCGCCCGTCCACATCTTCCAGCGCTGGGCGCTGGAGCCGGTGGAAATCGATGGGGTGAAATTCGAACGCGGCGACAAGGTCAGCCTCATCCTCGCCGCCGCCAATCTGGACCCAAAAAAATTCACCGATCCCCTCACCTTCAAACCGGACCGCGCAGAGGCACCCAACCTCTCCTTCGGCGCCGGAATCCACTTCTGCATCGGCGCGCCACTGGCAAGGCTGGAACTCAACATCGTTCTGCCCCTGCTGTTTCAGCGCTTGCCGGGGCTGCGCTTAGCGGAGAAGCCGAGGGTGAAGGACGTCTATCATTTCCATGGGCTTGAGCGCCTGGATCTGGTGTGGTGAGGTTCTCTTTTATCTTGGCCCAGAAGCTGTATGATGGAGCGCTCCGTGAAACATGAGGCAGGTGCCTTGTCTACGAAATCGAAAAGAAAAGTCTCAACTTCTGAGCAGCACAGGATCGATCCAGTTGCGGCAGAACTTTCGCGTCTCGGAAGAGAACTAGACAAGATCGAGCTCCAGCTGAACAACAGTGCCAAAACCTCTCGGACACCGGGGCGTTTCAAAGGTCAGCTCAAGGTCGGCGCGAGCTTCTTCGAACCGCTGACCGAAGCGGAACTCAAAGAATGTTCTGCTATCGATGAGAAAATTACATCGCTTGGCATATTGACTCGCTGGTAAGGGCCCTCACACCCTGACCACATAATCCTTCCGTGTCGTCTCAACGACTTCCCATGTCCCCTTGAAACCCGGACGAATAATCTGGCGATCTCCCGCTCGTAGGTGGATTGGTTCTCCACCTTCCTCGGTCAGAATCGAATAGCCCTCGAGAATATTGAAATATTCCCACTCATCATATTCCACCCGCCATTTGCCCGGCGTGGATTGCCAGATGCCGGCATAGAGACCGCCGCTTGCTTCTTCCAGGTTCCATGTGGTGAATTTCGGTGTGCCTGAAATCAGCCGGTCGGGCTTAGGTGTGCCCTCTTCCGGCTGAATGGCAGAAAGATCGCCGTCCGACTTGAAGTTCAATGTTAGGGTCATGGGCGATCGTTCCTATTTAAACTTTTGCCAAAGATTGTTCCAAATCGGCAATAATGTCCTTCACATCCTCTATGCCGATGGAAAGGCGCACGACGTCCGGTCCGGCACCTGCCGCTACCTGCTGCTCAGGCGTGAGCTGCGCATGGGTGGTGGAAGCCGGGTGGATGACCAGAGAGCGTGTATCGCCGATATTGGCAAGATGGGAAAAGAGCTGAAGCCCTTCCACCAGCGATTTCCCCGCCTGATATCCGCCCTTCACGCCGAAGGTGAAGACCGAGCCAGCTCCCTTTGGCGAGTAGCGCTGTTGCAGGGCGTGGTTTTCGCTGTCATCAAGCCCGGCATAGTGCACCCAACCGATTTTCGGATGCGCCTTCAGCCATTTCGCAACTGCCAGCGCATTGTCGGAATGGCGCTGAACGCGCAGCGGCAGGGTCTCGATGCCGGTGAGGATGAGGAAGGCGTTGAAGGGTGAAATGGAGGGGCCGAGATCGCGCAGGCCCAGAACGCGGACGGCAATTGCGAAGGCGAAGTTGCCGAAGGTCTGGTGCAGCACGACACCGGAATATTCCGGGCGCGGCTGCGAGAGAGCCGGGAACTTGTCCGAAGCGGACCAGTCGAAAGTGCCGCCATCCACGATGACGCCGCCCATGGAATTGCCGTGGCCGCCGAGGAATTTCGTCAGCGAGTGAACGACGATATCGGCACCGTGCTCAATCGGGCGGATGAGATAGGGGCTCGCCATGGTGTTATCCACGATCAGCGGCAAGCCGTGCTTGTGCGCGACATCGGCAATTGCCGCGATATCGACGAATGTACCGCCCGGATTGGCAAGGCTCTCGATGAAGATAGCCTTCGTCTTCTCATCGATCTGGCTTTCGAAGCTTGCAGGGTCGGCAGCATCTGCCCAGCGCACCTGCCAGCCGAAATTCTGGAAGGAATGGCCGAACTGGTTCACCGAGCCGCCATAAAGCTGGCGCGCGGCGACGAAATTATCGCCGGATTGCAAAAGCGTGTGAAAGACGAGCAGCTGCGCTGCATGGCCGGACGCTACGGCAAGCGCCGCCGTGCCGCCTTCAAGCGCCGCAACCCGCTCCTCCAGAACCGCCTGTGTCGGGTTCATGATGCGCGTGTAGATATTGCCGAATTCCTTCAGGCCAAAAAGCGCTGCCGCATGGTCGGAATCACGGAACGCATAAGCGGTTGTCTGATAGATGGGCGTCGCACGCGCGCCCGTCGTAGGGTCGGGCTGCGCACCGGCATGAATGGCGAGCGTGGAAAAACCTGGGGTGTTCTCTGACATATGTCCCTCCGAATATTTTTTACGAAATATGACGGGAGGGATCATATCGCCTTGGCGCCGGATGGTAAGTGCGACTTATGCTAACTATCGGCTTATATTGAGACGTGGATGCTCAATTGCAGGGCATCGGTCCATCACAACTTCCACGCCATAAGCTTCCGCCTTTGCCGCTGCATCGTCATGCCGCACGGAAAGCTGACCCCATATCACTTTAGGCCGCGGCGACATGTGGATCACCTCTTCTGCCACGGCCGGAAGATATTCCGCCGCGCGAAACACATCGACCATATCCACGGGCTCGGCAATATCGGCAAGCTTGGCATAGACCTTCTGCCCCAGTATCTCCTTGCCCTCCTGACCCGGATTGACGGGGATGACGTGATAGCCCTTGGACAGAAGAAAGTTCATCACGCCGTGGCTCGGTCGCGCCGGGTTTGGCGAGGCTCCCACCAGCGCAATCGTCTTCACGCTGGTCAGAATATTGCGCAGATAATCGTCCTCGTAATCATCGTGGTCCATCGCCTTTTCCTCCATGGCTCGAATGTATTCCTGTCAAACAGATGTAAGTGGTGTGTTGCGGCAGAAAAAGAGTGCCCGCGAAATTGCACGCGCCGAATATATCAATACCGCATTCGACACACGCTTTGAGAGTCCCCAATCGTACGTTTTTTGTTCGAATTTCGTTCACGGGCATTTTAGAAACCACTTATAGTTACATTAGCAAAGTACGTTGTTAGTATAACAAATACGACCTGAAACGATTCTAGTGGCACTTTTTGGCACATTTGACGAAAATCAAGGATTTAGCACCGCCGCGCCTACAGGCGGCAACATGCCTTAGTTGCATAATATGGAGCTAATATTTGATGCACGCATAAAGCGCTGTTTCTAAATGCGACAGGTTCAAAAAGTTGCTTGCGCGCATGAGAGAAAGTGCAATCTCTTTGCACCATCAAAATAACGAATGAGTCGCCCGTGCCGATCGATGTTCTGCTGCTTGTTCTTCTCGGCGCACTTTTGCACGCATCGTGGAATGCGCTGGTCAAATCGGGTACGGACAAGGCGCTGGATGCATCCTTGATTGCGGCTGGCGCTGCCGTCTGCTGCATTCCGTTTCTGCCGTTTCTTCCGCTCCCGGGCATGGTCGCCCTGCCCTTTCTCATCGCATCGGCAATTTTGCAGTTCGCTTATTTTCGCCTCGTGGCGGCGGCCTACACGGTGGGTGATATCGGCCTCGTCTACCCGGTCATGCGCGGTGTTGCCCCTTTGATCGTGGCCGCAAGCAGCAATCTTTTTCTGGACGAAACGTTGAGCACCGCCGCACTTGCGGGCATAGCCGTCATTTCCGCGGGCATCCTCACGCTTGCTTTCGAGGCGCGGCGCGGCGGCGGTCGCGCCATAAGCCTTGCACTCGCCAACGCCGTCGTGATTGCGGGCTACACATTTGTCGATGGCGTCGGCGCCCGCAAGTCGGGCAATGCCATCTCCTATACGCTGTGGATGTCGCTGCTTCCGCCCGTACTCCTCTTCTCCTACGCTTTTTACCAGCGCGGCTTTCAGCCAGTGGCACAGCATGTGCGGCGCAACTGGTGGCGCGGTCTGGCCGGTGGCGGCGGCTCCATCCTGTCTTACGGGCTGGCGCTCTGGGCCATGACGAAAGCACCCGTCGCCGTGGTCGCAGCGCTGCGTGAAACCTCCATCCTGTTTGCCATCCTGATCTCGGTTTTCATCCTCAAGGAGACTGCCAGCGTCTGGCGTTATATCGCAGGCGGCATCATCGCTCTTGGCGTTTTGGTGATGAGACTGGGCTAGTTTCGCGGGGATTTAGTGTGGTATCATAAAACCACATAAATAACTAATTGATTTTACTTATCTATTTTTGAAGCTGCCGAATTTGATGCTGTTGACGGTTTCTCAAGCAACCCGTATAAGCGCGCCAGACTGAATTCTTTTGGAATACATGTCTTCCGGCTCGCGCAAATGCAGCCAAAATCAAGCAACAAGAAACGCCCGCATTATCCTTCACGGGAAGGTGACGGGTCCAACAGAAAGTGAAAAGAATGTCTACTTTCGTTCAGAAGCCCGCTGAGGTGGAGAAGAAGTGGGTCATCATCGATGCCGAAGGCCTCGTTGTTGGTCGTCTCGCTACCCTCGTTGCAAACCGTCTTCGCGGCAAGCACAAGGCAACCTACACCCCTCACGTTGACGACGGCGACAACGTCATCATCATCAACGCTGAAAAGTGCGTCTTCACCGGCAAGAAGTATTCCGACAAGAAGTACTACTGGCACACCGGTTATCCGGGTGGCATCAAGGAACGTACCGTTCGCCAGATCATCGAAGGCCGCTTCCCGGAGCGCGTTCTTGAAAAGGCAGTTGAGCGCATGATTCCTCGTGGCCCGCTCGGTCGTCGCCAGATGAAGAACCTGCGCGTTTACGCCGGTTCGAACCACCCGCACGAAGCACAGCAGCCAGTCGCTCTCGACGTAGCATCGCTGAACAAGAAGAACGTAAGGAGCGCCTGATAATGGCTGATCTTTCCTCCCTGAAAGACCTCGCCCCGGCATCGTCGGAAGCTTCGGCTCCCGTACACGTCCGCAAGGTTGACACTCTCGGCCGCTCCTACGCGACCGGTAAGCGCAAGAACGCCGTAGCCCGCGTATGGGTCAAGGCTGGTTCCGGCAAGATCATCATCAACGGCCGTGACTTCACTGCCTACTTCGCACGCCCGGTTCTGCAGATGATCCTGCAGCAGCCGATCGTTGCAGTCGCTCGCGCTGGTCAGTTCGACATCATCGCGACCGTTGCTGGCGGTGGTCTCTCCGGTCAGGCCGGTGCTGTTCGTCACGGTCTTTCCAAGGCCCTCACCTACTTCGAACCGGGCCTGCGCTCTGTTCTGAAGAAGGGTGGCTTCCTGACCCGCGACAGCCGCGTTGTTGAACGTAAGAAGTACGGTAAGGCCAAGGCTCGCCGTTCCTTCCAGTTCTCCAAGCGCTAATCGCGCTTTGGGGCCAAGTTCTCCAAGCGCTTATCGCTTACGGAAAACGAAAATCGAAAGGCGGAGCTTCGGCTCCGCCTTTTTTCTTTGGGCGATGTATCGGTAAGAGCTCAGTTTAATTGAAAGGCCGTCGGCCCGCTGGCGCTCTCCGCACCGACCATTTCATCTGCAATACGGTCGACAATCATGTGCGCACCAACGGTGGTGTAGTGGCCCCTGTCAACGATATAGGCCACGCCGTCACGTCCAAACTGACAGCCTGCCGCAGAGGCAGGGTCGCAGAATATCTTCTCTGGAAGTACCTTCCCGGCTTCGCCATTCAGGCTCGTATTGAGAATATCGTTGGCTACCGCCGTATTCTCCGTAAAGTCGGCATAAGCATAGTCGAAGTCGGGCGCTCGCTCACCCTTTATGATCCGCGCGGCCATGACATCCATGACGGGCTTTTCGAAACGCGGCACCGGATAAACGACAACGACCTGTTTTCCGGTTGCCTGCAGGTTTTGAATGGTCTTGCTCAACCTGTCCACAAGCGTACTCCGCGCAATGCCGCTGCGCGCAAACTCTCGGTCGTCGACCTCCATGTAGGGCGCGTTGAAGAAATTGACCCAGGCGGCAGCCAGCACCACCGTATCGACATTGCTGCCGATAAGGTAATCCATTGCGCGCTTGTTGAAGGCATCGCAGTTGACGGCGCCCGGCTCACGCGAGCTTGAAATACCGGGGATGGGCGCGCAAAAGCCATGGGTGAGCTGCACCAAGCCGATGTTCCGGTCCTTCAAATCCTCCAGCAAGGCAGGAGAAAGTGATGCCGCTATCGAGTCCCCCCAGATCGCCACCGTCTTGCCGCTGCCGATGTTGAACATGCAGTCCGCATTGGGCAGGGCTGGAAGTCCATCCTGCACCTGAAACAGGCATTTATCGCTCCAGGTGGTTCTGTCCACGAATTCCTTGACCTCCGGCGGCAGGCGGAATGGCAGGCCTTCCTTCAAGTCCCCCCACGCTCCAAAACCCACAAGAGCAACGGCGAAGGCGCCCGCTGTCGGCACTAGCTTGGAAAAGGGGATATTTCGTCCGCGGAAAGGCTGCTCGACCAGATACCAGCTGAAAACGGATAGCAGCAACGTCAGCGCAATCAGCAACCACATAACGAGTGTCGATGGCGGCTCCGGGCTTCGGATACGCCAGAAGGCGAAAACCGGCTGGTGCCACAGGTAAGCACTGAAGCTGATCCGGCCTATCCAGACGAGGGGCGATAACGTCAACACCCTTCCAAGGATCGACGCTTGCGAACCATAGAGTAGGAACAGTGCGGTGCCGCCAACGGGCAAGAGCGCCAGCAGGGATGGCACACGCGTCGTAGGGTCGAACAAAAATATCGACAGGATGACCAAACCCAGCCCCGCAGCGGCCAGCGCGCTATTTTCCGTTCGCGTCCTGCCATGAACGAGAAAAGCGCAGATGGAACCAGCCAGCATTTCCCATATGCGGGTGGGAAGCAGGTAATAATTGGCGGACGGAAAGTACCGCGCTCCGGCTTCGCTCGCCACCAGACTGACGAGAGCAACCGCAAGCATGATGCGGAACAGCGTTCTGATCTTCAGGCGAAACAGAAAGAGCAGCGGAAAGAGCAGGTAAAACTGCTCTTCCACACCAAGGCTCCAGGTGTGGAGCAACGGCACTTCGGATGCATCCGGCGCGAAGTAATCCGTCTTTTTCAGAAAGTAGATGTTGGAAACGGAGAGCGTCGCCATCATCAGGCTTTTGGAAAACTGTTCGTAGGCCGTCGGCAAAAGCCACATCCACGCAAAGGGAAGCGTGCACAGAAGCACGAAGAACAGCGCGGGCAGAATGCGGCGCGCGCGCCGCTCGTAAAACCGGATCAGCGAAAACTCACCCTTGGCATATTCGCCGAGAATGATGGAGGTAATCAGGTAACCGCTTATGACGAAGAACACATCGACGCCGATGAAACCGCCGCCGAACACGGCAAACCCCGCATGCGCAAAAATAACGGCGAGCACTGCCAAAGCGCGCAATCCATCTATTTCCGCTCTGTAATTCATGAAATCTACTTACCGTGTGGGGCGTCGGTTATGATTGGCACAAGCCCGTCATATCAACGAAGTAATTCTTTACCGATGTTATACTGAACAGCGTAGAGCGTTTCCTTGTTAAATGTAAACATTCTGCCGGAGCAGGTTTTCGTCAGGGCAAAGGCGATTGGCGAAGGGCATACCCCAAGGTACGTCCGAGCCGATCGCCTTTGAGCCTGGCGGAAAGATGCCCGGCAGAATGTTTACATTTAACAAGGAAACGCTCTGATGCGATATTCAGTCGTTGCGCTATTCATCATCGAAGGGGTTCTCAATGCCAGCAAAAACCATCGATCATGCCTTCACATCTTCGTCTCTCACCTCGGCAGCAACGGACCCTACGCATGCGGGCGTCCTGTCCTTCATGCGCCGCCGGTATAGCAAGGATCTGGAAGGCGCTTCGACGGTGGTTTGGGGCATCCCCTTCGATGCGGCGACGTCCAATCGTCCCGGCGCGCGCTTCGGGCCCCAGGCCATCCGCCGCGCCTCGGCAATTTTTGATAACGATCCGCAATACCCGTTCGAACGCGACCTCTTCGAACACATGTCGACAGTCGATTACGGCGATTGCCTGCTGGATTATGGCAACCACTGGCAGACACCCGACACCATAGAGCAGGAAGCGCGCAACATCATCACCAAGGCCGATTATCTTCTGACGCTGGGTGGCGATCACTTTATTACATGGCCGCTACTGAAAGCCCATGTGGCCAAGCACGGACCATTGGCGCTGGTGCAGTTCGATGCACATCAGGATACGTGGTTCGATGACGGCAAGCGGCTGGACCATGGCTCCTTCGTTGCCCGTGCGGTGCGCGAAGGGCTGATCGACCCGGATCGCTCGATCCAGATCGGCATCCGCACCCACGCGCCGGAGGATTTCGGCATCAATATCGTCTACGGCTATGAGGTGGAAGAGATGCGCGCCAGCGATATCGCCTCGCTCATCATCAAGCAGACGGGCGGGCTGCCCACCTATCTCACTTTCGATATCGATTGCCTCGATCCGGCCTTTGCGCCCGGCACCGGAACACCCGTCGCGGGTGGGCCGACCAGCGCGAAAATCCTCTCCGTCCTGCGCGGTCTAGGCCAGCTCGATATACGCGGTTCGGACGTGGTGGAAGTGGCACCCGCTTACGACCATGCGGACATCACCGCCATTGCCGGGGCAACGGTTGCAATGTATATGCTTGGCCTGCGTGCCGAAAGGCTGGCGAAATCTTCTTGAGATTTTGAGTCAGATCTTTGGCAAATTGAATCCGGAAATTCCCGCAACATATTGAAAATGTAAGGTAAGGACATGGCAGCGAAAATCTTCATCGATGGCGAACACGGTACAACGGGCTTGCAGATCCGCACGCGCCTGGCCGACCGCCGCGATATCGAGCTGCTGTCCATTCCCGAAGCGGAACGCCGCAATGCGGCGATGCGCGAGGACATGCTCAACAACGCGGATATCTCCATTCTGTGCCTGCCGGACGATGCTTCCAAAGAAGCGGTTTCCATGGTGTCCGGCAACAACAAGGTGCGGATCATCGATACCTCCACCGCCTTCCGCATCCATCAGGATTGGGCCTATGGCTTTGCCGAGCTGGACAAGGATCAGGCTGAGAAGGTTCGCTCCGCCCGCTTCGTCGCCAATCCCGGCTGCTACCCAACGGGCGCGATTGCCCTTGTTCGTCCTCTGCGCGCGGCTGGCATCCTGCCGGATGGTTATCCCGTCAGCGTCAACGCCGTTTCGGGCTACACAGGCGGCGGCAAGCAGCTGATCGGCCAGATGGAAGACCAGAGCCGCGAAGACGCGATCAGCGCCAACAACTTCCTTTACGGCCTGACGCTGAAGCACAAGCATGTGCCGGAGATGAAGCAGCACGGTCTTCTGGACCGTTCGCCCCTCTTCTCCCCCTCCGTCGGTCGCTTCGCGCAAGGCATGATCGTGCAGGTACCGCTCTTCGCCGCCGATCTCAAGGAAGGCACGACGGTCGAGACGGTTCATGCGGCGCTGACTGCGCATTATGCGGGCCAGAACATCGTTCAGGTCGTGCCGCTCGAGGAAAGCAAATCCTTGGCGCGCATCGATGCCGAAGAACTGGTCGATCAGGATACGATGAAGCTCTACGTCTTCGGCACCGGCGAGCACATCAACCTCGTCGCGGTTCTGGACAATCTCGGCAAGGGTGCATCCGGCGCCGCCGTGCAGAACATGGAACTGATGCTCTCGGCATGACCGAAAGCCTTCTTCCAGCGAATATTCCGAACGAGATCGCAAGGCGGTGGAGCATATCCTCCGCCTTCTTTCTTGCGGATACGCCAAGCAGCATTATCCACCGCGTTACGCTTGCGGATGGTTCTTCGGCAATTCTGAAAAGCCTGAAGCCGAGAGGCCTGGGCGAACTTCCTGGCATGGCATTTCTGCAATGGCGGAAAGGTCACGGCGCGATACGATTGCTGAAGCGGGAGGAAACGGTTTGCCTGCTGGAAGACGCCGGAAACCTGACGCTGCGCGCTCATCGCCTTGACCAAGGTGAGATGGAAGCCAACAGGATCATTGTCGATGTGCTGAAGACGCTGCACTCGCCGGGCAAAACGCCACCACGAGAGCTGACATCTCTGGAGCGCCATTTCCAGTCACTGCTCAGCCGCACCAAACCTGAAAAAGATGAAAGGCTGCGCGAACCTTTGGCATTCACCGCCGATATCGCCCGGCAACTGCTGGCTAACCAGCAAAACATTAAGCCGCTGCATGGAGACCTGCATCACGATAACATCGTCAGCGGCGGCGCGCGCGGCTGGCTCGCCATCGATCCGCAGGGGCTGCTGGGTGATCCGGCATACGATGTCGCAAACGTCTTCGGAAATCCCCTCAACGCCCTGCCCGATATCATCGACCCACAGCGGATCGAAACGCTTTGCGACGTCTTTGCTGACGCGCTGAACTGCTCAGAAGAAAAAATCCTGCGCTATGCCATCGCACATGCAGGATTATCGATCTGCTGGTCTCTGGAAGACGGCGGCGTGCTGGAGCAAAGCGAAAACGCTCAGGAGCGTCTCGCGTTTCTGACAGTCGCGCGAAGCCTGCTCTAGCCTTAATCCCGAACTTCGACCGCCACAGGCGCGGGATACTGCCCGATGAAACCGCGCCAGTGCGCAATCGCAAAACCGAGCACCAGCAGCGCCATGCCCTGATGCGCAAGCGCGACGTGGATGTGCACATGCGTCAGAAGCGTGGTGATCCCCAGCCCTGCCTGAATGCAGACGAGCACGAAGAACAGCACCGCGCGTCTGGCGTGGGGTGTGTTCGGCAGCGCGCGGGACATGCTGATCATGTGCCACAGCGTTGCGGCGAACAGCGTGTATGCGCCCAGGCGGTGGACGAACTGAACCGTCTTCGGATTTTCGAAAAGATTGATCCACCATGGCTGTTGCAGGAACAGATCGCCCGGAATGATGGAGCCATCCATCAGCGGCCAGGTATTGTAGGAAAGACCGGCATTGAGCCCGGCCACGAGTGCGCCAAGATAAATCTGGAACAGACAGAGCACGGCCAGAAGCGCTGCAAAGCCCCTGCCCTCGCGCTCATTCGATGCTTCCGGCGAATGGTAGGACAGGCCGCGCAATATCCACATGCAGCCCGCAAAGATGAGACAGGCAATCGTCAGATGCGTTGCCAGGCGATATTGCGAGACATCCGTGCGGTTGACCAGGCCGGAAGACACCATCCACCAGCCGACGAAGCCTTGCAAACCGCCCAGAGCAAGCAGGCCGATAAGGGGCAGCCGCAGCCGCTTCTCGATGCGGCCCGTCGCCCAGAAAAAGGCCAGCGGCAGCGCGAAGATCACGCCGATGGTGCGAGCCAGCAGCCGGTGCGCCCACTCCCACCAGAAAATCGTCTTGAACTCGTCAAGCGACATGCCCTTGTTGATTTCCTGATATTGCGGAATGCGTTTGTAGAGCTGGAATTCTTCCTCCCATTCCGCAACGGAAAGCGGCGGGATGGCGCCGTGGATGGGCTTCCATTCGGTAATCGAAAGACCGGATTCGGTCAGTCGCGTTGCCCCGCCCACCAGCACGAGACAGAACAGCGTGAACAATACGACGCGAAGCCATATGCGCAGCAGGCGACGATTCTTTTCCTGAAGCTGCAAAGCCGTTTCCACCCGTTTTTCGACAGAGGCACCAGCCACCGCAACCGTTTCGGACCGCATTCTTGACACTCCACAATTCTTTGCCTTGGTTTGCATCAAGCGCGCCCGCAAAACAAGGGGTGAGGCTTTGCGGCATCGGGTCGCGGTTCAGGCAGACGGAAAATCGATTCCGATTTTCGCATCCGATGCTATATGCTTCGCCTCACGATCAACTCACGGAAAACGGCATGCATCCCCGCCTCAGATCCTTCATCGGCACCATCGTCATCATTCTGCTGGTGGTTACCTATGCCGTCGTGGCGACAGCCGTGGCGTCCGCGACGCTCGGCCAGTCTCCCTGGTGGGTTCATCTGGCCTATTTCGTGTTTTCCGGGGTCTTGTGGATATTGCCGGCCATGCTCATCATCAGATGGATGGCCGGGCCGAAGCCACAGAAATAAGCGCCTAAGCTGCGTCGGATTTTGGCGATGCCGAAACCATGGGGATGACCTGGCTGTGGCCATCCTCTTCGAAAGCGTCCAGCGTTTCCTGCAACATCTGCGCATCGCCGCTCGGCACTGAAAGCACCACATCCGCATCGACATATTTCAGAACGCGGGAAACGCCTGCCACATCGGCAGCGCCGAATTCCAGCAGAACCGTATCGTAAGTGCCGGAAAGTGCGCCCAGTACCATCGTCAGACGGTCGAGAATACGCCCCGTCTGGTGAACGGCACCATGGCCCTGCGGCACGATATGCGCGCTGGACAGCCGGTCGTGGTGAATCGTTTCGCCAAAGGCCGCATCCCCCACCAGAAGATCCATGATGCCGGGAAGGCCTTCTTCCGAAGTCATAAGCCGGGATGGCGCGCCGGATGCCGTCATATCGACCAGCACGACCGTCCGCCCCGTTTCGGAAAGGGCGCGCGCAAGCATCACGGTCGCGGTGGAGCCATCATCGCCTGATGGCGAGGCAACCACCACGATGGGCTTTGCGCCCCGCATGGAAAGCAGGTCCGCAACATAATCGATCGGAAATCCGGCCTTCCCGAAATCCTGATCATCCGCATGTTGCGATTCGGTTGCGTGTCCCGTTGCTCTCATTCCTGCGATTTCCCTTGATGCGTGCAGCCTGTGCGCCACGCCTGTCGTTACGGCAAGTCTAATCCCTTGCGGTAACGCAAGCGTTAAATGCCGAGCTATTCCAGTCGCCTGCTAGATTTAGCGCGTCGATTTTTCATGAAAAATTATTTCTTTACCGAGCATTAACCATAACAAAGAGATAACTTGATCAACACGTTTTCTGGAGCCCGATTGCGAATGACTTTCGCCATCCCACGCCTGATATCGGCTTTTGCCCTTGCCGCAGCAGTATCGCTTAGCGGTTGCGCAGCTTATCAGCCAGCGCCGAGAGCCTTCAACGAGGCTGCTCTGCAGCCTTACCGCCTCGATAGCGGCGACCGGCTGCGCGTGACGGTGTTCGACCAGTCCGGCCTCACCAACACCTATACCGTCGATCAGGGTGGCTACATCGCCTTCCCGCTTGTCGGCCAGATTGCGGCTCGCGGCAAGACGGCAAAGCAGCTTGAAGCGGCTCTCGCTCAGCAGCTTCGCCAGGGTTATCTGCGCAACCCCGATGTCAGCATCGAGATCGACCGTTACCGCCCTGTCTTCGTCATGGGCGAAGTGGGTCGCCCCGGCCAGTATTCCTATGTCCCCGGCATGACCGTGCAGAACGCGATTGCCGTCGCAGGCGGCTTCACGTCCCGCGCGAACCAGCGCGATGTGGATATCACCCGCAAGATCAACGCCAATGTCACGACCGGCCGCATCTATATCTCGGCCCCGGTGCTGGCGGGCGATACGATCTATGTCCGCGAGCGCTTCTTTTGATGGCAGCCGCCGCAGACCCCAGAGGATAGTTTTCAAATTCAGTGACCGGAGAATATGCAGCCCGAAAAGCGGGTTCGCTTCGGTCCATAGTTGCGGGTAAACAGGTATTGCGTATCCCGCCCCCTTATTTTCGTAAAAGAAACACCTACCTAATGCACGTAGGGTTCACTTCTCGTTGAAGTTGCGAATAAAAAAGCATTTACTAATGGTGAAATCATAAGCGTTATTTAGTATGTGTGGCGTATCCATTCCTGAAATCGAGTAGTGGAACATATCTATGAGCGACATGGGGGGAGAAGGGCACAAGTTCGATCTTGATGCCCTGCGCAAGCAAGTCTCCGAGAAACCGGAAGGCGGCGAAAGCGCTCAGAAGGGCGAGAAAGCCACGCTCAATCCCCTTGCCCGACAGGTTGCCAACCAGCTGCGCAGCACCAGCCATTCTCCGGATATGGTCATCGGCCAGCTGAGGCTCGTCGAGTTCGTCATTCTCACGCTCATTTCCATCCTGGTAAATGGCGTCGAAATTCCCGATGCTCTGGGGTCGCGCATTGCGCTGGCCTCCATCTGCGTCTGGAGCGCGGGTCTTTGCGCCATGCTGCTTCAGATTACCGATACCTACCAGCTTCCTTCCCTACGCAGGCCGGTTGCCATGGCCGGGCGCATTCAGGGCTCTTTCCTCGCGTCCTTCATCGTCACCGCTTTGCTGATGCTGCTATTCGTGCCGGATGCCGGATATTCCTGGCAGGGTTTTGCGACATGGTACGTCACGGGCGCCGCATTTCTCTTCATCGAACGCTACGTCCTGGGCCTTGCCATTCGTCACTGGGGCCGAAACGGCGTCATGGAACGCCGCGCCGTGATCGTTGGCGGCGGACAGGCCGCGAAGGATCTCATCCGCTCGCTCGAGCAGCGGGATAACGACATCCGCATCTGCGGCATTTTCGATGATCGCAACAGCGCACGCTCGCCGGATATCGTGGCAGGCTATCCAAAGCTCGGCACCTTTGCGGAGCTCGTGGAATTCGCCCGCCTCGTGCGGCTGGATATGTTGATCATCTCGCTGCCGATCAGTGCCGAGACACGTATTCTGCAACTGATGCGCCAGCTATGGGTGCTGCCTGTGGATATCCGCATTGCCGCCCATGCCAACAAGCTGCGCTTCCGCCCCCGCTCCTATTCCCACGTCGGCGGCGTGCCGATGCTGGACGTGATGGACAAGCCGCTGCGGGATTGGGATGGCGTCGCCAAGCGCGTCTTCGATATCGTTTTCAGCGTCATCTGCCTGCTCATCCTGTGGCCGGTCATGCTCGTTGCGGGCATCGCCGTCAAAGCAACGTCCAAAGGCCCCATCCTCTTCAAGCAGAAGCGCCACGGCTTCAATAACGAGACGATCAACGTCTGGAAGTTCAGATCCATGTACACGGAAATGAGCGATCCGAGCGCTGTGAAAGCCGTGACCAAAAACGATCCGCGCGTAACGCCCGTTGGTCGTTTCCTGCGCAAATCCTCCATCGATGAGCTACCGCAGCTCTTCAATGTTCTCGCCGGGGATCTGTCCCTCGTCGGCCCTCGCCCGCATGCCGTCCACGCACAGACGGGAGACCTGAAATATACCGAGGTCGTGGAGCATTATTTCGCCCGCCACAAGGTAAAGCCGGGCGTGACCGGCTGGGCACAGATCAACGGCTGGCGCGGCGAAATCGACCATAGCGACAAGATCAAGCAGCGCACCGCCTTCGATCTCTATTACATCGAAAACTGGTCGCTCTTCCTCGATTTGAAAATCCTCGTGCTGACGCCGATCCGCCTGCTCAAATCGGAAAACGCCTACTGACGAGGCCGTATTCCAGTACCGCGGATCGCGTGGAACTTGCCGGGATTTCATGCGTTTAGCGAGCGCATATCATCTTGTCAGGGGAAATACTGAATGACGCGGACGAATAATCTCTATCTCATCATCGGCGCACTGATCGTGGCTATCGCAGGCCTCGGCGCTTACGTCTACCACCAGGAAACCAAACCCAAGGGCATCGAAATGAACATCGGCCCCAATGGCGTTTCCGTTCAGGAAAACTAAGAATTCCACTTCTCAGAAACAGCGCAGCATCTGATCCATGCTGCGCTGTTTCTTTTTCTACACCGTCAATCGACGGTTGTTGATCGCTATCGCTCAGGCCAAACCAACGAACGACAAAATCGCGCCGACGACTACGATCAGGCCTACGATGTAAATGATGCTGTTCATGTCTCTCTCCATTCGCTTCATTCGCCGCAGCTACCATGGGTTGGTCCGGCTGCGCCATCTGATTACGGTTGGGTAACACCAAACCCCGGAAGAGCGTTCCGTTGGAAAATGGAAAAACATCACCTGCCCTCCGCTCAGTGTCCTCAGCTTCACACTCCAGCTCGTCTCTTTTTTGAGGATTCAGGCGTTTTCCTCTTGCACCCAAACAGCCTTCTATATAAACGCCTCTCTTGTGTCGGAGCGTAGCGCAGCCCGGTAGCGCACTTGACTGGGGGTCAAGGGGTCGCAGGTTCAAGTCCTGTCGCTCCGACCATTTGTTCCACGGCCTCCCCAACCGTGATCATTTTCTCATATGATTTCTATGTACGGCGAGCCGGTATCCGCGCTCGGATAAATAATGCTTCCCACCCTGCTTGACTCATCAGCAGGTGAGAACATAATAAGAACATAAACTACGAAGGCCGTAGCCTTCCCCTTAAAATTCGTGAGCGTCCGGTGAGCTGTTTTTGCTGATCGGGCAAATCAGGCGATGTTCTGGCATTAGAACCAGCATTAGTGCTGACATAAATACCAGAGCAAAGAGGTTTCATGGCCCGCATGGAGATCATGTCCGGTACCGAGCGCAGACGGCGCTGGTCGGACGAGGCGAAGCTGAGGATACTGGCGGAAGCTGATGAGCCGGGTGCTCGCATTGGTGACGTGGCGCGCCGGCATGACGTTCATCCTGGCCAGATCCGCTTGTGGCGAAAGTCGTTCAACTATGTTGATCGACCGACGGTGTTCCTTCCAGTGGAAATCGTGGAGGAGTTTGGCGTAAGTCAGGCGTCTACGACGGCAACGAGGCTGGCGATCGTCGAGATCTTGCTTCGAAACGGTCGGAGTTTGAAGGTTCCTGTTGACGTTGAGTTGAAACTGCTTGGCCCGCTCGTCGCTTGCGTGGAGGCGGCATGATCGGGCCGTCAGGGAATGTACAGGTTTATCTGGCCTGCGGAGTGACTGACATGCGTCGCGGTATCGACGGTTTGTCAGCGCTGGTCGAGGGGGTGATCAGACAAGCGCCTGGTTCTGGCGCGATCTTCGGGTTCCGCGGCAGGCGCGCGGACCGAATCAAGCTTTTATGGTGGGACGGCCAAGGCTTTTGCCTGTTTTACAAGGTTTTGGAACGCGGATACTTCCCATGGCCGGCGGCCAAAGATGGCGTTGTGCATCTGACGCAGGCTCAGTTGTCGATGCTCGTCGAGGGGATCGACTGGCGACGACCGACATGGACGTCAGCGCCTCATCGCACGGGCTGAAAGCGTTATTTTGCAAGGGTGTCAGGGGTAAAATGCTGGCGCTAAAGGGCCAAATCAGTTACATTTTTGGGTATGGAAACAACGCCGCCACAGGGTCAGGACGAGCTATCTGCACTGCGTGCATTGGTTGCTGAACAGGCGGCGAAACTCGAGCGACAAGACGCGGAAGTTACCAAGCGCGATACCATAATCGACATTTTGCGCGCGCAGTTGGAGTTGCTGCGCCATCGACAGCATGGGGCCTCGTCCGAGAAAATAGACCGCAAGATCGAACAATTCGAACTGATGCTCGAGGAGATTGAAGCGTCCCGCGCCGAGGCTGAGGTTCGCTCTGGAAGGACACCACTGCCGGAGCTGGAAGATGCCTGCGAAAAGCCAAAACGCAGACCTTTGCCGGATGGGCTGCCGACAGAAGAGCGGATCTATCCGGCGCCGTGCAATTGCCCGACCTGCGGCGGGACATCGTTCCTAAAAGCACCTGATAAGGTGGTCCAGGTCATGGAGCATGTGCCGGCATCCGTGAAGATTGTTCGCCATGTCGAAAAGCGCTTCGTTTGCAAGGACTACGACACTTCGTTGTCTGGCAAGATGCCGACCCTGCCGATCGAGCGCGGCAAACCCGGTACCGGATTGCTTGCCCATATCATGGTCGCCAAATTCGACGATCACATCCCACTTTACCGACTGTCGGAGACGTACGATCGGCTTGGGATCGATATCTCCCGTTCCGTGATGGCCGACTGGATGGGGCATGCATCGGCTTTGCTCGGCCCCCTGATTTTGCTGATCAGAGCGCATATCGCGGCCGTCGATCGGATCCATACCGACGACACTCCGGTCGATGTTCTCGACCCTGGACGAGGAAAGACCAGGACCGGGAGGGTCTGGGTCTACGTCTTCGATGGGCGTGGCTATCAAGATCCCAGGCCCGGAGCGATCGCTTATTATTACAGCCCTGACCGCAAGGGGGTTCACCCAGCCGAACATCTTTCCAACTTCAGTGGCGTGATGCACGCGGACGGCTATGCTGGCTACAACAAGCTGTACGGCAATCAGATCATAGAGGCTGCCTGCATGGCGCATGTACGCCGCAAATTCCATGACGTGATCAAACTCAAGCCATCAACGATCGCGCAGGAAGCGCTGTCGCGCATTGGTGCTCTCTACGATATCGAGGATCGTATCCGTGGCATGTTGCCTGACGAGAGGCGGGATTTGCGCCAGCAGCATGCCAAACCCATCCTGGACGAGCTGAAAGAGTGGATTGAGGATGTCCAGACAACACTGCCACAGAAACAGAAGCTGGCGGAAGCGATGCGGTATGCGCTGTCACGATGGGCAGCATTGAGCGTCTATCTTGATGACGGCCGGGTTGAAATCGACAACAACATAGCTGAGCGTGCCATGCGACCACTGGGAATTGGCCGAAAGAACTGGTTATTTGCGGGCTCCGACAAGGGTGGTGAGCGCATCGCAAATATCTTGAGCATCATCGAAACCGCAAAGCTTCATGGCCACAATCCGGAAGCCTATCTGACCGATGTGCTGGCCCGGATCCAGGATCATCCCAAAGACCGACTTGAAAATCTGCTGCCTTGGAACTGGACGCCGGCAAACGCTCGGTGCGAGGCTGCCTGATGGCACGCTCAAGGTTCATTTACACACTCAACCAAGTCGCCGGCATGATCGGCGAGAACCTCGAACTGATCGAAGAAGTGACGGCCAACTCGGACAACATCTCCGAAGGCGAACTGGTTTACGTCAGCGATGGCACTGAAGATGGCACGAAGGGTCTGACCGAGAACGGCATCAAAGAACTTCAAAGCCTACTTGCCGACATCAGGACGTGGGACGGCGGTATCCGCGAGTTCCTCATCGACACACAGTGCGATCCTGAAATAATCGACCGCATCATGGCCGATGAGATGAAGCGCGGCCTTTAGATTCTATCTCGCGACACCCGAAAAATGCTTTCGCCGGACGCTCACTAAAATTCGCAGGAAGTGAGACTCTGAAAAATGGAGATTGGGAACGTGTGCCCGGATGCATCCAAAACGCCTGCCGATGGGGCGGATTACATTCTGGATTGTCATGACGGCGATGTGAAAGAGGCGATCAACGCCATGATTGGAGAGATCGAGCAATTGCAACATCAGCTCGATTTGGCCGTGGCTGCGATGGGGCGTGGGTATACAAGAGGATGGGTGCCATCTCGGACCGATGATTGATTATCGGGTGACGCAAAAGCCAAAGGTTGCGAAATGAAAAACTCGCCGCTAAGAATAAGGAGTTTCATTCTCTTTTATAATTAGCTACTTAGCGTTTCAGCATGGCAATTACGTTTATCCCCAAAAGGGGCTCGGTTTTGATGTGCGATTTCGACATGGCTTTCGTGCCCCCAGAAATGGTGAAATATCGTCAGGTTGTCGTTCTCTCTGTTCAAGGTTTGAACCATCGTCACGGGATAGCTCCCGGTCTATGTACTGTAGTTCCGTTTTCAACCGTCGCACCGTCGACGCCCGGTTTCGATGACATATATTTCGCGGCTGGGAGCTACAGAAGTTTGAAAAAAGAATCGTGGGCGAAGTGCCGGATGATTTGCACCGTTTCGCACGAACGCCTGGGACTAGTCAGGGGTCTTCGCCGCATCGAGCAATTATCTTCCTTCGATCTTGGAAAAATAGAGAATGCTGTTTCGCTGGTATTAGGCCTTTCGTGACGTAATCTGATCAAGATCGACTTTTGTCTCCAGCGACTTGAAGTTCGTGGAAAACCAGATTAGATTTAATATGTCTCCGAAAGGGGCTTTGGGCGGCACCTAGCTTTAATTCTTACTCCGGTAAGCAACTCATTGCGAAGTGCCAGCCCCATGTTTTACCGAGGTTAGTCCTCGGTTTTTTTATTTGTATTGTTCAATCTTGCCTCACTCTCCGCCGCCTTAAAGAGCAATCTGAATAATTATTACTCAAAACAGATGCCACCGTCTTGCCACATTTAGCAAAGTGTGATTGATAGAAGCTGCCCTGACTGGAAGGGGTATAAGGTAGAGGTCCGCCACGCTGGGTGGGACGGCAGGCGGACCTCCCTAATTTTCTATTCTCTTGTAAAATATGATCTCAATCAGCATGGCACTATGCGATGCTTTGATCATGCGTTTCCGCTTTACAGGCTGGAGGACGAAGCCTCCGTTGCGGCCATCTCGTCGTTATGGGGCTCGCCGATGAACGGGTCTTTTTCGATGTTCTCCCAGGTTTCATCCATGGCGTAAGCAGAGGAGAGGTAGGGAATGGCAACATGTCCGAACCTGAACGACAGCTGCCCTTCCGCTTTTTCCTCATCCATACCCGCAACACGGTTGACGTAGATTGCGGAGGCAAGGCCCGTGCGGTCTGCACCGGAGCGACAGTGGATCAGGATCGGCTTGGGCGCATCCCGCATGATCTGGATGAGCTGGGCAACGCGTTCCAGCTTCAGCGTTCTCCGCGCGGACATGCCGAAATCGATATGCTTGACGCCGAGCTTGTCGACGGCGGCCATCTCGTTTGTATACCAGGATGATTTATCGTTCTCGCCACGCAGGTTGATGACGGTCTTGATGCCATGCGCCATCACATAGCGCGTCAGCTCATCGCCGGTCGGCTGGTTGGAGCGGTAAAGCTGGCCGGGTATGACCTCGTGAAAATTGCCGGATATTTGCAGGGCTGCGAAATACAGCCCAAACATGACTGGCACAGCCGATACCACAGCCAAAACTTTTGTTATTCTCTTGCGCATACGTCGTCATCCCCTGACTAATCGGGATGACGAAACACTTCTATACTGACAAGAAACTGAATAAAATCAGCTTATCGCGCGAAGACATAGACTGCATAGATGCCGATCAGCGCCGCGGCGGCAACAGCGGTAATCATGCCGAGACGCTTTTCGATGAAGTGGCGGATGCCTTCCCCGTAGCGCTGCAACAGTCCTGCCAGAATGAAGAAGCGCGCACCGCGCGTAACGATGGCGGAGATGATGAAGAGCCCGAGGCTGATATTGGCGGCACCCGAAAGGATCGTGACGACCTTGATCGGCGGAAGATGCGCAAGGCCAGAAGTGATCAGCAGAAGAACGATCGTCTCATAGTCAACCGATGCCCGCAGATGCTCGAACGTATCGAGCTTGCCATAAAATTCCAGAATGGGTTTGGCGAGGCTTTCAAAGGCGTAGTGCCCCAGATACCAACCGGCAATGCCGCCAAGCACGGAGGCGACCGTCGCGACGGCGGCGTAGAACATCGCCCGCTTCGGCTTTGCCAGAACCATGGGCAGAAACAGCACATCCGCGGGCACCAGAAAAATGGAGCTTTCCACGAAAGCAATGATTCCCAGCCACCACACCGCCGTCTTTTTGGCAGCGAGGTTCATGGTCCAGGCGTAGAGACCTTTCAGCATCCGTTCTTCTCCGTCCGATTCATGTTGGTTTAGCGCCGGTGCGGAGCCTTGGCAAATGATGCGGCGCAACATTGAGGCAGAGATCAGCGATAAATGCTGCGAAGCAAAAACTCACATTCCCGATAAATAAGGGATGGCGCGTAACCATATGTTGCAGCGCAATTAAAAATCGCTTTTTGCTGGTATTTTCATGTATTTGCCGTAAAATGGTTGTGCGAGGACATACTGAGGAGGAGACAGTTATGGACTACGTTCACTTTTTTACTTCGCTCAACCCGTTTATTCTCGGCATCTTGATGCTTGTTCTTTTGCTGGGTGCCTATAGCAAGTGGGTATCGCACTGACATCTGCCTGAACAGACGCGCCTGAATAAAGATGGCCGCGAGCACATTTTCGTTTGCGGATAGGCACTTGGCGGCTTGAATGGTATCAATCCCGGAACGGAAACAGTTTCGGGATAAGGTATGACGCAGAATTTCGCATTTACGGATACATCTGAAAATCTCAGCTCGGTGCTGCAAAAGCTCATCAACCGGCTGAGCGGTAAGACGATAACGCTGCGAGAATTGATGGAAGCGATAGGCGAGCAGGGTTTGCTGCTGATGTGCGCCATCGCGTCCCTGCCCTTCCTTATTCCCGTCTCCATTCCCGGCGTCAGCACGGTCTTTGGCGCAGCCATCATCATGATCAGTCTTGCGATCATACTCAACCGGCTGCCCTGGCTGCCCAAGCGCATTCTCGACAAGGAGATGGAGACGGCGCGTCTCGTGCCCGCCCTTCAGAAGGGCGTGAACATCGTCTCGAAGCTCGACCGCTTCATCCGCCCTCGCCTGCCTGCAATTACCACCGGTCTCGTGATGAACCGGGTCAACGGGCTTGCCATCATGGCGGCGGGCATATTGCTGATGATGCCGCTCGGCTTCATTCCCTTTTCCAACACCCTGCCCGGCGTGGCGATTCTTCTGTTTTCGGCGGGCATGATCCAGCGTGATGGCGCGACCGTGCTTGGCGGCTATCTTTTCCTGTGCCTGACGGTGGTTTATTTCGCCGCGCTCGCCTATGCCGCCTTCTGGGCGGGCCAGGGCATCAGCAACTCGCTTACGGGCGCGTAACGCCATCCCGGCGCGCTTGACGGGCGCGCTTTCTATATTCCCACCAGATTGCCAGCTGGCGGCGCTTGCGCCGCACGAAGCGCAGATCCTGCGAAAGCACCAGCAAGCCGAGAGGCACCATCCAGAAACCGAGGATGGGCAGGAAGCCAAGACAGCCGCCCACGACCAGCAGCGAGCCGATGACGATGCGCCCAACACGCGATCTCGGCATCGCCACGCTCCATTTTCCCAAATGCAAACGGCCTGTTTGCGGGTGCATACCGAAATTCATCGAGAAAACTCTCCGGGAAGAACAAGGCCTTGAATCTTTTTTTGCCTCAACATGCCCGGAAACGTGGGGTCTTCGGTGGATAAAACAAGAGGAATGCATTTTTTTTGAAAAAAGCGCTTGGCAAATCGGAAAAGCATTTGTATTACCCCGCTCACGCCGCGCCGAGAAGCGCAGCGAAACGTTCCCTGGTAGCTCAGCGGTAGAGCATTCGACTGTTAATCGACAGGTCGCCGGTTCGAATCCGGCCCGGGGAGCCACTTTTCTTCACTGCAAGAAGTGGCTTACCGCTAAAAAATACAGCAACACCTGATATCTAACAAAACGCCAGCATAAGCTTCGGCGCTTCAGGTTGGTTCTGTGCACTCCTCTATACAGCTCATACACTTCCAACGACGTCACCGTGCGTGGTGATAGAATTCGTTCTTAGTAGAAATTCTGATGATGCATCCGATGGCGTACATAAATGTACCCCGAGGTGGCTCATTCCCGTTTTGCACATGCCGATCAACTGGGTTGAGAATTAGCGCGGAGACTTGGCGCTGTAACTTGACGCCAATCCGGCTAATTCCCGCATGACTGACGCAATGACATGCTCTTGCTCAGACACATCTCAATCAGCTAATTATTATAATTATCTTAATGACTTAACTATACTTCACACTGTGATTTTCCATGAATCTCGTAAGATTCCATCTATTATTCAGCAATACCGTTCTGTCGATTTATTGCAGTCTTTGAATTTCAACGGCATTCTTGAAATTAATATTACTTACAAGATTCATAAAAATTGTAGAATTCCCAATTTTATAAGCATATATCCATGCTATTCATAATACTCAAAAATTGCATTCCGGGGGGATTCTGTGCAAAACCATTTCCATTCTGTCCAGGCACTTCGTGGAATAGCAGCAACCTTGGTCGCTATATTCCATTTTTTTCCAACTCAGTTCGTAGTCGGCGCCGCTGGAGTTGATCTTTTTTTCGTAATATCTGGGTTCATAATGGGGACGATTGGCGTCAATGATCGGCCACTTCGATTTTTAAGTAAACGTGCAATTAGAATTGCTCCCCTATACTGGCTATTCACATTCGCCATGTGCGCTGGTGCAATTGCAGGCGTCTATTCAAACTTTACATTTGATGCAGTCAGGTTGATCAAGTCGCTTCTTTTCATTCCTTACTGGGATGAAACCGGGCACACATGGCCGTTGATGGTTGTTGGATGGACGCTTAATTTGGAAGTGTTCTTCTACATTGTATTCGCAATCGGAATCTCGTTCGGAAGACCAATTCTTTTTACGGCTGCGACACTGCTGGCGATGGTTTTTCTTGGTTACGGCTTCGAAACAAGCAATGCAGCCTTTACTTTGTGGACGTCGAACTTGCTGTTGGAATTCGTCGCAGGGCTTTTGTTGTCGAGGTTCTCTCTTGGTGAGAAATTTGCGGTGCCTGCTGTTGTAATTGGAGTGGCGGCACTTATCACAACGAACGTTTTCTCGCTGTTCGATCCGAGCTACAGAATTCTCGTTTGGGGTGTACCGGCAGTGTTGATAGTCGCGGGCTGCCTAGCGATCGAACGAATGGGAAATTGGTCCAGTCCAGTCTTAAAGCCCGTGCAAAAGGTCGGAGACGCTTCGTACTCCCTCTATCTTTCACATGCTTTTTTTGCTGCCGCGGTTCACAAGTTTTTTGGCACCGCGTTTTTACCGTCGGCGCTGGGGGTGGCGGCTGCAATCGTCGGGGCTGTAGCCATATTCCACTTGGTTGAGAAACCCCTTATTAAATTCTTGAAGCGTCCAAGCATCAAGCTTCCAACCCCATCGCAAGCATAATTGCGAGCGTTGGACGGCCTACTATTTCGCCGCATCACTCTTGATCCTAAGAGTTTCACAAACCGCAGCGCAATTCGCGCTGCTCCAATGAATATCGTTTGTGTGAAGGTTTTCTGGAAGCCCATTCCTTGAGTTGCTGGTTCCGTACGAACCCTTCCCTTTCCATTGCGGTGGATCGACTTATTCGGTACGACCGATCCATGGACTGATCGGGTGTGCCGATCCCGTCGAAAGAGAAAGCTGCGCTCATGTCGATTACCGCTTCGCAATGTCGGGCTGGTCGTGCCATGCTGAATTGGTCGCAGGAGGCCTTGGCTGAAGCTGCGGCGGTGGGCAGTGGTGTTGTCGCGGCATTCGAGGATGAGCGGGAACGTCCGCAGGCGGATGCGCTGCAGGCGCTCGCTGAGGCGTTGCAGCGCGGTGGGGTTTCCTTCATCGAAGATAACCAGACCTCCGGTGCTGGTGGGCCCGGTGTGCGGCTTTTGCGGTCGCCTGGGGAAATAGACACGGATCAGTCACAGACCGTACAATATAAAGAGCATCTGGCGCCGGATGCGCCAACAGGTGCAGGAGGCTGATATGTCCAAGAAGCAGAAGATGGAGCACTCGGAGTTTTCGGGAGAATTCGAGGATGACGGCATTACCGTGCTTGTCGATATCTTCCGCCCGGCTGGCACGCAGCAGGATTGGCGCATGGAAGTCATCTCCGAAGACGACGATGTGACGACCTGGGACGAGCCTTTCGCCACGGACAAGGATGCGTGGGAAGAGTTTCTCGCCACCTGCGAGAAGGATGGCATCAGAAGCTTTCTGGAAGGCGAAGAGCCCGCCATCCATTAAGACGGTCATTTGATGTAGGAGCCAAGCCCTTGAACATCGACTGGACCTATATTCAGAAGAATTGGGATTGGGCGGGTCACATGCTTGAAGCCGCGATCATGGCGCTGATCGTCGCTCTCATCTTCCGGCTGCTGTTGAACTGGCGCATGGCACTAATTGCCGGGCTGGCCTCTGCAGCCGGGCATTTTCATGGGCGGGAGAAGCGGGACTACGAGGTCTCGGTTCACATGAAGCCGCCGCATCTGGATGGATATTATTTCTGGAGATGGTCGTGGGATCAGGCGACCGACTTTTGGCCGACCGCCTTGATGTGTCTGTTTCTCATCTGGATCGCGTCCAGAAAGTTCAAGCCTTGAGCGGATCAGCGCTTGCCGGCGCGGCCTGAAACGGCAGTGTTGGTGGCAGAGACCGGATCGCTTGCCGGAAACGTATCTTCTAGACCCTCATCCAGCTCATCCTCGGATACATCTTGGTCCTTCGCCTGTTCCTGATTGAGCGAAGCGACCGCAGGCGATTTGTCGGAGCGTGCAGCGGCGTCCGTATCCGGCATTGCCGATCCATTGCCAGCCGCCTCGAATTCCTTCTCTGCTTCAGACCAGTGGCGGTCGTGATCGCCATCGCGGCGGCCTTCGGTTTCCCACTTTTCGTAAGCTTTCTTGCGGATTTCGGATTCGCGATCAGTTTCCATTGTGCTTCTCCCGGTTGGATTTCACTAAAAACCATCGGCAGACTCGTTTGGTTCCTGCCGCCGAGCCTCAATTTTGAAGGAACGAAGGCGTGATCTTTCCGTTTCCCTATCGACAAGGGAGAAAGTCATGACCAAGGAAAAAGACAATCATCTCGACATCAAGGACGAGGATGTCGCGCGCTTTGAAACCGAAGGCGACCTGACGCAGCATCAGCAGGAGATGGACCCGGATGAGCTGACGAGCCTGCGCGCAAGACGGCAGGCGGCACGTCAGCATGAAGACGCATTCATCGTTGCGACCGATCTGGAAGATGACGATCAGCGCGATGCTGCTCCCGGAACTCGCGAGCAGCCGTGAAGCTTAGACCATTCGAAGATCAGCGCCGCTTTTCTAGCGGCGCACGGAAACGATGGACTTGCGGCTGAAGTTCGAAACCTGCACTCGCCCGGACTGATTGCCACCGAGGATCTGAGCGGTCTTTCCGCTCATGCTCTTCAAGATGCCAGCGTGATAACGCTTACCCGTTCTCACAACGACCACATCCCCCGGCTTCGCGCCGGTAACGGGAACGGCATAACCGAATGACGACCAGGATTTCGCAAAGCCTGAAGATTTGGGCGGCGTGCGACCGGATTTTTCAGCAACGACGCTGAGGAAATGCCCACACCATGGGGTTTTCCGGGGATTGACACCGAGGATGGCCTTCAGCGTCTTGTTGTTTTTGCCTTCATGAAGACCGGAATATTTCTCGGCCTGGTTCAACATTCCTGCCGAAGCAGGTGCGGTAACTGCAGCGCATAGCGCCGCGGCTAGAAGAAACGCAGATACTCTCAAACTCTTGCCCTTTAAAAGCACACAGGATCTTCGCTCCAGCCCCGCCGAAGTCACGTGTGCCAATTCAAAGTATAGCAGCCGGGGGACCGAAATTATCCGCGTCACGGCGGCTGCTGGAAACGCCGTCTATGCTGTCAATTTAGCGATAATTTGACGAGACATGGGCGAAATTGGAACGTTATGCCCCAAAGATGCCCTTGGAGTTATCAAAAAAGCGAAGCTTGTGCAAATTCTTCGTTGTTTTTGAAAAGGCCTTCCATCTCCAGCATCTGCTGTTTCGTGGCGGCACCGCCAGGCGCGGAAAATCCGCCGAGTTTTCCACCCGCCGCCAGCACGCGGTGGCAGGGAATAAGAAGCGGCAGCGGATTTTTCGCCATCGCCTGCCCCACCTCGCGCGCGCCCTCTGGTCCCGCGCCGAGTTCCTTCGCAATCGCGCCATATGTCGTGGATGTGCCCCACGGCATTCTGCGAACGAAATCGTAAACCCTTGTAAAGAAAGTGGTTTGAGCCCCTGTATCGAGCCGAACGGTGAGAAACTCGATCCTTTTGCCCGCGAAATAGGCCCTCACCTGCCCTGCCAGATCGCTCCGCTCCGCATCGGGCTCCATGGACTCAGCATCCGGCAGTCGCCGCAGAAGCTGGGCTTGCGCCTCGGCTCGGGTTGGCAGCGGCAGTTGAAAGCGCACGACACCGCCCTCATGCCACGCAAATGCGCAGTGGCCTTTCTCCGTGGAGACGATGGAATAGGCGGTTCGAGGCCTCATAAAACCCTGCCACATTTCGAACGTGTTTGGCCTAAGTGTCGGCCAGCATTAACGTTTCAGCAACTATTTTTTTTGCGCTGAGCCCACATTATTTGCCGCAATTCTGGGGCGAAGATGTGTCACGAATAATCGCCAGCGGCGAACTGGCATACAGCGTAAGCGCAAAATAAAAGCCACCCGGCGGTTACGCGACGGGTGGCTGAAACTTTTCATCTGTCTTCAGAGCGTTTCCTGAGTAAATGGCGAGGTTTTGCCGGAGCAGGTTTTCGTCAGGGCAATGGCGATTGGCGAAGAGCATACCTAAAGGTACGGTCGAGACAATCGCCTTTGAGCCTGGCGGAAAGATGCCCGGCAGAACGTTGCCATTTACTCAGGAAACGCTCTAACAGACAGGCGGCTCGGTTACGAGGCCAGCTTCCGATTCTCCAGCAGGCAATTCGCATCACGGCTTGCTTCGATGAATGCGGTACGCGCAATCTCACCGGAAACACTTCCCATAAGCGAGGCGCGGCAAAGCCGTGTTGCTTGCTCATAAGCCTTGCCGTGGCGGCTTGGCCATTCATGCTGCAGAAAATCAAAGGCCTCATAAACGCCGTTGAAGATTCGAGGCGCGCCATTCTCCAGGGAGATTACCACTGGCGCATCCCACTTAACGTCATTCAGCATCATTGATTGGACTTCCATACTCAATTCACTCGCCCAGAACGTTGAGCCCGACATATGGTTCCGCTTCGGATGGATTAAAAACAATAAAATTCACCCTTTAAAAACCATAGGCATTTCATTCCCGTAGTATACGCTCTGAACGGGTAATCACGTCATCAACACTCATTCAAACCGAAGTGAAGCAGAGGGTCCATGTCGAAACAGGAAACGCCGATAATCATCTGGTTTCGCAAGGACTTGCGTCTCTCCGACAACCGCGCGCTGGCAGCAGCCAAAGAGCATGGCGGCCCAATCATTCCGGTCTACATCAGAGAAGACAGGCAGGGCTCGAACGGCCCGCTGGGCGGTGCGCAGGAGTGGTGGCTGCATCATTCGCTGGCGGCGCTGTCGCAAGCATTGGAGAAGGCCGGAAGCCGCCTGATTTTGCTCGGCGGAGACGCCGAAAAGACCCTGAAATCACTTATCGCAGATACGGGCGCCACTGCCATTTTCTGGAACCGCCGATACGATCCCGATGGCATGGAAATCGACAGCGCGCTGAAACAGAAGTTTCGCGATGATGGGCTGGAAGTGGAAAGCTTCGCCGGGCATCTGCTGCATGAACCCTCCAAGGTCAAGACCAAGACCGGCGGCCCCTACCGTGTCTACACGCCGTTCTGGCGCGCAATCGAAGGCGGCGAGGAACCGCAGGAGCCGACCTCGGCACCGCGCAAACTGCCTGCGCCTTCCAGCTGGCCGAAATCAGAAAAGCTCGATAGCTGGAAACTTCTGCCGACAAAACCCGACTGGGCAAAGGATTTCTCCGAAATCTGGACGCCCGGCGAAGCAGGTGCCCATGAAAAGCTGGAGGACTTCATCGATTCCGCCTTGAAGGGTTATGAGAATGGCCGTGATTTTCCGGCCAAGCCCGCAACCTCCATGCTCTCCCCTCATCTTGCCCAGGGCGAAATCACGCCTGCCCAGCTTTGGCACGCCACAAGGGGTCTCTCGAAGCACATCGCCTCCAACGATATCAGCCGCTTCCGCAAGGAAATCGTCTGGCGGGAGTTCTGCTACCATCTCCTCTTCCACTTCCCCAAGCTGGACGAGAAGAACTGGAACGACAGTTTCGACGCCTTCGAATGGAAGACCGACACGGCCAAATTCAACGCCTGGAAAAAGGGCATGACGGGCTACCCGATCGTGGATGCGGGCATGCGCCAGCTTTGGAAGCACGGCGTCATGCATAACCGCGTGCGGATGATCACGGCCTCCTTCCTCATCAAGCATCTGCTGATAGACTGGCGCAAGGGTGAGAAGTGGTTTCGCGATACGCTGGTGGATGCGGACCCGGCGTCCAACGCGGGCAACTGGCAGTGGGTGGCCGGTTCGGGTGCCGATGCCTCGCCCTTCTTCCGCATTTTCAACCCCATCATTCAGGGCGAGAAATTCGATAGTGACGGCGAATATGTGAAAACCTTCGTGCCCGAGCTCGAAAAGCTGGACCGCAAGTTCATCCACAAACCTTTCGATGCCCCGAAGGACGTGCTTGCGAAAGCTGGCATCGAACTCGGCAAGACCTATCCGAAGCCGATTGTGGATCATAACGAGGCACGCCAGCGCGCGCTCAGCGCCTATTCGGATATCAAGAAGAGTGAATAAAAGGGGGCTGGGCAATATTTTGCGTGGGAACCCTATTCACCAGAAGATAATTTCTTGTCACAACCGCGATAGATAACGACATAGGCATCATCGCTGACATCATAATCGCTGACTGGCAAGAAGGCCCGATCATGACCATTCATACCTCTGTGCTAACCGCAATCGGCAACACACCGCTCATCCGTCTGAAGGCAGCATCTGAGGCTACGGGCTGCGAAATTCTCGGCAAGGCCGAATTCATGAATCCCGGCCAGTCGGTCAAGGATCGCGCAGCGCTTTATATCATTCGCGATGCGGAACGTCGCGGTCAGCTTCGCCCCGGCGGCACCATTGTCGAAGGCACGGCGGGCAACACCGGCATCGGCCTTTCGCTGGTGGCCAATGCGCTGGGTTACAAGACGGTCATCGTCATTCCTGAAACCCAGAGCCAGGAAAAGAAGGATGCGCTGAAGCTTCTCGGCGCGCAGCTTGTCGAGGTTCCGGCGGCTCCCTATTCCAACCCGAACAACTATGTGAAGGTTTCCGGCAGGCTTGCAAAGCGACTGGCCGAGACGGACCCGAACGGCGCAGTCTGGGCAAACCAGTTCGATAATATCGCCAACCGTCAGGCGCATATCGAAACCACGGCACCTGAAATCTGGGACCAGACGGATGGCAAGGTGGATGGCTTCATCTGCGCGGTCGGCTCCGGTGGCACGCTGGCAGGCGTGGCGGATGGCCTGCGGGATTTCAACCCCGATATCAAGATCGGCATTGCAGATCCTGAAGGTGCTGCCCTTTACGAGTTCTACAAAAACGGCGCGTTGAAATCCGAAGGCTCCTCCATCACCGAAGGCATCGGTCAGGGTCGTATCACCGCCAATCTGGAAGGTTTCACGCCGGATTTCGCCTATCGCATTTCGGACGCGGAAGCCCTTCCGATCCTCTACGATCTGGTGACAAAGGACGGTTTGTGCCTTGGCGGTTCGTCGGGCATTAACATTGCCGGTGCAATTCGGCTTGCCCGCGACCTCGGTCCGGGGCATACAATCGTCACCATACTTTGCGACTACGGTAACCGTTACCAGTCCAAGCTCTTCAACCCGGATTTCCTGCGGTCCAAGGGTCTTCCCCTTCCCACATGGTTGACGGAAAAGAGGGAGGTTTCGGTTCCGTACGAAACCGTCTGAGGTCAATGCCCAATGCCTGTGAATGCCCTGTTTCGTGATGACTTTTATCTTTCAACTTGCGAAGCGGTGGTCACGGCAGTCCACGAAGATGGCGGCATAGAACTGGATCGGACCTGTTTCTATGCCACATCCGGCGGCCAGCCGGGCGATACGGGTTTTCTTGAGCGCGCCGATGGCTCGAAGATCGAGCTTGGCGTAACCAAGAATGGCGCAGATAAGAGCGTCATCATCCACGTTCCGCTGGAAGGCCAGCCTTCGCCGCAAGTCGGCGAAAAGCTGACGGCGCACATCGACTGGTCGCGCCGTCACAAGCTCATGCGCATGCACACGGCCTGCCACCTTCTTTCCGTTCTTTGCCCTTGGCCGGTCACTGGCGCTGCGGTGGGTGAAGAGGAATCGCGCATTGATTTCGACATGTCGGAAACCATCGACAAGGATGAGATCACCGCGAAGCTTGCAGAGCTCGTGGCGCAGAACCACCCGGTTTACGTGCAGTGGATTACCGACGAGGAACTGGCAGCCAATCCGGAGCTCGTCAAATCGAAGAATGTCCGCCCGCCTGTGGGCATGGGCCGCGTCAGCCTCGTCTGCATTGGCGAGAATTCTTCGGTTGACAGCCAGCCCTGTGGGGGCACTCATGTCTTGAAGACTGAGGAAATCGGCGAAATCTACATCGCCAAGATCGAAAAGAAGGGCAAGGAAAACCGTCGTTTCCGTATCCGCTTCGGCAAGCCCGCCGACGCTGCCTGATTAAGTCGTCCTATTTCTGGGAGAAACACCGTGAGCACCGATAAAAGCCGTTTCGTCGTCTCGGCGGATTGGGTCGAGCAGCAGCTTGGCACACCCCATTTCCGCGTTGTGGATGCCTCCTGGTATTTGCCCGCCCATAAGCGTGACGGTAAACAGGAATATGCCGCCGGTCACATTCCCGGCGCCGTCTTCTTCGATCAGGATGTGATTGCCGATCACGATACCGGCCTGCCGCACTCCCTGCCCTCGCCCGAATTTTTCGCCGAAGCCGTCGGCCAGCTCGGCATCGAAGAGACCGATACGATCGTCGTTTATGACGGCCCCGGCTTCTTCTCAGCGCCGCGCGTCTGGTGGATGCTGCGCGTCATGGGGGCCGAGAAGGTTTATGTGCTGGATGGCGGCCTCGATGGCTGGAAGGCCGCTGGCAAACCGCTCGAGACGGAAGCACCGCAGGTGGAACCCGCCACCTTCCACGCCGATTTCAACGCCCGCCGCGTCACATCCTTCTCCGATATGCGCGCCGTGGTCGATGCCGGGCAGAAGCAGATTGCCGATGCCCGCGGTGCCGGTCGCTTTACCGGTGACGAGGCCGAGCCGCGTGCCGGTATGCGCTCCGGCCATATGCCCGGCGCACGCAACCTGCCCGCCACCGCCTTTTCCGAAAACGGCCATTTCAAGGATCTCCCGGCCATCCGCAAGATGATTGCGGAAGCGGGTATCGATCTTTCCCAGCCAGTCGTCACCAGCTGCGGCTCCGGCGTCACCGCCGCCGTCATCACACTCGCCCTGGAATCGCTCGGCCATTCCGACAATTCGCTGTATGACGGCTCATGGTCCGAATGGGGTTCCAAGCAGGAAACACCCGTCGTTACCGGCCCCGCAGAGCCCCTGCCCGTCCGCCCGCATGGCCCGCTAAAGGCTCATGTCACCCAACTGGAAATGACCTCCGCACCGAAGGTCAGCTTGCCCGTGCCAGTCAATATCCAGACCGCGATCATGCGCACGACGAACATACCGCTGCATTTCTATCGCTACCTCTACTGGCGCGTCGGCAAGCGCTGGCACTGGCAGAAGCGCATGCGCATGAGCGACGCCGAGCTTTCTGCCGTACTGCACGACCCGAAAAACTGCGTCACCGTGCTTTACCTCAACGGCTCACCCGCAGGCTTCTTCGAATTCAACAAGGGCAGCGACGACGTCACCGAGCTTTCCTATTTCGGCCTGATGGAAGAAGCCATCGGCGCTGGCGTGGGCAAATGGTTCCTGCTGCAGGCGCTGTATTCCGTCTGGCAGGACAACCCCAAAAAAGTCACCGTCTCCACCAACACGCTGGACCACCCCCGCGCCCTCCAGCTCTACCAAATGATGGGCTTCTCCCCCGTCAGCACCTATGAGGCCTGGGTGGAACCATTGACGGATAGCGAGTATCTGGAGATTTCACGGCGGGGGTGAGATGTGGGTCACCGTCGAGCAAAAAGTCAGAGAGCTGCAGCCGGAGCTAGCGCGAATAAGCATCAGCGAACGCAATCGAAACCGACTATGAAGCTTTAGAGAGCATTAAAGAGACGAGCCATGCGTAGATTTTTCGAATGGTATATTGCCGCGCTGAGAAAAACGCTTCCTCATGATCTCTTGATATTGAAAATCGCTTTGGGTCTTTTTTTGCTTCTCGTCATTCTTGCGACAGTGGATGAGTTCGTTTTAGGGCGAGATTGAGCTCCGCCCTTCTGGGCTGAATTTACCCCCGCCCAATCACCAAATGCACCGCATTCTCCCCACGCACCGTCTCCCGACACCGATACCCAAGCTCCGGCAAATCCAGCCCATCGAACAAATTCTCACCCTTGCCCAACAGCACCGGGCTCTGCGCCAGATGCAGCTCATCGATCAGTTGCGCCTGCAAATATTGTCGGATCACCGAGACGCCACCGCCCAGCCGCACATCCCTTTCCCCGGCCACGGCCTTTGCCGCATCCAGCGCTTCCTCGATGCCGCCGGTGATGAAGTGGAATGTCGTTCCGCCCTTCATATCGAAGGAGGCGCGCGGGTGGTTGGTCAGCACGAAAACGGGAACGTGGTACGGCGGCTCGTCGCCCCACCAGCCTTTCCACTCCTCATCCGGCCACTCTCCGCGCACCGGGCCGAACATGTTGCGACCCAGAATCCAGGCGCCTAGGTTCTCAAAGCCTTTGGAAGCGAAGCTTTCGTCCACGCCGGTCGATCCGCCATCCTGACCGAACATTTTGCGGAAGGTGCGCGTTTCGAACGCCCACTGGTGCAGCGTCTTGCCATTCACGCCAAGCGGGTTCTCAAGACTCTGGTCCGGGCCAGCGCCATATCCATCCAGTGAAATCGAAAAACTGCGAACAACGAGCCGCGACATAAAAAGCCTCCTCATCTTGTAAGAGAAAGCTATCAGAGTTTGCGGCGCTTACAATTCCTGACCGAGATTGACGGCTGTCGGAATTTCCTTTGCAGGCTCGCTTTCCTTCTCGCTGCCGCCGCCCAGAAGATGCGCGGCAATCAGCTCGCCATGAAATTTCGCAAGCTCATAGCAATAGGTGATTTCGCGTTTTTCCGCAGACCAGTATGCATCCGGCCTACCGCAGCTGCGTGCCGTCAGCTTCACCTCGCCCTTCAGGCCATAGGCGCTAAAGCCGCGGGCGATCAGGTCGAGAACCTTGGATTCCTTTACCATCGTTGCATAGATGTCGAGGAAGGGATCGCGCGCAGGCTCGTAATTGGTGATGAATTTTGTGGTGCCGGGCGTCTTCACATGCGGCTTCAGAACCTCATTCCACCGCGCAACAGCCTGCGGATAGGCGGTTTCGCAGGACTTCCAGTCGGCCTTGGGCAGCCCCATCATCTCCGCCAGATCGCCATAGCCTTCCGCATCCTTGCCAACCATCAGGCAGGCCATCTGCCTGTCACGCTCGGTATTGGGCACCAGCACGGAGTGAAGCGGCGCATTATGGTCCGGCAGTTGATCCGCCCCGCGTGCCAGATACCAGCTGTCCGTAGCGTTCACGATTGCCGTGTCCAGCCACTCCTCATTGGCTTCCAGCATCATGGTTGCCGCAAGCTCATCCGCAGAATCCTTGCCGCCATCAGAAGCTGGCAGCGAAAAGTCGGAAATCAGCATCTGCGCTGCTTCGTGATAAACGCCGAAAATGGCGTTGCCGATGACGAAATTCACAGTCTGCTGCAATTGCTCGTCGGAAAGATCATCCAGCGCCGGGGCAACTTGCGCATGCGCAGCAGGTGAAACGAGAGATAGAACGGCGACCGGTAAAACGGTCCAAAACCTGCGCAGCATTTACGTCAACTTTCCAGAACGAGACGCAAGATTGATTGCTAAAGTAAACGGCACAAGCAATGGGCTGGTTGCCTCGTCATATAAGAAACGCGTGGAAAGAGACGCGTTTCACAGCCATAGCGGCAAAGAAGCAACGCAAATAAGGCAGCGCTCCGAACCGAGCGCATCCGTATCATTCCGGTATTGAAGCGGAACCGTTCTGAAACACCCCGCTTCAATTTTAAGCAATATCCTAAGCCGCTCTCAACCTCCGCCTGCCATGATGGGTCCAAACAAAATGGAGGCATCCGTGACAGGAAACATGACGATGAGCAATCGCGGCGCAGGCCGCAGCAAGACGCGCATTTATGGAAAGGTTCAGTATTTCAGCCAGTCTGTCCAAGGCCGCGTCGTAGACCTTTCCGCAACCGGCATGGCGCTGGAGATGGACGGCCCCTTCGCCGCCGCAAAGGGCAGCCGCGTGAAAGTACAGAGCGAGGATCTGGGCTTCATCGAAGGCACGGTGCAATGGCAACACGCCAACCGGCTCGGCCTCAGCCTGCAGCTTTCCACCAACACGCTCGCTCAGCTTTCATCCTATTTCCGATTCTTCCATGAGGAGGTGAAGCCCACACTGGCGGGCTAACCTGGACACGATAGCCGCGCAGAATTTTTATCGTCCGGTTCAAAAAAGCGGGACAAGTCAGACGGCTGTCATTTTGGTGATGGACTCCTCTGCAATTCATTCTACCCTGCCCAGCGTCTTTACGGGCAGTTGAATTCATTCGGGGAGTTTCCATGTCTTCGCTTATCGGCCTTCACCCAATCACGCGTCGTTCTCTTCTTAGTGGCTTCGCAGCCACCTCCGCGCTGGTCATGCTGCATCCATTTGCTGCGCGCGCTCAAGGCAACCAGGCGCATCTGCGCATCATGGAAACCACGGATATTCACGTCCACGTCTTCCCTTACGATTATTACGCCGACAAGCCGAACGACACGCTGGGTCTTGCCCGCACCGCGTCCATCATCGACAGCATCCGTGCCGAAGCCGGAAACTCCATGCTGGTAGACAATGGCGATTTCCTTCAGGGCAACCCGCTGGGGGATTACATCGCCTATGAGCGCGGCATGAAGGCGGGCGACAAGCACCCGGTCATCAATGCCATGAACGTGCTGGGTTACGATTGCGGCACGCTCGGCAATCACGAGTTCAATTACGGGCTCGATTTCATGTTCAACACGCTGGGCGGCGCGAATTTCCCTTACGTCTGCGCCAACCTGACCAAGGGCGAACTCGCGTCCGATCCGAAGAAGGACGATCTCTTCTTCAAGCCCTACGTGATCCTGGACAAGCAGATCAAGGACGGCTCTGGCGCCAGCAGCCCGATCAAGATCGGCATCATAGGCTTCGTCCCGCCGCAGATCATGATGTGGGATGCCAAGAACCTCGAAGGCAAGGCCCAGACGCGCGATATAGTCGATGCCGCCAAGGCCTGGGTGCCGATCATCAAGGAACAGGGCGCGGATATCATCATTGCGCTGTCCCACTCCGGCATCGATGGCAAGGGCCAGAGCGACCGCATGGAAAACGCCTCGCTTTATCTGGCAGGCGTCGAAGGCATCGACGCCGTCTTCACCGGCCACCAGCATCTGGTCTTCCCCGGCCCGAAAACCTGGGATGGCATAGAAGGTGCGGATCCCGTCAAGGGCACGCTGATGGGCAAGCCCGCCGTCATGGCCGGTTTCTGGGGCTCACATATGGGCCTCATCGATCTGCTGCTCGAAAAGGACGGCAAGAGCTGGAAGATCGTGGACTTCACCACCGAAGCCCGCCCCATCTACCACCGAGACGACAACAAGAAGATCGTTGCCGATGTGAAGGACAAGCCGGAAGTCATCGCCGCCGCAAAGACGGATCACGAGGCAGCGCTGGCCTATGTCCGCCGCCCCGTCGGCAAGACCTCCGCGCCGCTCTACTCCTATTTCGCACTGGTCGCGGATGACCCCTCCGTCCAGATCGTGTCCAACGCGCAGACCTGGTACATCAAGGATATGCTGAAGGACGGCCAGTATAAGGACTTGCCCGTTCTTTCCGCAGCAGCCCCCTTCAAGGCCGGCGGTCGCGGCGGTGCGGATTACTACACCGATGTCCCCGCCGGTGACATTGCCATCAAGAATGTCGCGGACCTCTATCTCTATCCAAACACCGTGCAGGCCGTTCTTATCAACGGCGCGCAGGTTAAGGACTGGCTGGAAATGTCGGCAGGCATGTTCAACACGGTCAAGGCCGGTTCAAAGGACGCGCCGCTGCTCAACAACGACTTCCCGTCCTATAATTACGATGTCATCGATGGCGTGACCTACCAGATCGACGTCTCGCAACCGGCGAAGTTCGATAAGGACGGCAAGGCGGTGAACCCGAACAGCAACCGCATCGTCAACCTGCAATTCCAGGGCAAGCCGATCGATCCGGAACAGAAATTCGTTGTCGCGACGAACAATTACCGCGCCAGCGGCGGTGGCAAGTTCCCCGCCATCGGCTCCGACAAAATCATCTTCGTCGCCCCAGATACCAACCGCGACGTCATCGTCCGCTACATCATCGATCAGGGCACCATCAACCCCTCCGCCGACGACAACTGGTCCTTCGCCCGGGTGGCAGACACAACAGCCATCTTCGAAACCGGCCCCAAAGGCCGCCAGTATGCGAAGGATGTCAAAGGCGCAAAAATCGAAGAAGCCGGCGACGGCGCAGAAGGTTTCGCAAAGTTCCGGTTGATTTTGTGACGTTTCCGGCAAAACCCCTCACCTGAAAAATCTATGACTTAGCTACGCTAAGATCATGATTTTTCTTCCTCTCCCACCCCTTCGACAGGCTCAGAAGGGGAAGAGATGGTCACACTACTATGAGAGCGTGAGAAAGGCCGAGACGGTGCGGCACATTTTCCTCTCCCCCTGTGGGACCGTTGCGTAACTTCCGACATAAGCTGATTGCCAAACGACAAATCACCTTGGCCACCGCCCTTCCTATCGAGGGGCGGTTCTAGGTTCGTGTAGGCTGGTTGATGGGTGATATGGCTGAACTGCGGACACAGTTCTCCCCTCGGCTCACGCGCTCAGCGTCACCCAGCGGCGCATGTTGAACGCCATGGCCGCAAGCAGAACCTGGGCGGATGCCTTGGCAAGACCGATGTAGCGAATGTGGCTCAGCCCCATGCGGCGCTTGAGCGTGGCAAAGGTCGTCTCGACCGCAGCGCGTCGTCTGGCCACGGCACGGTTGAAACGGCGGGCTGCGGCTTTGAGAACAGGGTGATGCTTGTTGGGGCGCTTCATCAGACCGCAGAAAATCCCGCGCTCCTTCAGCATCGCGGCCCGTTGATGTGTGTGATAGGCGCTGTCGCCCAGAACCCGCGTCTCGTCGCCCACGATCAGCAGATCGGCAGGCACGGTATCGTTGATATTGGCCGGCGTGGTGATCACCCGCCGGATCAGGCCCGAACCTTCATCCACGCCCACATGGGCCTTGTAACCATAGCTCGAACCCTGCCGACCCTTGCGCCGGGTAAACGCCGCATCCGGATCGCGTGCGCTCGTCTGCACCTTGTCTTCTTTGTCTTCAGTGCCTTCGGCACCGTTGTTCGTATCTTGAGCACGCGGCGGGCGAGCAGCTTGCGTCTCGATGACAGTCGCATCCAGCATCGTGCCGCGCCGCAGGATCAGGCCTGCGGCATCGAGCTGCCTGTCAAGCTCGCCAAACAGCTTCTCCAGAAGTTTCCGTTCCACCAGCCGGTTGCGAAAGCGGCACAGTGTCGTGTGATCGGGAACAGCCTCATCGAGGCCAATGCCACAAAAGCGGCGAAAGGAAAGGCGGTCATAGATCGCCTCCTCCAGTTCCGCATCGGACAGGCCGTAAAGCTGCTGCAGCATCAAAGCCTTGAACATCGTCAGAACAGGATAGGCAGGCCGACCGCCAGTCTCCCCATCAGGTTCAAGCGACCGCAGCACCTTCTCGAAGCGATACCACTTCACCACCGACAACAGCTTGCCCAACCGGTCCGGCCCACTGCGCACCGTCACAAGCGCATCCGCAAAGCTGAACTGAGAACCGCTCTTCATCGCCATCCAAACACCCCTTCGATCGCTCACGAACAGAGTGAATCATATCCGTAGGGTTTTGCAACAGGCCCCCTGTGGGAGAGGATAGAAAACCTCGACTTCGCAAAGCGAAGTCCTAGGTTTTCTTGGTGAGGGGTATCCGCTTCCCCCCCCCCGTCATCCTCGGGCTTGACCCACTACTGTCCGCTTTAGATTTTCGGAGTAGCCTTAAGCCATTGGTCCTGGTCCACTTTGGATGTTTTTCTGCGATGTGGACGTCGTTATTAGAAAACGAATTTGCCGGGGGCGATGGGCCTCGCAAAACCCACCTCCGTCATCCTCGGGCTTGTCCCGAGGATCTGCAACCGATTGATTTTGTTGATGTTGGTAGATCCTCGGCACAAGGCCGAGGATGACGGTGCGGGTGGATTTACCGTCTTTCCTCAAGCCTCTGGCTTTGCATAAAACGCCCAGGAATCTAAGCCGGACAGCAGTGGGTCAAGCCCGAGGATGACGGTAGTGGGTGCTTTAGCCTTGTTGCCGATTACGGCTGCATCAGCACGCCCACATAGTGACCCGCCCCAACCCCAGCACCACGAATTTTTCCAAAAAACCAAAAAAAAATCCCCCCAACATTTCTCCCCACACCCAAAACCACCCGTACACTCCCCTCATCCCGCCGCGGATACACCGCAAGGCGTTGCGGCGAGGCGGGGTCGGTGCTGGGGGTGAAGAGGTTACGCAGCCTCTCCATTCTCAGGGTCGAGCAGCAATCCCCCCGGCGGCAACGGGAGGAGGACATGGCGTCGGTTTCGGACCGGCTGGCGCAGTTCTCCCGATGCCCGACCTGGCCGGATCGACAAGCGGCAGTGCGAACAACGGCTGCCGAGTTTCGATCCATCCGTCAGGATTTCGCCGCCGGGCGTACCGACAGCTCATCGTCTCATGGTCGAACGCGATCATGAAGATAGAAGCGAAAGTCAGGCGGTACACAGGAAGACGCTGCATCTGCCCCGTTCACCCCGAAAAGGTGAGCGGACGGATCGTAAGGTAACCATCTGGCCAGCACTCGAAACGTGCTGGCGGGTGAGAGCCTTGCGGAAAACGGATCGGGACTACGGGCTGTACGAGATGTTCGGCGCCCGCATCCTCGAAGGCAGGTGTGGCTGAACTGGCAGGGCGATGGCGGGCAACCATCATCGCACCCGGATGGGAAGGGTTGGGCCTTGATCAAGTCCGACCGGTTCTCCGGCAAGGTTTTTCCCCTTGTCATCCGGGTTCTGCCAGCCGTGGCAAGAGGATTGCGGCTCTGCCTAAAGAGCCGAACGGGGCGCTGAGAGGTGCCACATACTAAACTACCAAACGAGGCAACTTTCAGCGCCCCGTCCGAAATGCCATGGCCTGAAAGGGTTATGGAGAGAATGAAGAAGATCAAGCCACGGGCAGATGCTGCCGCGTGAACGGCGAGGCTTGGAATGAGCTGGCCGGGATTTTTGACATTTTGTTTGAGAGGGAGAACCCCTCTACCCGAGAAAACCTAGGACTTCGCTTTGCGAAGATCGAGGCTTTCTATCCTCTCCCACTCCTTCGGCAGGCTCAGGATGATGGGGGAGAGGATAGGCGCAAGCGGATTGCGGCGTCGAATTACTTTTTCTTCGCGGTGCTATCGCTATTTTTCATTTGCGAGCCGAGTGTTGGCGCAGCGGCAGGGGCCGCCTTGTCTTTTTTCGGCTTTCTGACTTCCTTGTTGCTGCGCATTTGACCCTTGGCCATCGAAGTCTCTCCCATTTGTGGTCTCATGATCTAGCGGGCATATGGGCGGTAAAGGCAAGTTATTTTTGATGCCTTATATGCGAGATCTGCGATCAGGGCTGGAAGCTATGCAGCGATCTTTATGTTCCAGATGACACCCCGGCCAAAACCGGGGGTGTCGAAACTTAGCGAAAGAAGATTACGTCCGTTCGATGCGGATGACCTGAGGTTCGCTGACGAGGTATTTTTCGCCCTTGATGGCCTTCACCGCCTTGCGGATGGCGTCTTCCATCGTGGCGTGGGTAACGAGGATGATTGTCTGGGCGCCGCCCTCGGTCTGCACGCGGGAGTGCTGGACGATGGATTCGAGCGAGATGTTGTTCTCGGCCATCCGCGTTGCGATGGAGGCGAAGACGCCTGCCTTGTCCTTCACCGTCAGGCGAATGAAGTAGCCGCCTTCGTGGCTCTTCATCTTGGCGCGGCGGTATTCGGTCAGCGATTTCGCGGGGCGGCCGAGCACCGGCACCTGCTGTGCGCCGGGGCGGCTCTTGGCGATGTCTGCGACATCACCCAGAACGGCGGAGGCCGTGGCATTGCCGCCCGCGCCGGGGCCGACCATCAGCAGCTCGCCGAGAATATCTGATTCCACGGCAACCGCATTGGTCACGCCATCCACCTGCGCGATGACGGAATCGAGCGGCACCATGGTCGGGTGAACGCGCTGTTCGATGCCGGATTCGGTGAGCTGCGCAACGCCCAGAAGCTTGATGCGGTATCCGAGATCGGCAGCAGCCTGAATATCCTCGATGGAGATATTGGTGATACCTTCCAGATAGATGTCGTCCGCCGCAATCTTCGAGCCGAAGGCAAGCGTGGTGAGGATGGCCAGCTTGTGTGCCGTGTCGTTGCCCTCGATATCGAAAGCCGGATCGGCTTCCGCATAGCCCAGCCGCTGCGCTTCCTTGAGGCAGGCTTCGAAGGAAAGCCCTTCCTTCTCCATCTTGGTCAGGATGTAATTGCAGGTGCCGTTCATGATGCCGTAAATGCGCGACACATGGTTGCCGGTCAGCGATTCACGCAGCGCCTTGATGATCGGGATGCCGCCCGCGACCGCCGCTTCGAAGTTGAGCAGAGCGCCCTTCTCTTCCGCAAGCTTTGCCAGCTCCACGCCATGCTTGGCCAGCAGCGCCTTATTGGCCGTCACCACATGGAGACCGCGGGCAAGTGCTGCACGCACGGCATTTTCAGCGGCACCGGAAGCACCCCCGACGAGTTCCACGAACACGTCGATTTCGGCCTTTTCGGCCAGTTCTTCCGGCGTATCGAACCAGGTAATACCCTTGAGATCGATGCCGCGGTCGCGCGAACGGTCGCGCGCGCTGACAGCAATAATCTCAATTGCGCGTCCGCAGGTAATTGCAAGTTCGTTGCTTCTCTGCTGGAGGATGCGCACGAGCGAGGAGCCGACGGTGCCGAGTCCCGCTATGCCGATTCTCAATGAATCTGCCATGGGTATATTCCTGATCTGATATAAAAAAATAGGTGGCCGGGACCGGCCACCTTGGCGGGTTGCCCTTAACGGTGGGCGTTAAGCGAAACGACGTTGTGCAACGTATCGTCCGCAGTCGACAGGAAGCGCTTGAGATTGCGCGCCGCCTGGCGAATTCTGTGCTCGTTTTCAACAAGCGCGAGGCGAACGTAATCGTCGCCCATTTCGCCGAAGCCGACACCCGGAGCAACCGCGATATCGGCCTTCTCGATGAGAAGCTTGGAAAATTCAAGCGAACCGAGATGGCGGAATTTTTCCGGGATTTTCGCCCATGCGAACATGGTGGCAGCCGGTGCCGGGATTTCAAAACCGGCCTTGCCGAACGTATCGACCATGACATCGCGACGGCGGCGATAGACATTGCGAACTTCCGCAACATCGGAGCCATCGCCGTTCAGCGCATGCGTTGCCGCAACCTGAATTGGCGTGAACGCGCCGTAATCGAGGTAGGACTTCACGCGGGTCAGCGCCGCGATCAAACGCTCATTGCCGACGGCAAAGCCCATGCGCCAGCCGGGCATGGAGAAGGTCTTGGACATGGAGGTGAACTCAACCGTCACATCCATAGCGCCCGGCACTTCCAGAACGGACGGCGGCGGGTTCTTCTCATCGAAGTAGATTTCCGAATAGGCAAGGTCGGACAGCACGATAAGATCATGCTTCTTCGCGAATGCGATGACGTCCTTGTAGAAATCCAGCGATGCAACATGCGCCGTCGGGTTGGACGGGTAGTTGATGATCAGCGCCAGCGGCTTTGGAATGGAATGGCGAACCGCACGTTCCAGCGGGCCGAAGAAGGTTTCGTCAGGCTCGACATTCATCGAGCGGATGACGCCGCCTGCCATCAGGAAGCCGAAGGCGTGGATCGGGTAAGTCGGGTTGGGGCAGAGGATAACATCGCCCGGCGCCGTGATGGCCTGCGCCATATTGGCAAAGCCTTCCTTGGAGCCGAGGGTGGCCACGACCTGTGTATCCGGGTTCAGCTTCACGCCGAAGCGGCGTGCGTAATAAGCAGCCTGCGCGCGGCGAAGGCCGGGAATGCCCTTGGAGGAAGAATAACGGTGCGTGCGCGGGTCCTGAACGACTTCGCAAAGCTTGTCGACGATTGCCTTCGGTGTCGGCAGATCAGGATTGCCCATGCCAAGGTCGATAATATCCGCGCCACCCGCTCGCGCGCTGGCTTTCAAACGGTTGACCTGTTCGAAAACATACTGCGGCAGACGCTTGACCTTGTGAAACTCTTCCATCTCTTTCCTCATGGAAATGGACCGGGTTGGCCGGTCCACAATACGTTCGTTGTTTGGTTGGAAACACAGCCGACACGAACAAATCGGACCTGTGTCATTCATTGTAGCGCATGCGCCGGAAAACACGAATTGCTTTTCCGAAGCCCGGCCAATCAGGGACCGGCATCACGCCGGTCACTTTGATGATGTATTGCCGGGCAGCAGCAATGCGCCGATACAATCTCGCTTGCATAACGCCAGATTCTCGCAAATTGCAAGGCAAAGCCTTACCGAGAACGATCCGTGCGATCAATCAGCCGCGTTCGCCCCGCACAATTGCGGCGCGAATGACCGAAAGCACACGATCCGGTTCGATTTTCACGCAGACATTCTGGCTGGGATGGCCATCCCAATGACCGGGCGGAAACGCGGTGCCATCCGGCTTCTGGATCGTCTGACCATCGGCAAGACCGCCGCAGACGACGCGAATCGCGCCGCTGCGCGTCTCGAACAGTTCCGGGTTGGTGAGGTAGACGCAGGCGCAGGCGTCATGCACCACCATGCCATCGCCGGTGCGGGTGTTGTAGAACTCGATGTAGAACTGCGACAGATCCGACAGAAGCTGAACGGCGGCACCGTTTTCCTTGACCATATCGGCGAGGAACGCAGACGTCATGACCGTCTTCGTCGTGACGTCGAGGCCGATGACGGTGACACGCCAAGGGGCGGTGAAAACCAGATCGGCAGCTTCGGGATCGCCATGAATATTGGCTTCCGCGGCGGGGCTGACATTGCCGTTGATATCGAAGGCGCCACCCATGATGATGACCTCCTTCACCAGCGCGGCGAAATCGGGATCGGCCTTCAGCGCAAGCGCAAGGTTCGTCATACGGCCAACAGCAATCAGCGTCACTTCGCCCGGATTGGCCTTGACGGTATCGATGATGAAGTGATGCGCCGCGCGCGGATCGAGCGGCAGATCGACCGTTTCCGGCACGCCGATATTGCCGAGGCCATCTTCGCCGTGAATGAAGGTCGGGAAATGGCCTTCAGGACGCGAAGGATCGAAGGTAACGCCAGCGCCCTTGGCGACAGGCGCTTCGAAAGCCCATTGCTGCTTCAGGTAAAGCGCATTGCGTGTGGTGATGTCGATAGGCGCATTGCCGAAAACGGTGGTGACGCCGATGAGATCGATATCGGGGTGGCGGTGCAGAAACAGCAGCGCCATTGCGTCATCGATGCCGGGGTCCGTGTCGAAAATTACCTTATGCATACCTGTCCTCATTCGAATGCCGCCAAATGTCTGCGGGCGATTTGGTGGGCACAATAACCTGATGTGCGGCGGGCGCAATCTTTTCCATGAGAGGGAACGCAACGGCTTTGAATAGCGGTTGCGGGACGGGCAATTCGGTGCCACAAGCGGCCAACAACATCACCCCCTCCCCGGAATTTCTTCCCGTGTTCGAACTCACTTTCCAGCTCTTCTTCATCCTCTTCCTTGTTGCGATCTTTGCCGGTTTCGTCGATTCCATCGCCGGTGGCGGAGGTCTGATCGTGCTGCCCGCAATGCTGATCATGGGAATACCACCGCTCGAGGCGTTGGGGACGAATAAATTGCAGGCGCAATTCGGCTCCGCTTCGGCAACAATCGCCTATGCTCGTAAAGGCCATGTGAATTTGAGGGAGCAATTCCCGATGGCGCTGATGGCCTTGATCGGCGGCATGGCAGGCGCATTCACCGCATCCTTCGTGCCAGCGGATATTTTGCGGGCGATCATGCCTTTCCTGCTTGTGGCGATTGCAATCTATTTCGCGCTGAAGCCGAACCTCAGCGACATCGACAGCCACCGCCGGATCACGCCGTTCCTCTTCGGTCTGACGGTCGTGCCGCTGATCGGATTTTATGATGGCATTTTCGGGCCTGGCGCGGGCTCGTTCTATATGCTGGCCTTTGTCGGGCTTGCCGGTTTCGGCATGCTGAAGGCCACCGCCCATACGAAGCTTTTGAACTTCGGTTCCAACTTCGGCGGCTTCCTGATTTTCACGCTCAATGGCGCGATACTGTGGAAGCTGGGCTTGGTGATGGGTCTCGGCCAGTTCCTCGGCGCGCAGGTCGGCTCCAAGCTGGCCATGAAGAACGGGGCGAAAATCATCCGCCCGCTTCTGGTCGTTTCCTGCATCGCAATGGCTGCGAGGCTGATCCTCGATACCAATGCGCCCTATTCTTTGGGCTGGATCATCGGCAAGCTGAGCGGCGGCTAAGGCGGATCAACCCCGCTCCAGCGCCATCATGTCTTCTGCGCCTTGCAGCACGATAACCGCGCCGATGATTTGATTGTTGGACGCGCGAAGCGGTGTCATCCGGCAGCGCGTGGCAAATTCTCTCTTGTTGCGATAGCCGTGATGGATGTAGTCGATCTTCTCGCCCGCAAAGCAGCGATCGAAGGCGGGCTTTGCCTGCGTGCGGAAACTTTCGTCACCGATAAATTCAGATACGTGGCACCCGATCATGGACAACGGGCTTCTATTGAGAATGCGCGCATTGATCTGGTTGGTGAAAAGATAGCGGTAATCCCGCGTGATGACGCCAACGCGGTCCGGTAGGCTATCAAGAATGGCTTCATTGAACAGGGATTGATCGTAAATATCCTGAAGAGGCGTTCGAACCTGTGCTGGTGGCGAGCGCTCCCCCGCAGAGATGGGAACGGTGCCGCCAAGAATATATCTGTCCAGCAGCGAAGACATCGCAGTTGCCCTGCGGATGACAGCCGCCTTGTCGTCGGCCTCTTCACGTATCAGCGATGCGATGAACTGGAGCTGCGTGTGCACCTCTTCTGGCGTGCGGCCCTGATAAGACAATATATCGCCGATAATCGGCTCAAGCTCCCGATCAACGAGCCGGACAAGATCATCCTGACCCTGGTCCACTGCCTTACGCAACTGCACGCACTTGATCGAAAAAGCCTGAAAGAGACCCTGTAATCCAGTGTCCATTCCACTCCCCACCCGCTAATTCAGGAATACACCCCGGATTTAGCTTTACTCGCAAAAATAGTTATCCGAAGACATGAGTACTCTTCATGTTACGAAGGTCAATATATCAATTTTAGCAGTTCACTTGGAGAGCGGGACGTTCACGGATGAACAAAATCAGTTGTGGGAACCGTGATTGCACCCGGAAACCCAACTTAAAGAGGATATAAGCGAAATAAAATACTCGAATGCCACGCCGAAGCAACCAAAGCACGTCTTCATCACGGTGCAAGAAATAGTAGGGTCCCCGCGGCGAGGCAGCAGGAAATTCAATAAACAGCTAAAGCAATTTCAGCTTAAGAATGCGTCCGCATTTTCACGCCACCGCGCGGCTGCGGCGATCCTGCAATTCCTTGACCACCACGATAGCGCCAACGAGCTTGTAGGACGGGGAGTAGCACGGAGACATGTCGAAAGACTTGACCACGGTATGGCCGTCAGTGTCTTCGGCATAGGTGTACTTGCCCGCTTCACCCTTGAAGCATGCGTCCAGCTTCTGGCGGAAGGCCTGCTGGAAGTGATGAATGCCGACCAGTTCCGCTATGTGCTTGCCGATGATTTCGCTGACATTGGCGTGCAGCGAGGCGGCGTTTGCGGCATTGGTGTAATTGATGCGGTAACCCGGCGAAACCACGACGACGCGCTCATCCAGATCGTCAAGCCGATCCTCATCGAGAATGACATAGGGGCTCCACTGGGCGCCATGCTCATCCGGGTTGCTGCCATCACGCGGAAGGCCCGCGCCGATATAGCGATCCACGAGCTTGCGCAGGACTTCAGAATTGCGCTGGACGCAGCCGATATCCTCGGCCTCCTCGTTGAGAAGATCGATGGCGAAGCGAAACTGCTCGAGGATTTCAGCGGAAGACGCGTTCTTTCTGCTGGTGATGCTTTCCAGAAGGTTGTCGAGTTCGCGGTCGAGCGTGGCGATTTTCGGCGCATCGTTGCGATCAACGGCGCTTTTCAGTTCCGCATATCGCTGCCAGAACAATTCTATCAATGTTTTCAACTCAACACTCCCCGAACGACCCCGGCATCCGCGCTTGGCGATCCTCTTTGGTCGATGGCGCGAAACCGCTATACGGTATGCCCGTAAAAAAATGATGTAACGCGTAGCAAGTTCGCCATCCAGGCACAATTATAAATACCACAGCCAGATGTGGTTTTACAAATGCCAGAAATAGTGAAGAAAAATAGGCATCGTAAAACTGCAATTGTACGGGAACATACCATCGCTGCAATCCCCGCGCGCAGTTTCGCGCGGATTGAGCAGCGGTAAATTGCCCCCGAGAACTACTCGACGTCTACCTGCTTCTTGATGTGCCAGCGATCATGGTACCAGAGCCACTGGCCCGGATACTCCCGCACCCAGCTTTCCACCTTGTCGTTCAGCAACTGCGCGGTTTTTTCGATATCGACGCTGCCCTTCTCATTGCGCGGAATCTCCACCTTCGGCTCAAGCTCCAGCCGGTAGCGGTTATCCGGCAGGCGGATGCAGCGTGCAGGATAGACATCGCAGCCGAACTGGCGCACCAGCTTGGCCAGCAGCGGGTTCGTCTGCACATCATTGCCGAAGAACTTTGTCGATAGACCCTTGCGGAACTTCTGGTCCACCAGAACGCCGACGCCGCCTCCCCGCTCCAGCTGGCGTGCCAGTGCGAAGGACGAGCCCGCGTGAGACGGCACGAGATTGCCCATGCGCTCCTTGCGGAAATTGAAGATTTTCTCCGCAACGTAAGGATTGTTCGGCGGGCGGAACAATACCGTGACATCCAGCCCAAAGGCAGAGCTTGCGACAGGCAGAAGCTCGAAATTGCCGGTATGGGCGGTGAAAACGATAAAGGGACGCGGATTGTCGCGAAGCTCCAGAAAGTTGTCGATGCCGACGACTTCGATGCGGCCCGGCTTCGTCTGGGCCGGGTCGTAATCGAAAAGCCGGTCCAGAAACACGTATTCTGCGGCAAGCCGTCCCATGTTTCCCCAGCTGTCGAGTGCGATTTCCCGGCGCTCTTCCTCCGTCTTTTCCGGGTAGGCGCGCGCCAGATTGAACAGCATCAGCTTATGCCGCGGCGTTTTCGGACCGATCTTGCGCGCCATTTTATCCGCGAACCGGATGGCCGGATCGGCAGGGAAAAGCTTCAGCAGGTTGAGAACGCCGAACGCGATGGTCGCGTTCAGCCACTGGCGAAAATGTTCGAGCGCCAGAACTACGCGCGTAATGAAGAGTTTCACTGATCAATCCATCCGGAGGACGATCTTGCCGAAGACCTGACGGGTCTCCATACGCTCGAGCGCCTTGTCGATATCATCGAAGGTTACTTCGGTATCGATGACGGGGTGTACAAGGCCGCGCGCCATTTTCTGCATGGCATTCGCCATGTTTTCCATACGGCAACCGAAGGAGCCGAGCAGCTTCAGCTGCTGCTGGAACAGCATCATCAGGTTGATTTCGGTGGAAACGCCGGACGTAGAACCACACGTCACCAGACGACCGCCGCGCTTCAGCGAGAACATGGAGCCTGCCCATGTGTCCTTGCCGACATGTTCGAACACAACATCGACGCCCTTCTTCTTGGTCAGCTTGCGCACGACGCCTTCGAAGCGGTCCACGCGGTAATTGATGACGTGATCGGCACCGAGCGCCTTGGCGCGCTCGATCTTGTCATCCGAACCGACGGTGGTGATGACGGTGCAGCCCATCTTCTTGGCAAGCTGGATGGCCGCCGTGCCGATGCCGGAGCCGCCAGCGTGAACAAGGATGGTTTCACCGGGCTGGAGCTTGGCATTGTCGAACAGCATATGCTCGACCGTGCCGAAGGTGACGGGCGCAAGTGCTGCGGCAACCGCATCCACATTCGGCGGGGCCAGAGCGAGCTGGCGGGCCGGGATGTTGATCTTTTCCTGCGCGAAGCCATCCAGATGGAAGCCGTGTACGCCGCCGACATTTTCGCAAAGGTTATCGCGACCGGCAACGCAGTGATGGCAGCGGCCGCAGATGCGCGCGCCATAGATGGACACGAGCTGGCCGGGCAGAACATTGGAAACGCCGGGGCCGATGGCTTCCACCACGCCGGAGGCTTCCGCACCGATGGTGAGCGGCATCTTGCGCTTGGCAAATGCCATGCCGCGCCAGCCCCAGACATCGATATGGTTCAGCGCAACGGCCTTGACGCGGAGCGTGACTTCGCCCGGTGCCGGGGCTTCCGGTTCCGGCAGTTCCACTTTCTCAAGCTTACGGTCATCGACGAGTTGAAGAGCACGCATATAGAAGTCCTTCGCCCGGAGGCGTTATAATATTTGAAGTTGGGAACCGATTAAGCCGGTTCCCGCGTCATGACAAGGCTTGCGTTCTGGCCGCCGAAGCCGAAGGAGTTGGAAAGCACGGCGCTGACATCGGCGTCTCGCTTCACATTCGGCACGACATCAAGAACGATTGTCGGATCTGGGTTGGCGTAGTTGATGGTCGGCGGAACGGTTCCGGTCAGCATCGTCTGCAACGAGAACACGGCTTCGACCGCGCCTGCAGCCGTCAGCGTATGGCCGATCATCGACTTGTTGGACGAGACGGGGATGGACTTCAGCCCTTCGCCGAAGACGGCGAGCATGGAGCCATATTCCATCTTGTCGTTTTCCGGCGTCGAGGTGCCGTGGGCGTTGACGTAACCGATGTCGCTTTCGGCAATTCCGGCATCGGCAAGCGCTGCACGGATGGTCGCAATTGCGGGGCCGCCATCGGGAGACGAGCGGGTGCGGTGGAAGCTGTCAGCCTTTTCCCCGGCCCCTTTGATGATGCCCAGAACCTTTGCACCACGGGCAACAGCCGATTCCAGCGATTCCAGCACGAGCGTCGCCGCACCTTCGGCAATGACGAAGCCATCGCGATCCTTGCTGAATGGCTTGGAGGCTTTTTCCGGCGGATCGTTCTGCGTGGAAAGAGCCGAGAGCAGCGAGAAGCGGATGAGCGCTTCGGCACTGACCGATCCGTCGGTCGCAACAGTCAGTGCACGGTCCGTACGGCCCTGACGGATGGCCTCGACGCCAAGTTGGATGGCCGTGGCACCTGATGCGCAGGCCGTGGACAGCGTGACCGGCAGGCCGCGCGTGCCGAACTTATCCGAGAGCCGCTCGGAAATCGCGCCGAAAAGAGCGGCTTCCTGGAAGGCCGGATCGGGGCGTTCGCGAAGTGCAGCCATGAAACGATCATAAGCATCGCCCGGCTTTGCAGCGGGCGGAGAACGGTCGCCAAGTTCGAAACGGGCGCTCCATTCCGGCTCGATTGGCGGGGCTGCGAGAAACAGCGGGCCGCCAAAATCACCGGAAAGACCGGCCTGCGCCAAGGCCTCGATGGTGGTTTCGCGGGCGAAAGCATAGGAGCGCTCGACCGAATTCGGTACCGGAATATCGATGAAATCGACCGTGCCACAGATCTTTGTGGAGAGGTTGTCCGTCGGGAAACGGGTGATCTTGTGGATGCCTGACTTGCCGGAGGTCAAAGCCGACCAGTTATCCTCAAGCCCCTGCCCCAAGGACGTGATGATGCCCATGCCGGTGACGGCAACGATGGGGCGGCCAAGGTGATCCCTGAAATTGCTGGATGCCATGGTCTCTACTCCTCAAACGTCTTTGGAAAGAACGGCGACACCTTCGCCGCGCACATGGCCAACCGTGGTGACGACCGCCTGCCCTGCGGCAGAGGCCATCGGCTTTTCAGCGGCACTATCGAAGGCCGGAACCTTCGCGCCGCTTTGCAGAGCGAGTGCCGCCAGCGCGAGACCCAGCGGGAACTGCGCCTCAAGTCCATGGCCGGTGACACCGCTAAAGCCGCGAATGGCAGCATTGGGCAGCGCCTTTTCGATGATGTCCTTCTCACGAACCGTCAGGCCGTCAAACCCGCTGGCACCGGAAAAGACGACGGTCTCGGCTGCATCCTTGGCTGGAGCGAGAAGACGCTCAAGACGCGTCTCCAGCTTGCCCTCTTCACGGCTGCCGCGATCACCTTCGATGGCATCGATGCGGGCATAAATATGCGCGCCGCGTGCTTCTGCGCGCTTGCGCGATTCCAGAACGAGGAACGCGCCGACGGAACCGGTGATCATGCCACCGCCCTCGCCTTCGGAGCGAGACCACAATGGCTGCCATTCACCCTGCGCATGTGCGCCGATGGCTTCGAACAACAGCGTCATGTCGGGGCGTTCGGCAGCAAATGCACCGCCAACCAAGGCATGCGTCGATTCGCCGGAACGGATGCGGTAAAATGCGGTCTCGACCGCAGAAATGCCCGCACCCTCTTCGCCCATGAAAGTGCGCGAGGAACCCGTGACCTTGTGGACGATGGAGATGTTGCCAGCCATCAGGTTCGAAAGCTGGGCGAGGAACAGCGTCGGGCGGAGTTCGGTCGTCAGCTTCTCGTTGAGCATGACTTCGCGGTCGTTGCGCTTCAGGCCCTCATCGACGATCAGCGTATCGACATTGATATCGCGCTCGCCACCACCGGCAGCGACGATCATATCCATCGTGCCGCAGGCTTCCGCATCTTCCTTCAGACCAGCATCGTCAAGCGCAAGACCGGCGGCGAAGACACCGAGGCGCTGCCAGTTTTCCATCTGGCGCTGATCCTTGCGGCCAATCTGAGCGGACCAATCGATTTCCGGCAGCGGATGGATAGGATAAGGCGCAAACTTTTCCGTCTCCACAATCGCCTGCGGCGTCGTAATGCTGGAGAGCAGCGCAATATGGGCGTCTTTACCGACACCATGACAGGTCACGATACCGACCCCGGTAATCACCACATCATTGTCAGACTTCATAATCCGTCATCCTTCGTCGCTTTTCCGAGCCAATGCGGTCACGGACGAGCCATCAAAGCGGTAAAAAACCGCACGTGCCATGCGAAATAAAGGGCGAGATGCAGCTTTGCAATGGCGAAGGCCACAAGAGGCGCCGCGATGCGTGGTTTTTCAGCGTTTTAGAGTTGGAAAATAGGGGCAACGATGAGGGTGAGCTCCTACCCTCCCTCATTCCTGTGCTTGTCACAGGAATCCTGTCGACGCGCGTCTGCGCGGCGGAAGGACTCTTTCAGCCCAGGACTGGGCTGGCTGGATTCCTGTGACAAGCACAGGAATGAGGAAATTCAAACGGAGGTATCCGCAGCAATCGCTGCCATCAAACCCACTTCCTCGGCGCGCTTCTTCACGATGGGGCCAAGTGGAATCTCGGAGAACGGCATGGTGCGCAGCTTCAGTTGCGCATCGCAGACCTTCTTGCCCTCGCAGGTGATCTTGGCCTTGGTCACGGCAAAGCCCGAGCCGTCATGTTCCAGATAGGCTTCGATATCGAGAACAGCGTTTGGCTCGACAAAGGTACGCATCTTCGCACCATCGACCGTCATCAGGAAGGGCATGGCGGCGAAATCGGTCATGGCGAGAACCAGCATGCCGGAGGTCTGGGCCATGGTTTCGATGAGAAGCACGCCCGGAACCAGTGGCATGCCCGGGAAATGACCTTCGAAGACAGGGCTCTTATCCGGCACGACCGAACGGGCCTTGAGAATTCGGGCCGATCTGTCGATGGATTCGATGCGGTCCACCATCTGGAAGTATTCGAGGAGCATGGTTTTGGTCCGTGGAGTGTAGGCTGTGGAGGTGCTTTAAGCAGACACCGTCCAGTCACTGCGTCATCCTCGGGCTTGACCCGAGGATCCAATCACGTCTCCAAAGCCGATAGGTGGATGGATCCTCGGGTCAAGCCCGAGGATGACGACGTGTATGTAGCAAGCGGTCTGCCATCAAAGGCAGGCCATCAAAAAATCAGCCCTTGGCAGCCTTCAGCTCGTCAATCTTGGCGCAGAGGTTCTTCAGAACGAAGTATTCCTCGGTCGAAACCTTGCCTTCGTTGACTTCCTGCGTCCACTGCTCGAGCGGGATCTTGATGCCGAATTCCTTGTCGATGGCGAAAACGATATCGAGGAAGTCGAGGCTGTCGATGCCGAGATCGTCAATCGTATGGCTTTCCGGCGTAATGGTTTCGCGATCGATTTCGCTGGTGTCAGCGATGATGTCCGCAACCTTGTCGAATGTAGCTGTCACGCCCGTAATCCTTCGTGTTCTTAATTATTAAGGTCTCTTCAGACGCACCACATAGGCAAGTTGCGCCAAAAAGCCAATGCTTTCCTGACACATCGTTAAATTTTGGGAGCCGTGTGTTGCGCGCTCCCTACAGTCAAACCGCCAGAGAATGCCGCCCTCGCCCGTTGGAGAGATAGGTATCGAAGGTTGCCGCAATGCTGCGGGCAAAGGGTCTGCCGGTCTCCGTCAGCGCGAAACGATCGGCTTCCAGATGCACCAAACCGTCCCGATCACCCTCGGCAAATTGCCGCGCTTCTTCCACTGCAAGCGCCGAAGCCGGGCCATAGAGCGCGGAAAGCGCCGTAAGATCGAGCGAAAAATCGCACATGATCCGCTCGATGACGAAGGCCCGAACGCGATCCTCCAACGAAAGCGCTATGCCACGCACGGCACAAAGGCCATCGGCCTCCGCCATGCGCTCATATTCGCCCGTCGCAACCATGTTCTGCACATAGCCCTGCGGCAATTTGCCGATGGAAGACGCGCCGAGGCCGATCAGCGCATCGGCGCTATCATCCGTATAGCCCTGAAAATTGCGATGAAGCTCTCCATCTTTCAGCGCACGCGCCAAGGTATCGGAGGGCTTGGCGAAGTGATCGATACCGATTGCTTCGTATCCCGCAGCAACAAGTATATCCGCCGCTGTCTTCATCTGGTGATATCGTGCAAGCACATCCGGCAAAGCCTTTTCCGGGATCATCGTCTGATGCTTCTTCATCCATGGCACATGGGCATAGCCGAACAGCGCAACACGATCCGGGTTCAGCGAAACGATCTTGTCCACCGTATCGCGCAAGGTTTCCAAGGTCTGATACGGCAAACCATAAAGCACATCGCAATTGACCGAATGAACGCCCCTTGCCCGCACGGCTTCGACCACGGATTTCGTCTGCTCGAAGGTCTGTATGCGGTTGATGGTCTTCTGCACCTTCGGGTCGAAATCCTGAACGCCAAGGCTCGCGCGCGTCATGCCGATGGCGGCGAGCGCATCGTAACGTCCCTCCTCGAGATCGTTCGGGTCCATCTCAACGCTGATTTCCACGCCTTCGGCAAAGGAGAAGGCGGAGCGCAGACAGTGCATGAGCGCCTCCAAGTCGTCCGGTTTCACCATGGTCGGAGAACCGCCACCGAAATGGACGGCAGTCACCCGCACATCGCGCGAAACATGTCGCCCGACCGCTTCGATCTCCTTGTGGAGTGCTGCGAGATAGGCGGCAATGGGCTCGTATCGCAGCGTATGCTTGGTGTGACACGCGCAAAACCAGCAGAGCCGGTCGCAATAGGGAATGTGAATGTAAAGAGAGAGGCGATTACCCGAATCAAGCGCGCGCAGCCAACCGGCATATTCCGGCACGCCGATGCCTTCGTGAAAATGCGGCGCTGTCGGGTAGCTGGTGTAGCGCGGAACGGCAGCGGAATATTTCTTCAAAAGATGCTCAGCCATCGCAAGTTCTCTTTTAACATGTGTCAAATCTGCGACTATGGGATACAGGCTGCGACAGTTTGCAACTTTGACTTCGATCAAATTGGCGAATAAACACTGACCTCAGAGGCAGCGTGGGGACGAGGCTTCGGGGGATTGAAAACGGGGCTTGAGAACGCGCTTTGCGGCTCCACCCGTTCGACTTGGACGTGATGCCATGGACACGCTGCAGAAGACCATCCACAACTCGGACATGCCGGTTGTTTGCCGCTCTTGCGAGGCCCGCCACGGTGGACTGTGCGGCGTGCTGAGTCCCGCGCAGCTATCCGAACTGAACCGTCAGTCCAGTCGCAAAAAATACGAGGCGGGCAATGAGTTGCTCGGTCAGGGTGAACTGGTGCCCTACTATGCCAACATCCTGAACGGCGTCATCAAGCTCTCGAAAATGATGTCGGACGGACGTCAGCAGATAGTGGGTCTGCAATTTGCGCCGGATTTTCTGGGCCGCCCCTTCAGCGCAGAAAGCAATATGACGGCGGAAGCCGCAACCGATGTGGAAATCTGCCTGTTCCCGCGCCGCGTCGTGGACCGCATGATCAATGATGTGCCGAATATGGAGCGCAAGCTGCACGGCCAATCTTTGAAGGAACTGGACGAGGCACGCGACTGGATGCTGACGCTGGGCCGCAAATCGGCGCAGGAAAAGGTAGCCAGCTTCCTCTATCTGATCGCGACCCATATCGACCCGGAAAAAGACGACAAGTCCTGCTTCGACCTACCGCTTTCGCGCGCCGATATTGCCGATTTTCTCGGCCTGACAATCGAAACCGTCAGCCGCCAGATGACCAAGCTGAAAAAGGAAGGCATCATCCAGATCGAGAACAACAGGCACATCACCGTGCCGAACCTCGACGCCCTTAACGATGCCGCAGGCAACGACTGAACGCCGTTACATATTGCGGTGCAGATGACCCAATGAAGCGCCGTAAATATGCGGCGCCTTCGCTTCCGCGGGCGTAAATACCGCGCCCATCACAACCAACATTACAAAAAAACACTTCATCGCCACGCTCCCCAGCGCCTGCCAACCAGTGGCCTCCCTGGGTTCTATTTGTAGCGGATAAGTGCCTCTTTTCGTTTAAGGAATGAGGTAAGCTGGAGGTTCGTGGGAAGGATAAAATATGTTGAGTGTCGGTAGTGCTTTGTTAAGGCGGCACTCTCGACCGATGTCTCAACGTATCAATCGACCCCGAAGCTGATCGATGGCGCGGCGAAATACGGCGAGGTCGTCCATCGCTCTCGACAAGACTATCGCACCTTGAATGGAAAGCACCACTTCTTCAGACAGAATGCGCGCTTGATCATCCTCCCGGCCCTGTCGAATGAGCGCTGCGTGCAACGCATCTACCCAGTTGACGAAATAGCCCCGAATGGCGTCGGAGAAGCGGTCTCGCGTATTGCTGACGGCCAAAGCGCCGACCAGACATACGCGCCCGCCGGATCTGAAGTAATCCATGACGGAACTGAGCATGGCGTCGATGGCGCTGTTGGCATCTTCGCCCTCACGCAGAGGCGCATAGACTGCTTCTTCGAACCATTGCTCGATTTGCGCAAGCACAGCCTGCACCATCTCTTCCTTGCCGCCCGGAAAGAAGTGGTAGAGGCTGCCCTTGCCAAGGCCCGTTGCCTTGCCGATCAGGGCAAGGCTTGCGCCTTCATAGCCGTATTCACGAAACACCTCGGCCAGTGGGGCCAAGGTGTCGGATCGTTCTGCGACCAGACGCGCCATTCTTAAAGACCCAGATCGCTAAGGCTGGGATGATCGTCCGGACGACGGCCGAGCGGCCAGTGGAAAAGGCGCTCACTTTCAGCAATCGGCATTTCATTGATGCTCGCATGCCTGTGCGCCATTAGACCATCCTCTGCGAATTCCCAGTTTTCGTTGCCGTAAGCGCGAAACCAGCACCCACTGTCGTCACGATATTCATATGCGTAGCGCACCGCAATGCGGTTGCCGGTGAAGGCCCACAGTTCCTTGATGAGCCGGTATTCAAGTTCCTTATTCCACTTGCGCGTCAGGAAGGCTTGAGCCTCATCGCGATTGGTCGCGAATTCGACGCGATTGCGCCAGCGCGTGTCGAGCGTATAGGCCAGCGCAACCTTTGCTGCATCGCGGCTATTCCAACCATCTTCGGCCAGCCGCACCTTTTCGATGGCGCTTTCACGGGTAAAGGGTGGGAGTGGAGGACGTGGCATGGGAGGTTCCTTTCAGAGTTTTGTACCAAATGGTAATTACTTTACTGATTGGTACAGTGCGCTTTGACACGTTTGCTGTCAAGCGGAATGCGATTTATTTTTCGAGATGCGCACGCGCTTGAGCCCGCAGACTGAGCCATGGGTTCTGTTGCAGCTAAACTGCACAGCAAAGTATCGGGAAGATTGTTTTGCCCATCTGCTTGTTGAAGTGCGCATCGACCCAGAAATCAGCTACGCGTCAGGAGCCGTTGGTCGCCTCGCCTTTTCCGAGATATCCCGAGATGAAAGGTTAAGGCCGAGCTTTCGTAAGCCTAATTTGGTTTCCCTCGGCCTTGCGCTCTTCGCGCCAACCTAAATGCCTGTAAAAGCCTGCTGCGCGGCTATCCCTATCTGTTTCAAGCCAAATCAGCGAGTGGTGCTTGAACAGCTCGCTCTCCGCGACTGCGATAAGTTGAGTGCCCAGTCCCTTCGCTTCATGTGCAGGAAGAACGAAGGCGGCAAACAGAGAAGCATTAGGCACGTCGATCATCGAGAAGCCCACGATTTCATTGTCAGAGACAGCAACCCAAGCGCAGGGTGAAGCAGAAATCATCTTGGAGACTGAGGTGTAGGTGATGCCCAGTTCGGAAAGGCTTTCCCGGGACATATGGTTTTCCCGCACCGAAGTCCTGACATTAAAAAGAGCAGCTACATCATTTGACTCAGCAAGTCTGATCTCTATGGGCATCTTATGTCCTACTCTTTCGTGAATGATCTGGCTGGTCCATAGAGATTCAGAAAATCGCATGGCTCATGCGAAAATCGAAAAACAACTATCTTGATTATTAGAGTTTTGTGACTCTGCTATAACAATTTTGAGTGGTAAATAGATGATCCGCTGCAGTTACATAAAGAGGAAGACTGCAAGAACATAAGCGGTCCAACATTGCGAGAAATTCAAACGACAAAGCTCGAAGGAGCAATCAGCACATGCGTCAGTTGATTACAGCCGCTCTTACCGCCAGCTTTTTTGCCTCCCCGGCTCTTGCACAAGTCGTAGAACTGAGAGTGGCAGATGCCCAGCCCATGTTCGACGAGGCCAGCCAAGAAGGCAGCGTCCTTATCCGGCTGGATCGCGAGGGAGCCAAGGCCTTTGCTCTGTTCACACGCAACCATCTGCAAAAGCCGATTAACATTTTGATAGATGGCCAGATTAGAGTCACTCCAATAATCAGGGAGCCCATCATGACTTGCTATTTTCCGATAAATGGACTGAAAAGTGCAAGCGCCGCCGCTGCTCTGTCAGCTCGTTTGGCAAGCGGGCGGTCCGTCCTAACCGTTGCCCCAGCGAATTAGAGCGATCTATGCGCGGCCCTCTCCACAACTCAGCTCAACTGGACGCCAGCAGGCAGACCAAGACAACAGACATGAAAAGAGCAGAGCAGAAGAGCTAGAGCGCCACAGCCTCACTGCGAAGCAGTAGGCGTCGCTACCGGCTTCTGCTGCTCGGACAGAGCCTTCAGTTCGGCCACGCGGCGCTTGTATTCGGCTTCGGTGATCTGGCCGCGGCGGCGGGCGGCGCCTAGCGCGGTGAGGTTCTGCTCCATCGTGGTCGCTTCGTTTTCTTCCATCTGCGGCATGGCCGCCGTCATGGGTTTGGCGAAGGTGGGGAAGGTGCCGGTGTCGCGCTTCTGCGCCGGTGCGGAGCTGACGGGTTGCGGGCCGACGATCTGTGCCTTCGGGCGTTCCATATGCTCAGGTGCTACGACGGGTTTTGGCGTGGTGCATGCTGCGATGAGAGGCAGAAGCAGGCCGCAAACCGACAGCACAGATGCCGTTCTTACGCTTCCCGAATGCTTGCCCATAATAATGCCCCGCCTGTAAGGTATCTATCGACTATCGAACGCGATTTGCTGGCGCCCGTGTTGCTGGAACTTGTATTCGTTTTCATGCAGAATGTGCAAACACAAAAATCGCCCGGAGGAGAATGCATGGCAGGCAATCAAGGCGGGAAGAACGATACTGAGGATAAAGGCTTCAGTTTCGATCCCAAATCCGCCGATGCCTATATCCTGCGCGACCCTCAGGCCTTTGCCATGAATGTTGCAAGAGCCGTGGAAAACCTTGGCAAGGCTGCTTCCGAATGGCTCGCGCCGCGTGAGCGCGGCGAAATCCCGCAGAACAATGCCAGCCCGATGAGCGATCTTTTCCAGACGCTTTCGGACGTCGCGGAATACTGGATGGCAGAGCCGAAGCGCTCCGTGGAGGCGCAAACGCATCTGCTTTCGAGCTATTTCGACATCTGGCAGAAGTCCATGGCCAAGCTTTCCGACCAGCAGACGGGCGGCAACGCAGAACGACAGGACGAGGAAAAGCCGCGCAGCCACAAGCGTTTTGCCGATGCGGACTGGCAAGCCAATCCCTTCTTCGACTTTCTGCAAAAGGTGTATTTCGCCACCGCCGACTGGGCGGAAAGAATGGTGACCGAGACCGAAGGGCTGGACGAGCGCACCCGCGAAAAGGCCCGCTTCTATATGCGACAGGTGACGGAGGCGATTTCGCCTGCCAATTTCGCCTTCACCAATCCACAGGTTTTTCGCGAAACCGTGGCCACCAGCGGCGCAAATCTGGTGAAGGGCATGGCGCAGCTGGCTGAAGACATGGCGGCGGGCAACGGAAACCTCAAGCTTCGGCAGACGGATTACAGCAAATTCGTCATCGGCCAGAACATTGCCGTCACCCCCGGCAAGGTCATTGCGCGCAGCGATCTTTGCGAGATCATCCAATATGCGCCATCCACGGAAAAGGTGTTCAAGCGCCCTCTCCTCATCATTCCGCCATGGATCAACAAATTCTACATTCTCGATCTGAACGCCCGGAAGTCTTTCGTGAAATGGTGCGTTGATCAGGGGCACAGCGTTTTCATGATTTCCTGGGTGAACCCGGATGCCCGCCACGCCGGGAAAGGCTGGGCGGATTATACCCATGAAGGGATCGACTTCGCGCTTGCAGCGATAGAGCAGGCCACCGGCGAAAGCCAGGTCAATGCAATCGGTTACTGCATCGGCGGCACGCTGCTGGCCTCCACACTGGCATTGCATGCACAGGAGAAGAATGACCGGATACGCTCCGCCACACTGCTTGCCGCGCAGACGGATTTTACCCATGCCGGTGAGCTGAAAATCTTCATCGATGAACCACAGCTTGCGGCGCTCGATGCGCATATGAAGGCGGTGGGTTATCTGGATGGCGCAATCATGGCCAGCGTTTTCAACATGCTGCGCGCCTCCGATCTGATCTGGCCTTACGTGGTGGATAATTACCTGCGCGGCGCCCAACCGCCACCTTTCGACCTGCTCTACTGGAACTCGGATTCGACCCGCGTTGCGGCAGCAAACCACTCCTTCTATTTGCGCAACTGCTACCTCGAGAATAACCTCGCGGAAGGTCGCATGGTGGTGGACGGCAAGGTTTTGAAGCTGCAAGACGTGACCATCCCCGTCTACGATCTCGCCACACGTGAGGACCACATAGCCCCGGCGAAATCCGTGTTCAAAGGTGCGGAACTCTTCGGCGGGCCGGTGCAGTTCATCCTCAGCGGTTCCGGCCATATCGCCGGTGTGGTGAACCCGCCGGAGGCCGATAAATATCAGTATTCCACGGGCGCATCACCCACCGGTGACTTCGAGGAATGGCAACAGAAGGCGGAGGTTCACAAAGGCTCATGGTGGCCGCACTGGCAGGCGTGGACTGAGGCGCAGGAGAACAGCCAGGTTGCGGCACGCATACCCGGCGATGGATCGCTGACGCCGCTTTGCGATGCGCCGGGAACCTATGTTCTTGAATAACCGCGCACCTGCGAAGAGACTGCCGCATGATCTTTGATTCTCCCCTCATCCCGGCCACGCTGGTTTCCCGTTACAAGCGCTTCCTGTTCGATGCCATTCTGGAAGATGGCACGGCGATTACCGGCTCCTGCCCCAACACCGGCTCCATGCGCGGGCTGACGACGCCCGGCTCCCGAATCTGGCTTTCAGAACATGACAGTCCCACTCGCAAATATCGCCATATGCTGGAACTGGTGGAGGCGGATGAAACAGTGGTGGGCATCAACACCGGCATGCCGAACAGGCTTGCGGAGGAAGCCATTCTGGCCGGGCGCATCCCTGCCCTTCGCGGCTACACCACGCTCCGGCGGGAGCAGCGTTACGGCATCAATTCCCGCATCGATCTGCTGCTCTCGGCACCGGGCAGACCGGATGCCTATGTCGAGGTGAAGAACGTGCATTTCATGCGCGAAAAGGGTCTGGCGGAATTTCCCGATACAGCAACCAAGCGCGGCGCGAAACATCTGGAAGAGCTTGGCGATGCCGCGGAAGCTGGCTATCGCGCCGTGATGCTCTATCTGATCCAGCGCGAGGATTGCGCGCATATGCGGATCTGTTCCGATCTCGACCCCGTTTACGCCAAGGCGTTTCAGCGGGCGATGGGGCGCGGCGTTGAAGCTTACGCCATCAATTGCCATGTCTCTGCACTGGAAATTGTGGCAAGGCGCATGGTTGCAATAGACGACTGGCACCCTGCTGCTCTATGAACGCATATACGTAATACGGAAAGCGGAATAATGGTTACTTACATCGACGCGGCATCGGCACCAAAGAAGAATACGGGTGTGATCCGCCTGTATAGTTCTGAAGATTTCGAAGGCATGCGCAAGGCAAGCCAGTTGACCGCGCGTTGTCTGGACGAGCTGGCAAGCATCGTGAAGCCCGGCGTGACGACCAATGCCATCGACCGCTTCGTCTTCGAATTCGGCGCGGATCATAACGCCCTGCCCGCCACACTGAATTATCGCGGCTATACGAAATCCGTCTGCACTTCCATCAATCACGTCGTCTGCCACGGCATTCCAGATGACAAGCCGTTGCGAGAGGGCGATGTCGTCAACATCGACGTGACCTATATTCTCGATGGCTGGTACGGCGATTCGAGCCGCATGTATCCCGTCGGCCAGATCAAGCGTGCGGCGGAACGCCTGCTGGAAGTCACCTATGAGTGCCTTCTGCGCGGCATCGCCGCCGTGAAGCCCGGCGTTCGCACCGGCGCTATCGGCGCGGCCATCCAGGCTTATGCGGAAGCGGAGCGCTGCTCCGTGGTGACGGATTTCTGCGGCCACGGCGTTGGCCGCCTGTTTCACGATACGCCGAACATTCTGCATTACGGCAAGGAAAGCGATGGCCCGGAAATCCGCGAAGGCATGATCTTCACCATCGAACCGATGATCAACCTCGGCAAGCCGCATGTGAAGGTGCTTTCCGATGGCTGGACGGCGGTCACGCGCGACCGTTCGCTATCTGCGCAGTATGAGCATGCGGTTGGCGTCACGGCCACCGGCTGTGAGGTCTTCACGCTTTCCCCGGGCGGCTTCGACCGACCCGGCCTGCCGCCGCTCTAATTCGAGAGTTACAGCCAGATGGCAAAAAGCCCCTCTTCTCCCGCCGGAAAGCCAACGACATTTCAAGAAGAGAGCGGGGACGCCGACCTGTTCGAAGTGGTGGACGAGCGCGGCTTCTTTTCCGAACCCCGGCAGGCGGTGAAGAAGGCCAAAGCCGAACCGGCAGCGCCATCACCGGACGCAGATATGGCGCACTACCACGGCCACCGCGAAAGGCTGCGCGCCAAATATCGCGACAACGGCGATGGCGCGCTGGCAGATTACGAGTTGCTGGAACTGCTGCTTTTCCGGCTCATCCCTCGCCGCGATACCAAACCGATTGCGAAAGCCCTGATTGCCCGTTTCGGCACGCTGTCCGGCGTGCTTGGCGCACCGGTCGGTCTTTTGCAGGAGGTGAAAGGGGTCGGCGAAGCGGTGGCGCTGGATCTCAAGCTCATCGCCTCCGTTTCCCAGCGCATGCTGAAAAGCGAAATCCGCAACAAACAGGTCCTCGGCTCCTGGTCGTCGGTCATCGATTACTGCCATGCGGCAATGGCGCACGAAACCCGCGAACAATTCCGCATTCTCTTCCTCGACAAGCGCAACGTGCTGATTGCCGACGAGGTGCAGGGACACGGCACGGTGGACCACACCCCGGTCTATCCCCGCGAAGTGGTGCGCCGCGCACTGGAACTCTCCTCCACCGCCATCATACTCGTGCATAACCACCCCAGCGGCGACCCCACCCCGTCACGCGCCGATATCGAGATGACGAAGACCATCATCGACACCGCAAAACCACTGGGCATCGCCGTGCACGACCACATCATCATCGGCAAGGATGGCCATGTGAGTTTCAAGGGGTTGCGGTTGATTTGATTGGTGACGTTGATAGGTTTGGCTTTTTGCCAAACCTGCCTTGAGCCACTGCTTTCCAGTCAAGTTGACCAGCGCTGCGCAATTGCCAAAGTCGATTACGTCGACGGCTCCACTCCCACTGCAGTCATCCTCGGGCTTGACCCGAGGATCCACAACCATTTGATTTCGTTGATGGCGATGGACTTTCGTCGCAAGGCCATTGCTGTCCGATTTAGATTCCTGAGCCCTTTATGCGGAGCCAGAGGCTCGATGAGAGACGGTAAATACACCCGCAACCGTCATCCTCGGCCTTGTGCCACTGCTGTCCGGTTTAAACTGAGTGAATAGTTTAGGGCGAGAACAGCTCCCCCACCCGTCACCCCGCACTTGATGCGGGGTCCAGCAGACGCGCGTCTGCGCGTCGAAAAAGTCTTTCAGACCAAAGACTTGGTCTGGCTGGATCCCGGATCAAGTCCGGGATGACGGAAACGGGGCCGCACCGTCGCCACCCTGCAGCGAACGCGGTCAAAGCGTGTCCCTACCGGATTTCAAGGATGGAACTGCAATGCATTTAAGGCCTTGCCCGCGTTCGCACATTTAGACTGGACAGTAATGGCCTTGTGCCGAGGATCTGCTAACATTAACAAAAACAATTGGTTGCAGATCCTCGGGACAAGCCCGAAGATGACGGAGGTGGGTTTTGGGACGCTTATTCCCCGGCAAATATCGTTCTCTCATAACGACGTCCTCCTCACTCAATATCATCCGTTTCCACCACCAAAGCACGATCTTCCCCCTGCCCCAAACCGGCACACAACCCAAGCGTGGCCAATTAATCAAAAATCAATATATCTAAATTAGCTTCTTCGAAAATAATAATATTAAACATCGAGGGAGCGCCATGGCACGTATGGCACAATTTCTCCGCAACCGGTCGGGTTCTTCGGCGGTTGAGTTTGCAATCGTCGCGCCTGTTTTCATCCTCGTTTTGCTGACCATGATCGCCTATGGCATCTATCTGATGGCGGCCTATGCGGTGCAGCAGGTTGCTGCGGATGCGGCGAGAACCGCCATTGCGGGCCTCAACACCACCGAGCGCGAAACGCTGGCGAAAGACTATGTCAACAAGAGCGCGCTGGACTATGTGTTCCTGGACAAGCGCCGGGTGAATGTCAGCGTCGGCACCGATCCCACCAACAACAATCAGTTCACCGTAACCGTGGAGTATGACGCGACCGATCTGCCGATCTGGAGCCTCTACACCTATGCCTTGCCGGAAAAGACCATAAGACGCTTCTCCACAATTCGGATCGGGGGTGTGTGACATGCGGAAACTGCGCTCTCTTCTTCGCCGCGCGAAAGACGATACCTCCGGCAACATCGCCATCATGGCAGGTGTTACCGCGCCGCTGATTGCAGGCGTGCTGGCGCTTGGTGTGGACTATGGTTATCTGACGCTGCAAAAGCGGCAGCTTCAGCAAACGGCAGACCTCGCAGCAATTTCGGCAGCAGCCGCCACCAATGCGGAACAGGCCGTGCTGCAATATTTCCAGCTGAACGGAAAGAAGATCGGCGTCAAAACCGGCTCCGGCCTGCTGACGTCCACCGGCACAATTCCGTTTGATCCTGAAATAGACTCGCCCGGCGTCAACGGTTATGCGGAAGTCACCAAGGGGAGATATGTGCCGGATGCGAGCGTAGCAGTTGGCCAGCGCTTTGTGGAAAACGCCACACCAACCAATGCCGTAAAGGTCAACATCGTTGAAAAAGGCCAGATTTATTTCGCCTCTACCTTCACCACCGCCCCGAAGATTTCCGCAGTCGGCACCGCCGCCGCTCAGCGGGTCGCGGCATTCTCGGTCGGATCACGGTTGACGAGCCTCAATGATGGCCTGCTGAACAGCCTGCTCGGCGGCCTTCTCGGCTCCACCGTGTCGCTCAAGCTGATGGATTATCAGGGCCTCGTCAGCGCCGACGTCAATCTGCTCAAGGTCATCGATATTCTGGCACTCGATCTCGGTCTTAAAGCCGGAACATATCGCGACGTCCTCGCGACAGAGGTAACCGTCAGCAGGTTCCTGAATGCGCTAGGCAGAACGACCGGACTTCAGCCATCCGTCGTGACCGCAGTCAAGAATCTGGAACGGGCAGCAAACAAGACCAGCATCAGCCTGCCGCTTGAAAAGATCATCAATCCGGGACCGTTTCTCGACAACCTCGTCGGCAGCAGCGACAATCTGAAAGTGACCGCAGGCCTGTTCGACCTCATTTCCGCAGCCGCCGTTGCAGCCAATGGCAGCAAGCAGATAGCGCTGGATGCGGGCAGCAATGTGCTCGGCCTCGCCTCGACCAAAATCACGCTTGCAATCGGCGAACCGCCCGTCGGCACACCGTCTCTGGCGGTCGGCGCGCCCGGCACCATTGTTCGCACGGCGCAAACGCGCCTTGCAGTCGAAACCTCCGTCAGCGGCTTGAAAGCACTTCTCGGGCTTCAGGTACGTCTTCCGCTTTATGTAGAAGTTGCAAATGCGGAAGCGAAGCTCGCCGACATTCGCTGCACCAGCGGCGGCAATGGCACAGTGGATGTGGAAGTCGTGCCGGGCCTGGCCGAAATCTCGCTCGGCACCGTCGACACCACCGCCTTCAACAATTTCGGCAAGACGCCCCGCGTCACGAAAACCTCCATCGTCGATTCACTCCTCGTTAAGATCAACGGCATGGCGCATATCAAAAGCGGCAACCTGACGAAAACCAAGCTCACCTTCCAGCAGACGGAAATCGCTCAGGCCAAGATAAAGCAGGTCTCCACCAAGGATGTCACCACATCACTGGTCACCTCCCTGCTCAAAAACCTCGACCTCGATATCAACATCCTCTTCCTGACAATCGGCACCCCAACCGTGGTGCAGGCGGCGCTGGCAGATACTTTAAGCGTGGCGACCGGACCAATCGATGAACTCCTCTACAACACGCTTATGGTGCTGGGGGTGAAGATTGGAGAAGCGGATGTTCGGGTAACGGACCTGCGGTGCATGCAGCCGGCTTTGGTGCAGTGAGTGTTAAAATCTGACTTGGAAAGCGTCCCGTAAAGTTCTAGCGAGGCGAGTTGCGAGAGGCGCTTTGAGCGCGCGGGAGATGCCGTGAAGCTCAGCCTATGCAGCCTTGTAGAACGAGGCTTGGGTATCGGCGACGTACGAGATGACTAAACCACGTACCTACCGTTCGCCATGCCCACGTCTATTCCGCAGCATCCTGCATTTCTCCAGCGACAGCAAACGACAGGAAGTTCTTGTTCGGGCATTCCGCCAGACGCTGATGGAATGCGTCCACCAGCCACTGCGCGGCTGGGCCTGCGGGCGTATCTGCCTTGCGCAGCGCGTAAAGCGGATATTCCCCGCCTTCATAGGCGTCCAGCGTAAGCGCCTTTAAAGCGCCGTTCATGATGTCGTTTCTGACGAGCGAGGCTGGGAGGCCGCCCCAGCCTAGGCCGCCTTTGATGAGTTGGTATTTGGTAGCGATATCGCTGACGCGCCATTTCTTGTAGGACAGCACGTTGAAATCCCGGCCCTTGGTCAGCCCAGACGTATCGGTGACGACGAGTTGCACCTCCTCGCGCACATCGGCCAGCGTCAGGGGACGGTCGATTTTCGCTAGCGGGTGATCGGCTGCAACGACCGGTACCATGAAGGAATGGCCGACCTTTTCGATCACCAGCCCGTCATCCTGATGGAACATTGCGCCGCCAATGCCGATACTGGCTTTTCGGCTCAGCACCATTTCCATGACCATGCCGAGCTCACCCACATTGAGATTGAGTGTAACAGTCGGGAAAACCTCGCGGAATTGTCTGAGCACCGCCACCACGGCTTCCGCCGGGACCATGGTGCTCAGCGCCAGCGCGACCTCGGCTTCCAGCCCCTGTTTCAGACCTTTGGCGCGCGCGCGCATTTCCTGCAAACCGGCGACGATGCGGCGTGCATCTTCAAGCATCGCCCTGCCCTCATCGGTCAGTTTCGGCTGGCGCCCACTGCGTTCGAACAACGAAACCTCGAGCTGCGCCTCAAGGTTGGCGATGGTGTAGCTGACGACGGATTGCGCGCGGTTCAGCGACCGTGACGCTGCCGAGAAACTTCCGGTTTCGGCAACGGTCAGGAAAACCTGCAACTGGTCAAGGGTGGGGTTGGCGTCCATCTTCCATCCATTTCATCGATAGGTCAATTCCACATTATCACAGTTTTCTTGATGACAACATTGTTCGATATATCCTGCAACTATCGGGTCGATCCCAGCCCGAGCGAGTTCCCAAGTCTGAAAGAGGCTATTTGAAAATGTCGAAAATTCTTCTCGTTACTTCCAGCCCACGCGGCTCCGAATCCCTTTCCAACAAGTTCGCCACCGATCTGGCCACCAAGATCCAGGCGCAGTCCAACGGCTCTATCACCCATCTCGACCTCGGTCAGAATCCTATCCCGCACCTCGACGACGTGACGACCTCGGCAATCCGCAAGGCTCCAGACCAGCGCAATGCAGAAGAAGCATCTGCTGCCGATTACTCGGACAAGCGCGTTGCAGAACTGATGGAAGCCGACACGGTCATCATCGGCACAGGCCTCATCAACTTCTCGATCTATTCCGGCCTCAAGTCCTGGATCGATAACGTTGCACGCGCTGGCCAGACCTTCAAGTACACCGAATCCGGCCCGGTTGGCCTTGCAACAGGCAAGAAGGTTTACATCGTTCTTTCCGCAGCTGGCGTTTATTCCGAAGGCCCAGCCGCTTCGCTGGAACACGCCGTTCCGTACCTGAAGACCGTTCTCGGCTTCATGGGCATGACCGATGTTGAAGTCATCCGCATCGAAGGCCTGGCATTTGGACCGGAAGCTGCCGAAAAGGCAATTGCTGCCGCCAACGCCAAGGTCGAAGAGCTGGCAAAGGCCGCATAAAAAAAGCGGCCAATCGGTCGCTTCCTTGCAAGTTTTCATAACGGTCGCGGCTTCCGCGGCCGTTATTTTTTATCGACAAACAGCGATGGTCCGCTTTGGTCGATGATGAGTTTCGCCTTGCGCACGGTGCACTCGACAGCGTCATCGAGACTGGTGAAGACGTCGGCGCGCACGAAATCATGCACCAGCGTTTCCTCGCCCACCTTCTTCTCGATGCGGCCTGCAGGGCGGTACTGACCACCCTCCTTCAGCGGCGTCGCATAGATGGTGAAATCACCATGCTGATGCGGCTCGGATGTCTCAGCCTTCTTCGGCGCATCGCTCGATTGACCGGAGCCGAAGAGTTTCGAGAAGAACGAAGCCATGGTTTACCCTTCCTGTTGTCTTTCCGCAGGACGGCGAAACCGCCCTGCTCCGTGATGCGCCTAGTCTTTTGTTGTCGCATGTACGTTATCGTTTTAATTGACGACAATTAAACGCGACATGCTTTCATCAGATGATCAGGTTCGCAAGGATTTCATTCTCGGTTATATCCTCATAACCAAGCCCCGCCGCTTCGAAACGTTCGAACAGGCCGGTAAAATTCTCGCGAGACGTGGTTTCGATACCGATCAGGATCGAGCCGAAGTTGCGGGCGGACTTCTTGAGATATTCGAAGCGGGCGACATCGTCATCCGGGCCGAGCAGGTTCAGGAAATCGCGCAGCGCGCCGGGGCGCTGCGGCAGGCGCAAAATGAAGTACTTCTTGACGCCGGTGTAACGCATGGCGCGTTCCTTCACGTCCGGCAGGCGCTCGAAATCGAAATTGCCACCGGAAACGACGCAGATGACGCGCTTGCCTTCCAGCTTTTCGCGACCGAGCTGCTCAAGCGCCGCAATCGAAAGCGCACCGGCGGGCTCCAGCACGACGCCTTCCAGATTCAGCATCTCGATCATGGTTACGCAAATCGCGTTTTCCGGGATGAGCTGAACCTGTTCGGAGGAATATTGCTTGAGCGCTTCGAAATTAAGATCGCCGATGCGCGCGACTGCGGCACCATCCACGAAATTATCCACGTTGTTGAGAGTTACGGGCTTGCCCTGTTCCAAGCTTCGCTTGAGGCTCGGCGCACCGGTCGGCTCGCAGAACACGAAATTCTCGCTCTTTACTTTTCCAGCGAGGAAACCGGTCACGCCGGAAGACAAGCCACCGCCGCCAACGGGCATGATGACCATATCCGGTGCGACGTCGTCTGGTAGCTGATCCACGATCTCGGCAGCAACGGTTGCCTGCCCTTCGATGATGTCCTCATGGTCGAACGGTGAGACCATGTAGCCATCCGTATCTTCGACATGCTGGCGGGCAGCGGCGTAGCATTGGTCGAAAATATCGCCGACCAGCCTGATCTTTATGAACTCTCCGCCGAAGATGCGGGTCTTTTCGATCTTCTGTTGCGGGGTCGTCACAGGCATGAAGACCACGCCCTGAACGCCGAAGTGGCGGCAGGCGAAGGCAAAGCCCTGAGCGTGGTTGCCAGCGGAAGCGCAGACGAAAATCTTGCCCTTGCCCGCATGGGCAACGGCTTTGCGGAGAAAATTGAATGCGCCTCTAATCTTGTAGGAACGAACAGGCGTGAGGTCTTCGCGCTTCAGCCAAATCTCTGCTCCATAGCGACGGCTCAGATGTTCATTCAACTGCAACGGCGTTTCGGGAAACAGTTCCCGAACTTCCCGCCGTGCGGCTTCTACAAGCAGTTTATCCACGATTTTCAATCCATTGAATTTCACGATGGCACCCGCTATGCCATAGGAACAGGCCCGACACAAAGACTCTTTGCGCCAGTTCGGTACGCTCAGTACATCGTTACGCTCAATTTTCGAGGTTTCCATTTCTTGAACGCCAACCTCCTGCGCGCAGTCATCTACATCACCTCGATCTTCGGGCTCTACATGGCAACGTCCATGTTCGTGCCCGCGATGACGGATCTTTATTACGGCAATAATGACTGGATCGTCTTTGCGGCCTCCGGCTTCATGTGCGGAGGGCTGGCGCTGGCCTGCGCATTTGCCACGCGCGGCCCGATGCCGACTTTCAACAAGCGCTTCGGCTTCCTGCTGGTCAACCTTCTGTGGGTGGTCTTTTCGCTGATAGGCGCGGTGCCGCTCTACCTTTCGGAACTGGGCTTGAGTTTCGGTCAGGCGCTGTTCGAATCCGTTTCTGCCATCACCACCACCGGGTCCACCGCCATTTCAGGTCTGGACCATGCGCCGCAGGGTCTATTGATGTGGCGGTCGCTGCTTTGCTGGCTTGGCGGTATCGGTATCGTCGCGCTCGGCCTCTTCATCCTGCCTCTGCTGCGCGTTGGTGGCATGACCTTTTTCCGCATGGAATCATCGGATACGGCGAGCGACCGGCCGTTTGCGCGGCTTGCCAGCTTCACCCGCGCCTTTGTCGGCATCTATGTGGTGATGACGATTGCCTGCACCATCGCCTTCGATTTTGCCGGTATGACGCATTTCGATGCCTTGAACCATGCCATGTCCGCCGTCGCCACCGGAGGCTTTTCCACGCATGACGCATCCTTCGCGTTCTTCGGTGATAATATCGCGCTGCTCTGGATCGCGACTTTCTTCCTCATCCTCGGCAGCCTGCCTTTTTCGGTGATGATCCTGCTCGCCGTGCGCCGCCGGATGGATATTCTCTATGATCCGCAAATCCGGGTCTTCATCGGATATCTCTGCGCCATCTCGCTCGCCGTCGGCATTTATCACCACCTGACCAACGGCGTGCCGCTTCACATCGCGCTCAGCCATTCCTTCTTCAACATGACGTCGATCCTTTCGACGGGCGGTTTCGCCAGCGACGATTACGCGCTGTGGGGGCCATTCGTGGTGGTCGTCGCCTTCTTCGCCACCTTCATGGGCGGCTGCTCCGGCTCCACCGCGGGCGGCATCAAGGCCTATCGCTTCGTCATCGTCTATAATGTCGTGAAAACCGGCCTGAAGAAGCTGATCTACCCGGATGCCGTCTATTCGGTGCGCTACGGCGTTCAGGTCGTGGATGCCGAAACGATCCGCAACGTCTTCCTTTTCCTGAGCTGCTTCATTGCGCTGTGGATCGGCGGCAGCCTAGCAATGAGCGCCATGGGCTACGACTTCCTGACCGCAACCTCTGCAGTCGCCACCTCGCTCGCCAATGTCGGCCCCGGCATCGGCCCCATCATCGGCCCCGCAGGCAACTTCTCCACCATCAGCGACCCGGCGCTCTACCTGCTTTCACTGATGATGCTGCTTGGACGTCTGGAGATTTTGACGGTGCTGGTGTTGCTGATGCCGTTGTTTTGGAAGAGTTGAGAGAAACTTCGTTCAGTCCAGAATTTGGCTGAGCTCCCGAAAAGTGAGATGCCAGCTATCGGCATAGGTCCGCTTTTTGTGTTGAGACAGCATTATTTGGACGTCACCCTGCGTGATCTTGGATTTCATCAAACGGTTAACAGCGGCGACCAAAGCATTTGGTTCCGAAATACCCCTCTGAATGAATATCTCCCGGGCGATAAGAAGCTCGTCCATCTTCTGGATTCTCGTTTTAATCGCGCGTGCATCTATCGCCGCGGCAATATTCAGCGCGAGGTGGTGTATTCGCGCGAGTTCTTCATTGGTAATTGCAAGAAGACCACCCGGCGTTGGGAAGCGCGCTGGCCACGCTTTTGAAAGTTCTTGCGTAGTTTGTCTGGCGGTATGGACGACGCTATTGCGCACAAGAGACCATTGTGACCATTCAGCAAGCTCATTCGCCAGCGATTTGGAGACGCCCGCCTCACAAAGCTTGTCGATCCTTTTGATCATTTCTGGATGCGTTTTATTTCTTAGGTATTTATCGGTCACTCGCGAGGCAAACCATCGGCGCACATCGGCTTCGACGACTATCTCACATAGTTCTTTTGCCAGAAATGGAATTTCCGAATCCGACAGCAGGGATGGGTGAAGATAAATGATCCGTTCGAGAATCTCGGATAAATAGCTCTCAAACGTCGTGACAAAACTAACAAGCGTATTTTCTCGAAGATGAGACAGAACTTCTGGCTGCTCTCCTGTGAATTCGCCTGGCGAGATGTCGATTGCACGAAAAGGATATCGGCTATCGCCCGGATAAGAAGTCAGTTTTGCTGGATTGGTGTGCTTCAGCCAACGCTCAGCGTACTCAAGAGAGGCCGATAAGTGCCAGAACGTTCTAATTTCCTGCTCTAAAAGCACCTTGAATTTTAGATATGCGACGCTCTTGCTCATAAGCCTTCCATAACAAAAATAGTTTTTCAGAATATTTTATAATATGATGGTACCCGGAGCGGGACTCGAACCCGCACGCTTCCGCTCCGGATTTTAAGTCCGGTATGTCTACCAATTCCATCATCCGGGCAGTGAAAAAGTCTATGAAACCCTTTTTCACAATCTTTGAAAACCAAAGATAACAAGCTGACGTTTTTGCTCGTGCCTCACATATCTAAGCCACGTAAATACTTCGCTAAACTCCTGCCATCATCTACACAGCGCAAGCGGTTGCGGTCAACTGGAACTGTGTGCCTTGGCAGGATTAACCACACCATGAGCGGTTGGCGGAGCCTGCGGGGCGGGCCAGGCCTTCGCGGACGAGTTGGTCGGCGAAGGAGACGCCGGAGCGGGAGATGGTTTTGATTTCTCCGCCCTGCCCCGCGCCACTGGCAGAAGCGATCTGGAAGCCGCCGGAGTTCAGCATGTCGCGCAGGCGAACCTTGGCGGTGAAACCGCGGGCGCGTTCTTCCATGCAGCGGGCCTGATCCGTTTGTGGCACATCGATACCGGCAAGCTTCATCTTCACGCCCTTCATCCAGAAAGTATTGCCGTCTGCGACGCAGTTGTTCAGGCCTGAGCGACCGCAAAAGGCGAAGGTGCCGGGCTTTGCGCCGAGGGAAACATTTTCCACCTGCGGCTTCGGCGAAGGCAGCGCGGCTGCCGCCATCTGGTTTGCAGCACTTGGCGAGCCTGCCATGGCGATGGAGCGCGGCGGGATCGGCGCGCCGGATGCGGGCAAGGCAATGGTCTGGGTTGGCTTTGCTCTGTTCTGGCTCGGTTTTTCCGAGGCGACTTCGCGCGTTGCTGGTTTCGAAGGCTGGATCGCGTTGGATGAGGCCACGACGTTTTTCATCTTCGGCAGAAGCGTATCGCGATGCTCATAGACCTGAATGCCGCCAACGGCCACGCCGAACAGCAGAAGCCAAGACCAAACGCCTCCCCCGCTTTTCTTCGAGGACGAACGGCGGCTTGTCGGTTTTCTTTTGCTCACGGGACAACTCCTTTTCAGGCGGGCATTATCCGCCCAAGGAGTTTCCGAAAGGTTGGCATTTGAGATAAATGCGAGTGGAAATGTTTGGGTTATCCCCAGCTGAGGTTCAAACCGGCCACATCCAAGCATCTATTTTCTGGCGCAGAAAATACCCCTCACCTGAAAAAAATCTATGACTTAGCTGAAGCTAAGATCATGATTTTTCTTCCTCTCCCACAAGGGTAGAGGTAACGCGCGGCACCACCTTTGCCTCGCTGCTAAACCAGTTTACCGCACCTGATCCAGCAAACGTTTGCATTCCAGAAGGTCGAACAGCGCCTCCTGCAAAAGTGCGCGGTCGTCCTTGCTGATGCTGGATTTGCCGATGGAGATTTCGGGGGTGTCGTCGGAGGAGCCGCCGAAGCCGAAGAAGCGGCCGCTGGGTTTGGCTTTGGGGCGGCCGATGACTTCGTCGTCTTCCACCACGCGCGGTTCGCCGGTCTGCTTTTCGCCGCTTGAGGCCATGATGGCCTCCATGGTGGCCATGTCGCCAGAGGCAATGGCGGCGACGAAGCGGTTGCCGTTGGTCTTCAACAGCTTCTGCACGCCCTTGATGGTATAGCCATGATCATAAAGCAGATGACGGATGCCCTTCAGCAGATCCACATCGTCCGGGCGATAATAGCGCCGCCCGCCGCCGCGTTTCATCGGCTTTATCTGCGGAAAACGGGTTTCCCAGAAACGCAGCACATGCTGCGGCAGATCGAGATCATCCGCAACTTCGCTGATCGTTCTAAAGGCGTCCGGGCTTTTATCCACGTTTTCACTCCCATCCCGACCAGATGGCGGGAACCTGAATCACAGCAAAAAGGTACGATGCGAATCGTCTTTATTTCAACGGCTTGACGGTTGAATTTCAACTATGTTCACAGGAAGAACGGAATCATTGCGTGTGGAAAAACGCTTATAGCGAGACAGGCGCCGGATCAGTTGCCCGGCTTCTGGGCCTTCTGCTTTGCCTTGCGGGAGGAGTGAGCCTTCAAAATGCGCTGCTTCAACACATTGGAGGCCTTGAACGTCATCACCCGGCGGGGAGAGATCGGCACTTCCTCACCCGTTTTCGGGTTGCGGCCAATGCGCTCGTTCTTTTCGCGAATCTGGAAGGTGGCGAAGGAAGAAAGCTTCACAACCTCGCCGCGCGTGATCGCGTTGCAGATTTCGTCGATAACGGTTTCGACCAGTTCAGCAGATTCAGTCCGAGATAAACCCACCTTGCGAAACACAGACTCGGCTAGATCCGCACGTGTCACTGTTTTTCCGGCCATTTTTCCCCGCACAGCTCTCTATTGTTATCTTGAAGCCGCTCAAGACTATTGTCCTTGAGGCGACCGGTCAAGCGAAGTTTCCGGAATCGTTTAGGGATTTCCGGCAATGATGGCAAGGGGTTACATGGCTGCATAAACCATACGTTACCAACGAAGCAGCACTGCACCCCATGTAAAGCCGCCGCCCATGGCCTCCAGCATGACAAGATCGCCCTGCTTGATGCGGCCATCGGATGCCGCAACGGCAAGCGCCAGCGGAATGGAGGCAGCCGACGTATTGCCATGCTGATCCACCGTGATCACGACCTTCTCCGTCGGGATGCCGAGTTTCTTGGCCGAACCATCGATGATGCGGCGGTTTGCCTGGTGTGGAACGAGCCAGTCCAGATCGTCCGCCGTGGTGCCGGTTGCTTCGAATGCGGCTTCGATCACGTCCGTAATCATGCCCACTGCATGTTTGAAGACTTCGCGGCCTTCCATACGCAGATGGCCGACTGTGCCGGTGGTCGACGGTCCGCCGTCCACATAGAGCTTGTCTTTGTGAGAACCATCCGAACGCAAATTGGAGGTGAGAACGCCGCGATCCGAGGTCGAGCCTTCGCCCTCGCCCGCTTCCAGCACCAGCGCGCCTGCGCCATCGCCGAAGAGAACGCAGGTGGTGCGGTCGGTCCAGTCGAGAATGCGGGAGAAGGTTTCCGCACCGATGACGAGAACGCGCTTTGCCATGCCGCCGCGAATGTAAAGATCGGCGGTTGCCATGGCATAGACGAAGCCGGAACAGACGGCCTGAACGTCAAAAGCGAAGCCGCCGGTTATGCCGAGACGGTTCTGGATATTGACCGCCGTTGCCGGGAAAGTGTTGTCGGGCGTAGAAGTAGCCACGATGATGAGATCGATGTCTTCCGGCTGGATGCCAGCATTTTCCAATGCCGCGCGCGCTGCCGCCTCGCCCAGCGAAGAGGTCGTCTCACCCTCGCCTGCAATGTAACGCTGCTTGATGCCGGTGCGCTGGACGATCCATTCGTCGGACGTTTCGACAACGCCTTCGATATCCTGGTTCGTCATAACCCGCTTCGGGAGCGCCGCTCCGAAGCCACGTACAATTGAGCGGATCATCCGTTATTCCTCATCGACCACGAGAGCTTCAGGCGCCGGGGGCGGAAGTCGTCTTGCGTGGTAAGCTTTTAAATCATTCTCGATCTTCGCGGTCAGGCCATTATGCACCATGTCATAGCCGACATCGATGGCCGAGGCGAAACCGAGTGCGTCCGTGCCGCCGTGGCTCTTGATGACGATGCCGTTCAGGCCAAGGAACACGCCACCATTGACCTTGCTGGGGTCCATCTTCTCACGCAGCACATCGAATGCGCTCTTGGCCAGAAGATAGCCGATCTTGGCCCAGAAGCTGCGGGAAATCGCCTCGCGCAGCAGGGTCGATATCTGTCTTGCGGTGCCTTCGGCGGCTTTTAGCGCGATATTGCCGGTGAAGCCTTCGGTGACGACGACATCGACCGTGCCCTTGCCGATATCGTTGCCTTCCACGAAACCGCGGTAATCGATAGTCGCCAGATTGGCCTCGCGGATAAGGCGGCCCGCTTCGCGCACCTCTTCCTGGCCCTTGATCTCTTCGACGCCGACATTGAGAAGGCCTACGGTCGGGCGGTCGATATCGAACAGCGCGCGCGCCATGGCGCCGCCCATCAGGGCGAAATCCAGAAGCTGCTGCGAATCCGCGCCGATGGTCGCGCCGATATCGAGAACGATGCTTTCGCCTTTCAGCGTGGGCCAGATGCCAGCAATTGCCGGGCGTTCGATGCGCGCCATGGTGCGCAGACAGAACTTGGCCATGGCCATCAGCGCGCCGGTGTTTCCGGCAGAAACCGTCACATCCGCCTCGCCCAGCTTCACGGCCTCGATGGCGCGCCACATGCTGGACACATAACGGCCGCGACGCAGCGCCTGGCTGGGCTTTTCATCCATGCCGACCGAGACTTCGCAATCGAAGAATTCCGATTTCGCAACAAGCGCGGGATATTGCGCCAGAATAGGATCGCACTTGCTCTTCTGCCCATAGAGCAGGAATGTCACGTCGTTATGCCGCTCAAGCGCTTTTGCAACGCCGGGGATGACAACGTCCGGGCCATGATCTCCGCCCATGACGTCAATTGCTATTCTGATCACTCGTCCCTGATCCTTCTGACCGCTCTGCGGTTATTTTTGGGGCGAAAATACCGTTTCCGCCCACTCTTACAACTGAATTATTCGCCTATTGCGACGGCATTCAGTCTTTTTTCCAATCCTTCAATACCGCAAAGGGCGATGGCTTCTTATCTTCGAAGGGCGTTTTTTCGCCATATCCATCGAAATCCACATCCGGCTTGCGCGGATAGGGATCGATTGCCAGAGCCGCAAACTCCGCCACCACGATGCCAACATCGATAGTGTCTCCCACGAACTGGTCCGGAATATCCGGTCCGTCCGGATCGAGCACGATCTCGCCTTCGTCATTGGTGACCATGCGCGCGAGCTTCGACCCTTCGGGCACGAAAATCTGCTCCACTTTTTCATTGATATCACTGGAAACGGGCTCCAGCGTCACTACGCATGACTGCGTGACGCGGGCCTCGACCTGACCCTTGATTCTGATGCCGTCCTTCTTCCAGCGCGTAACCTGCAATTCGCTCTTGAGATATTCGACAGAGACGACATCCCAGAACTTCGCAAGCGCCTGAAGCTCTTCCGGGCTTGCCGTGAGACCAATCCTGACGGGATTGGCAGAAATATGGCCTACCTTCACGGGATAGGAGAAAGGCGCGTCATCATTTGCCGCATGGGGCGATTTCATTGAAAACCTCATAAATCCGGCGAAGGCAGCGTGGCACTTCCCGTCGCGACAGCATCTTCGGGCTGCGCGGACAATGCTTCGGACGCCACCATCATCCATTTCGCGAGAGCGCGCATATCCGGCGCGGTCTCATCTGCCTGCGGATATATATTGCGACGGAGTGCCGCCGCAAGGGCATCCTCGTCCGCACCGTCCATTGCCCCTGCATAAGATTCCAGCCGCCCGTAAAACATGCCCGCAAATTTCTTCATGCGCTTGGGCACGCCCTGATCGCCGATGCCGAGTTCGCGCATGGAATGATCGAGATCCTGAAAGAAGGCATCCACGATTTCCTGCGCAATCTCCTGCCCGCTGGTGGCGGAGCTTTTGGTGCGGCGGAAATAGAGAATCATCACCACGGCCAGCATCTCGAACCGGCCCATCACCGTATCGGGCACGCCCATGTGGAGGTAGAAACCGGGCTGCCTGGCCGCAGCAGTCAACGTATTATATTGCCGATCAACGATGGCGCGATTGTTGTTTTTCTTCTTGAAAAGGCCGAACACCATCGAAATTTCCGAATATTGATCGACGAAATCACGTCTCGCCCATCGCACTTGTTGCATGATTGTCAAAGCTGGTTTACCGAAGCATCCGAGAATTGCAATGCCGTCGCAGTCACGTTCATCATCGTGCTGAAACAGTCCAGGAGACGCACCGGAGGAGGTGCAGCTTTCGGAAATGCGTTGCAATCCATTGTGAAACGGGGGTTTCCGTCCCCGGATTGACATAATCGTGTGTACAGAAGCGGTACAACACGCAATGCCGGAAGGTGCCATTCATGATCGCAGTCGGGGAAACGCAGGTGAGCAAGCAGAAATCGGCGGGAAAAACCAAGTTTCTGAGCAAAACCGCAATCGCCGTCTTTGTCGCGTCGAGCCTGCTGACAGCCTGCTCCAGCACGACGGATGTTTTCCACAACGGCTATGTTCTGGATGAGCAGTCGCTGCAGCTGATCCCGGTCGGCTCCAGCCGCGAACAGGTTCTGCTGACCATGGGCACGCCCTCCACCACGGCGACCTTCGGCAACGAAGTCTTCTACTACATTTCCCAGAAGCGCGTGCGCAAAGCCGCCTTCATGAAGCCGCAACTGGTGGAGCAGAACATTCTGGCGATTTATTTCGACAAGAATGGCGTCGTCTCGCAAAAGGCGAATTACACGCTTCAGGACGGCAAGGTCTTCGATACGATCTCGCGCACGACCCCGACAGGCGGCAAGGACCTCACCTTCCTCCAGCAGCTGCTTTCCGGCGGCCCTGCGGGCGCAGGCATCGCCAAGAGCATTCTGGGCGGCAGCGGCGACAACAATTTCTGACGCGAAAGCGATGGCAAATCTGGAAAGGCCGGATGTTCGAAAGACATCCGGCTTTTTTGATTCACAGTTTGAGAATCGGCGGGCTTATAAGAGGGCGTAGAGACCAAGCTCGTCCAATGCACCCAGCATTTTCTGCGAGCTCTCCTCCTCTTCCTCCGAGGTAATACCCGCCTCTTTTTCCAGTGCCTTTGTAACCTTGTCGTTCGCGTCGGGATCTGCTGCGGCATCGATAACGTCTTCGACGCTTAATCCTAGCTTATCGAGCCCTAACTCACGATTAAGCGCCATCACAGCGGCAGCGCCTCCCTCGATTTTCAGCTTTCCAAGCGCTTTTCGCATGGCATCCACGAATTCATCATTCGTCCCGTAATTATCCTTATCGACACCAAGAGCCTTGCCTGTCCGATCAATGAGTTCCAACTTGCGCTCGGTGATGCTCATATGATTGACGCTGTACATAGCTTCGGAAATCGTCGTTTCCACTTTCGTTGGCTGGGCTTCGGAATGCACGGTAGACAAAACGCCGGTTGCAGGATTGTCCTGCGCAGTCGCCGAAATTTGCTTGGAGAGGTGGCTGGAAATCTGGCTCTGCTGAAGAATCGATAAAGCTGTGGCATTGATCGGTGCTATGGACACAATCATCTCCTTGAAAAAGCTTGTTTGAATTTTTTAAATATTCGACACGCGCGACTGAAACGCGAAATCGCTGTCCACTTACTATCTCACAGCAGCCTCATGCCTAATTGCAAGGTAGTAGAGATTCGGGAAAAATTCTATAATTTTCTACTCTGGGTATAATTCATAACATCGAACTCCTGCCACTGCGCGCGGCTATCAGCCACAGGACCAGCATTAGGAGAACGGCCGCATCGCGCCAGGCGAGTGGTCCGTAGGCGGCCCATAATGTTTCAGCGACGCCTATGAGCGCAGCACCGGCTGCGGATTTGATCGGGCTGGAATATCCGCCGGCAGCGGAAATCAGCACGACTTTCAGGCCGAAGGTGAGGCCTGCGCCGAAATCCATGTTGCCGTAATAGAAGGTGGCGAGCACGCCGCAGGTGGAGGCGAAGAGGGCTGAAAGGCAGTAGGACAGGAGGAATATTCTGTCGGCATTCACGCCCACGAGTTTTGCGGCCAAGGCGTCTTCGGAGACGGCTTTCCATTGCCTGCCGAAGCGGGACGTTCGTAAAATATGCCATCCGCCGAGAATCAAAATCGCGAAGGCGGCGGTGTTGATGAGCTGCATTGGCGTGGTGGTGACGATGAAGCCGTTTTCCGACCAGAGCGGCAGCGGATCATTGAGAAGCGGCGGAAGCCAAAGGGAGCGCGTGTCGGCGGCGAGCCTTGCGCTTTCCATCAGGGCGATGAGAGCTCCGATGGAGGCGACCGTCACGGCATTGGGCGATGCGCTGGCAAGCGGTCGCATCACTCCACGGCCAATCAACACACCTGCCCAGAGGCCACCTGTTACGCCAGCGGCAGCGCCTAAGCCCAGCGTAGCAGGCAGGATGAGCCAGAGCTGGTTCCAGCCGAAATCCGCAAACAGAAGACAAGTCAGGCCCGCAAAAGCGAAGATGGCGCCGAAGGTGACATCTGCGCGCTTGGTAATGGCGAAGGAGATGGCATAGCCAAAAGCCAGCGCGGCATAGAGGGCAGCGGTTGGAATGGCATTCAAAAGCTGCTGCAGGAAATAAGCCATCCATCCCCTCCTGCGCATCAGTATAACTGGTAAAAGCATTTTTGATAGTTACAATTAAGCCATGAGCTTTACCTGGACCCCTCACCGATTTGCCGGTGGCGCGCTGGCGCTGGATGTTGCCAACAGCGTCATTTTGCGCGGCGACCCCGGGCGTTCCGTGGACCGTTTCGCGGTCAGAGAACAGATCGAAAGTTTTTGTGCGGCGGCCAGCCTGATGTCTGCCGAAAGGGAGAGTTTCCCTTCGCTAGTGCCGCCTTCACGAGGAGCGGAAACTCTGCTGATCGACCTCAGGGAAGCGACTGACCGCTATTTTCGCACAGCAATCGTGGAGGGCGTGGGGAACAATAAGCTGCTTGCTGATCTTTTGAGTGCGTGTGCGCAGGCTTTGCGAGCGCATGATGCCAATGATCTTGCGGCGGCAACGGCGCATTCCGTGCTGAGGCTGATCCATGGGCCAGACAGCGCCCGCATTCGCATCTGTGCCAATTGCGGCTGGCTGTTCATCGACCGCAGCAAGAACCGGAGCCGCATCTGGGGCGACATGGCGGTGTGCGGCAACCGGCAGAAGGCGAGCCGCCATTATCGCCGGAAAAAGGAGAGTGCATCTTGAGACTGCTCGCCTTGTTATTCGTCCCCCTTGCGCTTGCAGCCTGCCAGCGTGAGGAGCAGCGCGAAGTCGCCAAGATTTCCGGTCGCATGTTTGTGTTCAACTATCGTGTTGCGACTGCCACCTATCTCCTAACTCTCCAGCCGCTTTCGCCCATCCGCGAAGGCAGCATGATCGAGGCCGATTTCGAAAACCCGCGCGGCGGCGATGCCTTGACTGTTTCCGAGCGGCTGTTTCCGAAGAACCCGAAGATCGTGCTCCAGAGCCCGCCGGTGGAATGCGTGAAGCAGGACCGCCCTTACAAGGTGACGATCCGCCTGAAAGCGCCGGACGGCCATGTGATCCAGACTATCGAAACAACGGTGAAATCCGACACCGACCAATCGCTGCTTCCGGCAAAGCCGCTGGTGGTTGGGCCGCTCTATACGCCCAACCCGGACGTATTTCGCGGCGACGGGACGACGGATATGAAGCCGGTTCAGGATTGTCCTGCGTCGTAGGACTGGGTTTGGTTGCCTGCTGAGAAAAAGGGCGACCCCTCACTTGCAATTTCTAACACTTAGCCTTCGGCTAAGATGTTGAAATTGCTTTCTCTCCCACAAGGGGAGAGATAAATTTGCCGCACCGCTTTGCCCTCTCTCAACGTCCCATAAGTAGTAAAAACGGTGCTGTTCTTTACCTCTACCCTTGTGGGACCTTAACTTCAGCTAAGTCATAGTTTTTTTAGGTGAGAGGTAAACTCGACGCAACTGGCGCCAACAAAAAACGGAGCCATTTCAGGCTCCGTTTTCATTTTCATATCAGCGACTTAAAAGAACCTTCTAACAAGAAGATTCCGCCGCTTCATAATCAAATCAGCCGACGATTTCGGTTTCTGCGAACCAGTAGGCGATTTCCTGAACGGCGGTTTCAGGGGCGTCCGAGCCGTGAACGGAGTTTTCACCGATGGACAGTGCGAACTGCTTGCGGATGGTGCCTTCGTCAGCGTTGGCAGGGTTGGTGGCGCCCATGATTTCGCGGTTCTTGAGGATTGCGTTTTCGCCTTCCAGAACCTGAACGATGGTCGGGCCGGAGGTCATGCCTTCAACGAGTTCGCCGAAGAAAGGACGCTCTTTGTGAACTGCGTAGAAGCCTTCAGCTTCGCGCTTGCTCATCCAGACGCGCTTGGATGCGATGATACGCAGGCCGTTGTCTTCGAAAACCTTGGTGATGGCGCCAGTGAGGTTACGCTTGGTTGCGTCCGGCTTGATCATCGAGAAAGTGCGTTCAATCGCCATTGTGCGGTTCCTTGTCCTTAGAAAGAAAGTGGGCGGTGTTTACCCGCCCAAAGGCCCGAAAACAAGGGGGATGCGCTGATTTGACACTCAAGCGTTCATATTTCACGCCGCTGTCACACTGCGCCCCTTTGCGCCGTGCAGATCGAGGCAGCGCTCGAACCATTGCCGAACCGGATCCTCCGGCTTGAACAAATCCGCTTTCGAGGTGACGCGCGCCCATTGAAGCGCGCCGAAGACGATGTAATCGGCAAAGAGCGGCGCATCGCCACCGAGGAACGACTGATAGCCAAGCATCCGGCGGATCGGTTCGAGCTTTGCCGGAAATGCGGCAATCTCGTCCTCGCGGTTAGCGGCGATTTCTTCGATCGTCTTGCCGAAGAAGGCTTTGCGGCTGTCGCGAAAATAGGTCCTGTCGGCTTCATCCAGCATTTCGTGAATATCGAGAACGGCAATCTTGACGATGGCCGGATGAAGCTGGGTCTGCGACCAGCTTTCAACAAAGCGTGCGAGCGCCTTGCCGCCCTCTCCATTGAAGAGCGATGGCAGATCGGGATAGGCCTCATCGAGATAAAGCGCGATCTCGAAGCTGTCCTTCACCAGCTCATCTCCATCGCGCAGGATCGGCACCGTTTTGGAAAAGCCGTTTTCCACGCCGGGGATGGCAGTGAAAGCCAGCGGACGTTCCTCGAAATCCAGCCCCTTATGCGCCAGCGACAGCACCGCTTTCCAGCAATGGGGCGAAAACGGGCGGGCCTGATCGGTTCCGCAAAGGGAATAGAGAGTACGTGATGCCATGGCTCTGCCTTTCATCTTTCCAATACCGCCGCATCAAATCAGCAGCGCTGCAGATAATCAAATAACGAAATCTGATGTCGGCCATCACAATGGTTGTAGTGTTTCGATGCCGGTTGAATTTGCGGTCCGTCATTTATTCTATTTTAAAGCCGAGCGCGGATAACGGACCTAACCAACTCAATTGCGTGCAGGGGATATGGGGCGCATGGTGACGCAGACGAACCAGAAAAACCGGGATACAGCCCAAAGCGGGCTGATCATCGCAAAGGTCACGCAGTTCATCACCAAGATGAACCTCGCACCCCTGCCCCGCAATTACGAGCTTTTCTACGAAATCCTTTCGGGCCATCATCCCGAAATTGGCCGCGACATTCTTGCGCTGGGCAACGCGCCGCAGCAGCATGATGTGGATATGGTGGGCCAGAAGCATAATCTGCCGAGCTTTTCGCGCATGGCTGCGGACCGTGCGGTGAGCGAAGTCGTCAGCTCCATCGAACAGATTTCCACACGGCTTGCGGCCACGCTGGAGCGTACGGAAGAAGTTCTTGCCGGTTTCGGTGAAAAGACCGAGTTCTCCCAAAACGATCTGTTTCATATTATCGAAGATGTGCAGAACGAGCAGGCGAGCCTGTTCAATTTCGTGCGGCGCGGGCTTGAGAAAATTCGAGAGCATGAAAACAATACTAAGAGGCTACAGGCCGTTTCCCTGAAAGACACGCTGACGAGCCTGCCGAACCGCGCAGCCTTTCTGGCGAAGCTCGCCGATGTCTGCAACGGAGATGACGGCGCGAGGAATGCCGCACTCGTTCTCGTCAACATCGACCGCTTCCGGGAAATCAACGAGAAATACGGCAACACGGCGGGCAACAAGGCCCTTCGCCGTCTGGCCGCCCTGTTTCGCAAGACGACAAAGAAGGAAGATTTCGTTGCCCGCATCGGCGGTAACGAGTTTGCCTTCCTCTTCCCCAACATCTCGCAGACCACCGCACAGGCCATTGCCGAACGCTTGCGCCACAGCGTGGAAGAACTGCGCTTCGCCACAAAGGAAGGCGGCGAGCATCTGACCGTTTCCATGGGTGTGGCAGGCTCCGAAGGCACGGCAACGGCTGCGGAATTCTACGGCCACGCCGAACTGGCACTCCTCGCCGCCCGCAGCGGCGCACGCAACTGCGTCATTCCCTATTGCAAGGAAGTGGCGCAGCGTTCACGCAACAGCTATTTGATGCATCTGGGTGCATGAACATCTGGAACAGAACCGCTAGAGGTTGTCAAAATTAACGGCCACTCTTATACCGAGACGTAAATAGATATTATTTATAAAGCCTGATTACCTGTGGCAATCCTTACTCAATTTCATTCGTATCGGGCCGGATATAAAGCTGTACCACCCGTTTCGGGTAGCCTTTTCAATGACGACGATAAACGATTCATTTCCAACGATTGAGCACGCGAATCGGCGTTTTACCTTTGAGCATCTCGTTCCAGTCTCCATATGCTTGCCGGGTCAAGGAGCGGGAGGAGCTGATATCAAAGTCCGCATATCTTATCAGACGCACGTCTTCTCCCAACGCCATGAGGGAAGTTCTGGGGTCTTTTGCCTAAAGGACGAGGCGGGACTACCTCGGCAACTTTGCGCGGAGCGCTACGCAAACTCCCTTGCCCTCCCACAGAACTGCAAAAACATGGTTGAAAGCAATTATCTGACGTGGGAGTCCTTGGACAAGAACAAGGCCACCAACCTCGCGGTAACGGGACCCATTTTAACGTCTGGCCTAAACAATCTCATTGTCTACTATCTGTTTCCGAGCCGGTCTCGCGCGCATGATGTCGAATTAGTCGTCAAAAGCGCTTATCGGAAGAATATCAACTTCGATCACATCAAGCGGCGGTACAATGTGCGTCAACTCATAAAAAGGACGCACTTTCAGCAAGTAAGAGTACCTTAAAACAAAAAAGGCTCCTCAAAGGAGCCTTTCCCATGGCGGTTCCGCCGAACGAGTGTGCCTTACCGTGGTGTACCGACCCGTGAGGGTGCACTTGCAACAGCGACCTTCCGGAAGCCTCGTTGTCTGCTGCTACAACCCTTATAAGCCTCATCGTTTGCTATTTCAAGTCTCGTGTATCTATGCGCAGACGTTTGCTACACTCAGAGCCGAGTTTCCAAACATGCTCTCAGGTAACGGGAACTACTCCAAATGTCCTAAAACTGTTGTCTCCCCGCTCTTGCGCAGAACTCTGAGTTCAGCCAAAACGGCGCCATGATTACGATTACCGATCTTTCCGCCCGTATTGCAGGCCGCCTGCTTCTCGACCACGCCAGCGTATCGCTGCCTGCCGGTGTGAAGGCCGGGCTTGTGGGACGAAACGGTGCTGGAAAATCCACGCTGTTTCGGGTGATTACCGGCGATCTCACGGCCGAGAGCGGTGGCGTGACGATCCCCAAGCAGGCGCGCATCGGCCAGGTGGCGCAGGAAGCGCCGGGAACGGAAGATTCGCTGATTTCCATTGTTCTGGCTGCCGACAAGGAACGTGCGGCGCTGCTGAAGGAATCCGAAACCGCCACCGATCCCAACCGCATTGCCGAAATACAGATGCGGCTTGTCGATATCGACGCGCATTCGGCGGAAGCGCGTGCTTCCAGCATTCTGGCCGGTCTTGGCTTCGATCAGGAAGCGCAGCTGCGCCCCGCCTCGTCCTTTTCCGGCGGCTGGCGCATGCGTGTGGCGCTGGCCTCCGTTCTCTTTGCCGAGCCCGATCTGCTGCTGCTGGACGAGCCGACCAACTATCTCGACCTTGAAGGGACGCTGTGGCTTGAGGATTATGTGCGGCGTTATCCGCACACCGTCATCATCATCAGCCACGACCGCGATCTGCTGAACAATGCAGTCAATTCGATCATCCATCTGGATCAGCAGAAGCTGACATTCTATCGCGGCGGCTACGATTCCTTCGAGCGTCAAAAGGCCGAGGCCGACGAGTTGCAGATGAAGGCGAAGGTGAAGAGCGACGCTGCGCGCAAGCACCTGCAAAGCTACATCGACCGCTTCCGCTACAAGGCCTCCAAGGCCAAGCAGGCGCAGAGCCGCATCAAGGCGCTGGAGCGCATGGGGACTGTGGCGGCGGTGATCGAGGATCATGTCCAGCCGATCAACTTCCCGGAGCCGGAAAAGCAGCCCGCCTCGCCCATCGTCGCCATCAATAGCGGTGTGGTGGGTTATGAGCCGGGCAAACCGATCCTGAAGGGTCTGAACCTGCGCATCGACAATGACGACCGCATCGCGCTACTCGGCTCCAATGGCAACGGTAAATCAACTTTTGCGAAGTTCATTTCCGGTCGTCTCGCAGCACAAGCGGGCGATCTGCGCGTAGCGCCGGGGCTGAAGATCGGCTTCTTCGCCCAGCATCAGCTGGATGATCTGGTGCCCAACGATACGCCTGTGGAGCATGTACGAAAGCTGATGCCGCAGGCACCGGAAGCGCAGGTGCGTTCCCGCGTGGCGCAGATGGGTCTCGCGACGGAGAAGATGTCTACCGCCGCCAAGGATCTTTCAGGTGGCGAGAAGGCGCGCCTGCTGATGGGCCTTGCCGCATTTCACGCGCCGAACCTGCTGATCCTCGACGAACCGACCAACCACCTCGACATCGACAGCCGCCGCGCGCTGATCGAAGCGCTGAACGATTATGATGGCGCCGTCATCCTGATCTCGCACGATCGCCACCTCATCGAAGCGACCGTGGACCGGCTCTGGCTGGTAAACAACGGCACCGTCACCAGCTTCGATGGCGACATGGACGAATATCGCGACATCGTCATCGCCTCCGGCAAGAAGAAGGACGAAAAAGAAGTCGTCAGCGACCAGGCCTCCAAGGCCGACCAGCGTAAGGCAAACGCCGAGAAGCGTGCGCAGCTGGCACCGCTGAAGAAAAAGATCAACGAAATCGAATCGCTAACGGCGAAACTTGAGAAACAGATTCAATACCTCGACGCCGAACTTGCCGACCCCACCCTCTACGAAAAAGCGCCCGCCAAGGCGGCTGAGAAGGTAAAGCAACGCGGAGAAACCGCAGCCAAGCTTTCCGACGCGGAAGAACAGTGGTTGATGCTTTCCAGCGAGTACGAAGAGGCGATGGCGGGTTGACGATCATGTCAGCAAAGCGTGCGCCTGCTGACATGAAGATTGACGAAGCGGTATCGACCGCATCTTGTCGAATGAATATTATTTTGCGGCTGACGAGCCCTCACCGGCGGCGATGAAGGAGAAATCGCGGTCTGAGGGATTACCATCGCCATTTCCCAGTTTCAGGTAAAGTTCGGTATTATTCAAGCTCTGTATAACGGCGTTATCGCGCGTGTTTCCATTGTTATATATTTGCGTAGCCGATGCTCCGCTGACAGACTCAAAACCTGGCCGGAATGAAATTAAATAAAAGCCTTCGCTTGAGCGTGTTGCCGTAAATCCGGTTCCAAATTTCACGCTACCGTTGGCGTTGATCGTGCCTGCAATAATACGTTGAGTCATTAAAACCTCCGTTGGATTTGCATTTACGCCTTAGCACTACGACAAATGCCCACGTTAACAACTAGTAATTTTATTCCATTTATTTTTCTACCTATTGGAGAAAACCAAATTGTATCAATTTGGATAAGATAGCAGGCACTTTTTCCTATTACTGCCGCTTTCACTAAGTCAGGTCATAAGCTTTTCACATCGCACTAACCAAGCATTAACCATAATCGGCGAAATTCTCGGGAGTTCATTCCTGCATTTTCTCGAGAATCAAAATGGTTTTGCGCCAAGTTTATATCGCTGCTTGCGTCGCCGCGTGCCTTTCCAGCTGCGCGGGCAAACCGCAGGCGGATGGGTCTCTCAAGACGGCATTTGCGGCCAGCATGCCGGAGGCGCCCTCTAAGGGAGCGCATGATCCGGTTGCGCTTTCGCCTGCGGCGTGGATGCGTCCGCGCAACCCTACGGGGCTTGCGGGGCGGGATATTGAGGTTTCGTCTCTCAAGGATATCGCGCTTGCCAACAAGGAAGTCGTTCTGAGTTTCGATGACGGTCCGGTGCCGGGCAAGACGGAGCGGATTCTGGCGACGTTGAACGATTTTGGTGTGAAGGCCACCTTTCTGATGGTGGGTGAGATGGCGCAGGCGCATTCTGCCATTGCCAGGAAGGTCGTGGCCGAGGGGCATAGCATCGGCAGCCACACATTCAGCCACCCCAACCTGCGTGCAATGTCCTTCGATCGTGCCTTGGCGGAAGTGGCTAAGGGAGAGAAGGCGGTATCGAAAGCCACCGAGACGGACGCGATGTTCTTCCGGTTTCCGTACCTTGCCGATAGCGGCAGCCTGCGCCACATGGTTTCCGAGCGCGGGCTCGTGATCATGGATGTGCAGATCGATTCCAAGGATTATTTCACCGATAATCCCGCGCAGGTGGCGTCGCGTACCATCGCGGCGCTGCGCCATCGAGGCAGCGGCATTATTCTGATGCATGACATTCACAAGCGCACGGCGGCAATGCTGCCTGCCCTGCTGACGCAACTGAAAGCGGAAGGCTACAAGGTCGTGCATCTGGTCTACAAGAAGCCTGCACACAAGCCGATGCTCGTCGCTTCCGCCAGCTGATCGATGATGCGGAGCGCGATGATTTAGCTGTTGTCGCGCCTTCCCCACCTTGCCCGCCTGCCCGTTTCTGATACAAGGCATAAAGTATTATTTTTGCAGCATCTAACGGGTCATAAGCAATCATGTCAGCCATAAAGCTTGCCATTGTCGGCGTCGGCAAAATCGTTCGCGACCAGCATCTTCCAGCCATTGCCGCCAATCCGGATTTCGATCTGATCGCAACGGCAAGCCGCCATGGCACAGTTGAAGGCGTACCGTCCTATGGCACCATCGATGCATTGATCGAGGCTGTGCCGGATGTGCAGGCCGTTTCGCTCTGCATGCCGCCGCAATATCGTTATGAAGCGGCCTATGCTGCGCTGAATGCTGGCAAGCATGTTTTCCTCGAAAAGCCTCCGGGCGCGACGCTTTCCGAAGTACAGGATCTGGTTCGACTGGCTGGTTCCAAAGGCCTTTCTCTGTTTGCCAGCTGGCATTCGCGTTATGCACCGGCTGTCGAAGCGGCAAAGAGCTTCCTCGCTTCCACCAAGATCAACAGCGTGCATGTGATCTGGAAGGAAGATGTGCGCCACTGGCATCCGAACCAGGAATGGATCTGGCAGGCTGGCGGTCTTGGCGTGTTCGATCCCGGCATCAATGCATTGTCTATCATCACGCATATTCTGCCGCGCGCGCTTTTCATCACCAAGGCTACGCTGGAATTCCCAGAGAACCGCGATGCGCCGATTGCGGCTGACATCCATTTCTCCGACGTTGCGAAGACGCCCGTACATGCCGAATTCGACTGGCGTCAGACCGGCAAGCAGAGCTGGGACATCGTGGCCGAAACGGATGCAGGCCAGATGGTGCTTTCCGAAGGCGGCGCGAAGCTTTCCATCAATGGCGAGCTGAAGTTCTCCGAGCCGGAGCGCGAATACCCTGCCCTTTACGAGCGTTTTGCGGAGATCATCAAGGCCAAGACTTCCGACGTCGATCTGGCGCCGCTGATGCATGTGGCCGATGCATTCCTGCTTGGCCGTCACAAGTTCGTGGATTCGTTTTACGACTGATCAGGCGTGAAACACTGACAGCTTCAAAGGGCGCGGCTGATGAAACGGTTGCGCCCTGCTTTTTTGGCCTGATACAGCGCCTCATCCACGTTACGCAGCAGGCTGTTCCGGTCATTGCCGGACTGTGGCGCAATGGCGCCGCCGATGCTGAGATTTGCCGTTACCGATGTGCCACTGACATCGAAAGGCTGACGGAAGGCTTCGAGTAGCCGTTCGGCGATTTTTTCCAGCGTTTCCGGCGCACGCGGGCGCGGAATGAAGATTGCGAACTCATCTCCGCCCATGCGAATGACGGTATCCTGAGACCGTACCGATTCCCGGATGCGCTTTGCGGCATCCTGCAAAACCTGATCGCCCGCGGGATGACCCAGCGTATCATTGATGGCCTTGAAGCCATCCATATCGAGATAGAGCGCGCCGAAGGTATCGTTTTCGCGCAGTGCCTCGTAAAGCTGCGCATCCACCACTAGATCCAGTGCCTTGCGGTTATAAAAGCCGGTCAACGGATCGGTCATGGCAGCATCGCGCAACTCGTTTTCCGCAAGGCTCATGACGAAATTGGCCTTCTGGAGACGCAGAAGAGCACCGGCGAGCGTTGCGAAGCGCCGCAGGCTTTCCTGCTCGTCATTGCCGAAAGAACGCGGCTTTGTATCGGTCAGGCAGAATGCGCCGATGGGGAGGCCCGGCTCAAGTTCGATGGGCGTACCGGCGTAGAAGCGGATATTGGGGCTATCATTCACATAGGGCATGTCGCGCCAATGCGGGTCATCGGCCAGATCCGGGATGACGAAAGTTTCATTGTTCGTAACGACGATATTGCAGGCGGAAATGTCGCGCGCGCATTCGTTGATCTGCTCACCGGACTGATGGACGATGTGCATCCAGTCGGCATCGAGAATATGCACCGCCGCGCGGGACGTGCCGAACATTTCCTTTGCAAGTGTGGAAAGAGCGCCAAGCTCGTCTGCCGGACCATCTGCCAGAGGAAGGATTTCACGAACGGCGGTAAGCCGCCGTGCTTCGCTGGTGGAAAGTCTCGTCATCTGCCCCATCGCCCCAGAACCCTCGTCGTCTTCGCCTTGTCTTACGCTTTCTTCTGCCACCGGCCTTCTGGCGACTGCTGCCAATAGGTAAGCGTGTGGCCCTCGCCTTTCAACTTTTTCCACTGAGCGCGTGCGCCTTCAAGTTGCACGGCATCATATCCATCGAACATGAACACAATTCGCTCATAGGCATCTAGTGCCGGAGGTTCGGCACCTTCCACGATGAAACGCACGGTTGCTTCGTTTGCATTGTCTGCGGAGGCCGTCAGCAAAACCGGCTGGCTGGCCGGTGCGGCGGTGGCATCGGTTGAATGGGGCAGGAAGCTGTCATCGCGGAACGTCCAGAGGTGAACGTCCAGCACATCCCGCTTCTCCTCGCTGGCCGTCTGAACCGCGACCTTCCAGCCGCGCTCCAGCGATTTTTCCAGAAGCGGCGGCAGCGCATCCTCCAGCTTGGATTCCGTCAGATGGTAAAAGAGAACTTCCGTCATCGGAACATTGCCGCCTTCATGCCTTTAACTCAGTCTTCGTAATGCGCGCGCACCAGTTCATCCAGAAGACGAACACCGTAGCCGGAGCCCCAGGACTGGTTGATTTCGGTGAGCGGCGAGCCCATCGCGGTGCCTGCAATATCCAGATGCGCCCAAGGCGTATCGCCCACGAAGCGCTTGAGGAACTGCGCTGCCGTGACGGAACCGGCCAGACGACCCGCGCTGTTCTTCATGTCGGCAAATTTCGAGTCGATGATCTTGTCGTAATCCTTGCCGAGCGGCATGCGCCACAGGCGTTCCTGCGTCGTATCCCCCGCCTTGGTCAGGCGCTCCGCCAGTTCATCGTCATTCGAAAAGAGTCCCGCCTGCAGATTGCCGAGCGCAACGGTGATAGCGCCGGTGAGCGTTGCAAGATTGATCATGAATTTCGGCTTGAAACGGTCATTCGTGTACCAGAGCGCATCGGCCAGAACGAGACGGCCTTCGGCATCGGTATTGATGATTTCGATGGTCTGGCCCGACATGGAGGTGACGATGTCACCCGGGCGCTGCGCATTGCCATCCGGCATGTTTTCTACAAGGCCGATGACGCCGATGACGTTCGCTTTAGCCTTGCGCGCGGCCAGCGTGTGCATAAGGCCGGTCACGGCAGCGGCACCGCCCATATCGCCCTTCATATCTTCCATGCCAGCGCCGGGCTTCAGCGAAATGCCGCCCGTATCGAAGACCACGCCCTTGCCGATGAAAGCAATCGGCTCATCCTTCTTGGAACCGCCCTTCCACTGCATGATGGCAAGGCGCGGAGGACGAACGGAGCCCTGCGCAACGCCCAAGAGCGCGCCCATGCCGAGCTTCTTCATTTCTTTCTCGCCCAGGATTTCCACCTCGACGCCGAGCTTCTTCAGCTCCTCGGCCTTGTCTGCAAACTCTTCAGGTCCGAGAACATTCGGCGGCAGGTTGACGAGATCGCGCGCCAGAATGACGCCGCCTGCAATGGCTTCAGCGGAAGCGAAAGCCTCCTTGGCGTCAGCCGAAGCAGCCGTGACGATAGTGACCTCGACGCTTTTTGGCGTCTTGTCCTCCTCGGACTTCTTCTTTGTCTTATACGCATCGAAGCTATAGGCGCGAAGAAGGAGGCCGAGCGCGAAATCTGCCGCGGCCTTGCCGGTTGCCTCTAAGCCAAGGGCATCGAGATGAACGACGACCTTTTCCGCCTTCTTGAACTGTGCAGCGGCTGCACCACCGGCGCGCAGCCAGTCATGCGGGGTGAGCTTGGATGCCTTGCCGAGACCGATGACAACGATTCGATCCGCCTCAGAGCCCTGCGGCGCCAGCACATCCAGCACGCTCATGGACTTGGCGGCAAAGCCTGCGACCTTGGCAGCCTTTGCCAGGACGCCGGAAGGATCGACCTCAGCCTGACCGGCTGCGGCGCTCTCGCCCGCGATCTGGACAAGAACGGCGGTGGCGTTTTCGAGCGAAGCGGAGTTGGAAAATGAAATATCGAATCTGGCGGACATTTTTCTGCTCATCTTGTTATTCGAGGTTGCCGTGGATCATGGCTTTTTCAGCCCGCGGCGCAACCCCGCCATGGCTTTTCCCGGTGGCAAATTTATGAATCGCGCTCATTCATAAAGGCTTATCTACAAAAGTTTTTTCTCGCGCTGTTCAACAAAAAGACACAGCGCTGGGAAAAATTGCTGCGCGAAACAAATTTGTGAGCAATGCAGAGTCGCCATTCGTAATCGTTCGGATTACATAGGGCCGGTTCCCGGCAGCGGGGAAAATAATGAAAAAACGTCACCAGGGACTAAATGGCGCTTCTTGAACGATACATATTGCGACGTTCGACGCAGATGTTTCTCGTCGCGCTTCTGCCCGTTCTCGCCATCATCTGGACGATCCAGGTGTTGCAGAGAATCAATCTCGTCACCGATAGCGGCCAGTCCATGGGCTCGTTCATGACGTTGGCAACCATGCTGTTGCCGACGCTTATTCCCGTGGTGTTGCCCTTCGCGCTCGTCATCGGCGTGACGCAGACGTTGACGGCGATGAACACGGATTCGGAGCTTGCGATCATCGACGCGTCCGGCGCGCGCCGCACGCTGATCTACAAGCCGATCCTCATTCTGGGTGCGGCCCTCAGCCTCGTTTCCTTCGGCATCACCAATTTTGCCGAACCGCCTGCGCGCGCCGCAGCAAGACAGATGGTGGCCGCCGCCTATGCCGACCTCCTTTCCTCCGTCATCGAGGAAAAGACGTTCCGCACCATTCAGGACGGGCTCTATGTCCAGATCGCCCAGCGTCAGGGCCGGATTCTGCGCGGCCTCTTCGTGGCGGATCGTCGCGACCCGAATTACGACCTTATCTATTATGCCAAGGAAGGCATGATCGATGAGGGCGGTACATCGCTGACCATGCGTGACGGCGAAGTGCAGCAGAAGACACCGGACGGCAAGGTTTCCGTCGTCAAGTTCCTGTCCTATGCCTTCGATCTTTCGACCATGTCGGAAAAATCCGATAACGAACCTTCGCTTTCCTCCAGCGATGCGAGCCTGGCATTCCTGCTCTTGCCGGATGAGAATAATGAAAGCTACAAGAAGGCTCCCGGCGGTTTCCGCTCGGAACTGCACCGTCGCCTCGTCGACTGGATGTTCCCTTTCGTCTTCGCCCTGATCTCGCTGGTGGTTGCCGCAGATGCGCGTTCGCACCGCGAAGCGCGGCTGCACCCCATGGTCGCTGCACTGGTGACTGCCTTCATGCTGCGCTGGCTTGGCTTCTATTTCACCAATCAGGTCAAGCAGAGCGCGGCATTCATTCCGCTGGTCTATGCGGTTCCCGTGGTCAGCGGCGCGATTGCGACCTATCTGCTGATGAGTGGACGTAAGCTTCGCCTGCCAGCCTTTCTCCACGGTGCGGTACAGAGCGCACAGAAGCGCCTCTCCTCGCCCAAGCCAAACGGTTCCGGGGGGCAGAGCGCATGATGTTCGGCACCCTCTCCCGCTATTTCCTGAAGAGATACGCCATCACCACCTTGTGGTTCCTGCTCGGCGTGTCCTCGATCATCTTCCTTGCAGACTTCAGCGAGACCGCGCGACGCATGTCTGGCCTGCCGGGATATTCTGTTCCTGCAGCGCTTGGCCTCACGGCGTTGCGCCTGCCCCTCATTCTTCAACAGACGATACCTTTCGTTGCGCTTTTCGTTGGCATGACGACGCTGATCTCGCTCAACCGCCGCTACGAGCTGGTGGTGACGCGTGCCGCAGGGATTTCGGTCTGGCAGTTCATGATGCCGTTCGTGGGCGGCGCGGTGATTCTCGGCATTCTCGCCATCACCGCCTTGAACCCGCTCGCGGCCTGGGGCGAAAGCCAGTCGCTTTCGGTCGAGGCGGGTTGGCGAAATGAAGGCGGTACACCGCGGCAGCAGCAGGTGATTCCATGGCTGCGCCAGAGCAGCGGCGGACAGGACACGATCATCGGAGCGAAGAGCTACGAGGACAACGGTACGCTGTTGCAGGATGTGGTATTGATACACCTCGATCCGAGGGGCAACATCACCTCCAGACAGGACGCCAAGTCCGCCAAATTGGAAGATGGTTACTGGCTTCTTAACGACGTTTCGACAATCACGCCCGGCCATGTGCCAACGCGGGAAGCGACGGCGAGAATCAGTACCAATCTGAGACAGGAATTCGTTCAGGAGCGCCTGACACAGCCGGAAACCGTTGCTTTCTTTGATCTTTCTCGGAAAATCGAAGTTGCGCAGTCTTTCGGACTGTCTTCAAAGGCACTGGAAACGCAGTACCACTTCCTGCTTTCCATGCCATTTCTGCTGGTTGCGATGACGTTGATCGCGGCGACTGTTTCATTGAAGTTCAGCCGTTTTGCACAGTCTCGTTCCCTGATTCTAGGTGGAATCGTTTCCGGCTTCGTGCTTTATGTGGTAACCGTGCTCGTAAGGGCATTCGGGAGTAGCGGTGTGTTCCCTCCCTTCGTCGCGGTCTGGATTCCAGTCGTCGTGGCGTTGGCGTTGGGGGCAACCATTCTGCTTCATCAGGAGGACGGCTAGTGGCGGTATTTGACCGCGGGAATATCAGACGGCTTGCTGCGGCCCTTCTGACAGGGGCTGCTGTGTGCGCATATGTTGCAACGGCTTCCAGCGCTTTCGCGGAAGACGGTGTCATGATCGGCGACGCTCAAGACCAATCAAAACTCCTGCTTACAGCAAATGATCTGACCTATAATCGTGACCAGGAGCGCGTTATTGCCTCCGGCGGCGTGCGATTGAAATATTCGGGCTACCGCATGGTGGCCCAGCGTGTGGAATTCAACCAGTCCACCGGACGGGTGATGGCGCGCGGCAACATCGAGTTGATCGAGCCCGGCGGCAACCGAATCTATGCCGATGAACTCGACGTAACGGACAATTTCGCCCAGGGTTTCGTTAACGCCCTGCGCGTCGAAACCACGGACAATACACGCATCGTCGGCGAGAGCGCGGAGCGCCTCAACGAAGACGTGATGGTTCTCAACAACGGTACCTACACGGCCTGCCTTCCCTGCGCCGAGCGCCCTGACAAGCCGCCATTGTGGCAGGTGAAGGCGCAGCGCGTCATTCAGGACGGTAAGAAACAGACGGTGCGTCTGGAAAAGGCTCAGTTCGAGCTTTTTGGCAAGCCTATCGCCTATCTGCCTTTCATCACGGTTCCAGATAACCGGGTAAAGCGCAAATCCGGCTTTTTGTTCCCGCAGTTCAGCGTCACCGATAATCTCGGTTTCGGCGTCGGCGTTCCCTATTATCAGGTCCTTGGCCCCAGCGCCGACGTGACGATCACGCCGACCTATTATTCGACACAGGGTCTTCTGCTTCAGGCCGAGGTGCGCCAGCGTTTCGAAATGGGAACGCATACGCTGACACTGGCTGGTATCAACCAGCAGGATTCCAGCAAGTTTGAATCCGGCACCAGCGACGCGCTGAACGATCAGCGCGGCATGGTCGCCACCAGAGGCGATTTCAAAATCAATCCGCGCTGGGCATTCGGTTGGGATGCCATGGTGCAGAGCGACAACAACTTCTCGCGCACTTACGGCCTCAAGGGCTATAAGAGCGAGACGCAGACGAACAAGCTCTACCTCACCGGTTTTGGCGAGCGTAACTCGTTCGAGGCGAACGCCTATTACTTCAACGTTCAGGACAAGGATGATTCCGAGACCGAAGAACGCAAACAGGCGATGGTCCATCCGGCCATCGACTACCGCTACTTCGTGCCGGATCCCGTTTATGGCGGCGAGCTTTCTCTGACGACGAACCTGACCAGCCTGACACGTCGCGATGAGGATGCCTATGCTCTGGGCAACTCCATCCGTTTCCCGGGTCTGGAGGGCACCTATACCCGCCTGTCGACCGAAGCCGAGTGGAAGCGCACCTTCACTCTCGATAGCGGCTTGCAGCTGACGCCACTTGCGGCACTTCGCGGCGACGTGCTGTCGACCGATATGGGAACGCAGGGCTTTGCCTATAACAGCATGATCAACGACGATGCCGCCTTCAGAGGCATGGCGACGTTCGGTCTGGAAGCGCGTTACCCTATCCTGTTCACCGCCGAGCACAGCAACCACGTCATCGAGCCGATTGCGCAATTGTTCGTGCGTAACAACGAGCAATATGCGGGCGAAATTCCAAACGAGGATTCGCAGGCATTCGTTTTCGACGCGACCAACCTGTTCGAGCGTGACAAGTTCACCGGTTACGACCGTATCGAAGGCGGCACGCGCGCCAATATCGGCTTCCGCTATAACGGCACGTTCGATAATGGCTATGGCATTCGCGCCATTGCCGGCCAGTCCTTCCAGCTGGCAGGCCAGAACTCCTTCGCATCGACCGATCTCGTCAATGTCGGCGCGGATTCAGGCCTTGAGTCCACCCGGTCCGATTATGTCGCCATGGCCGCCATCGATGCGCCTATCGGGCTTTCCTTCTCGAGCAGCTTCCGCTTCGACAAGGATAATTTCGACATCAACCGCATGGAAAATGGTGTGAGCTACACCGATAACCGGTTTACGGGCAAGGTCAGCTACACGCAGGTCAAGGCACAGCCTGAATATGGCTACGACCGCGACCGCGACATCATCCAGACATCCGGCAAGCTGCGCCTTGACGACAACTGGGCGCTTTTCGGTTCGATCAACTACGATCTGAACAACAAGTTCTCCAGCGAGCGCCGCATCGGCATTCTCTATCAGGATGAGTGTACGATCTTCACGGTCAGCTACTCCGACGAGGGCAACCTGAACACGGTGCGTGAAGCGGCCAATGACTGGTCCATCAACGCCCGCCTCGCCTTCCGCACACTCGGCGATATCAGCGTCGGTTCTGCTGCTGAAGACTGGGATAAGGCCGATATCGGCTGGCAGCCAAACAATTATTGACATGGAGGCGGCGGGATTTTCCCGCCGTTTTCTTTTGAACCGTCCGCCAAACAAGTGCGCTTGAGCGCAATGTGATCGCTCATTCAACCCACCGTCACGCTTTTGCCGCAGATATCTATGATCTGCTTGTCTCCAGCGATTGCCGTAACATTCATTCCGGTGATATACACGGTCGCGTTCACGCTTGGACTGTAACAAAAGCATCATTACTGGCGCAGGTCGGACCTTTTTTCCGCCCCGGCGACAGATGTTAAAAGCAACGTCGCGCCATGAACCGCGGCCTGCCGAGAGGGAGAGAACAAGATGAATTTCGGAAAGAAGGCCCTGCGCAGTGCAGCCTTTGCCTTTGCGATCTTCGCAGTTCCCATGATTGTTGTGCCGCAGGCTCATCAGGCTTTTGCCGATAGCGCGGTCAAGGTCGTGGTCAACAAAACGCCGATCACCTCTGACGATATTGCGCGCCGCGTTGCCTTCCTCAAGCTGCAGCGCCAGTCCGGCAACCTCAATGAAAAGGCGCGCGAGCAGCTTATCGAGGAAGCTCTGAAGCGCGAAGAAATTGCGCGCGTGAAGATGTCCGTCAGCACATCCGATGTCGATGCCGCCTTTGCGCGCTTTGCCGCCACCAACAAGATGACGACCGACCAGTTGACGAAGGTTCTGGGTCAGGCTGGCGTGGGTGCCGACCATTTCAAGTCCTTCATTGCCGTTCAGATGAGCTGGCCGCGACTGGTGAATGCCCGCTACGGCGGCAGAAACCGCATGTCGACCCAGGATTTCGTGACGCGCCTGAAAGAGACCGGCAAGAAGCCCGTGACATCGGAATACTTCCTGCAGCAGGTCATTTTCGTGGTGCCTGCATCCAAGAAGTCCATCGTCGGCAAGCGCAAGAGCGAGGCTGAAGCATCTCGCAAGCGTTATCCCGGCTGCGAGCAGGCCAAGACTTTCGCCGCCACCATGCTTGACGTTTCGATCAAGGATCTTGGTCGCATTCTGGAGCCGGAGCTTCCGCAAGAGTGGAAGGACATGGTCGTCAAGACGCCTGAAGGCGGCACCACCGGAACTCGCGTCACCGAAAAGGGTGTCGAGTATCTGGCAGTCTGCAAGAAGCAGCAGGTTTCGGATGACTATGCCGCCGAAATCGTCTTCCGAGCCGAGGATTTGACCAAGGCCGAGAAGGGCGAAAATCCCAACGAGAAGAAATATCTGGACGAGCTTCGCAAAAAGGCCCAGATCACCAGCACCTGATAGACAAGCGGCGCCGAAGGGCGCCGTCTCTTCCTTTGGACACAGCCATTTTCCCGCCACCGAATTTATCATTCGTTGGCGCAATAGTTTGAAAGCCTGAACGACGTGACATCGCTTCCACTGCCTCTCGCCCTGTCTCAAGGCGATCCCGCAGGTATCGGCCCGGATATCGCCATCACCGCATGGGCGAAGCGCAATGAGTTGCAGCTGCCACCCTTCATCTTCATCGGCGATCCAGATGTGTTGGCAAGCCGGGCGAATATTCTTGGCATTCCCGTCGACATCAAGACCTGCGAGCCGGAAGAGGCCATCGCCGTGTTCGGCTCTGCCATCCCGGTTTTGCCGTTGCCTGTGGGGTTTGAAGTGCAGGCTGGCCAGCCGCATGTCGGCGCGGCACACGCCACGATCAAGGCCATCGAAACCGCCGTTTCACTGACCGCGGAAAAGCGGACGGCAGCGGTCGTCACCAACCCCATTGCAAAATCCGTTCTGTACGAGGCAGGCTTCGGCTTTCCCGGCCACACCGAATTCCTTGCCGATCTGGCTTTGAAGCACACTGGGCAGGCTGCCAAACCGGTGATGATGATCGCAGGACCGAAACTGCGGGTGGTGCCCGTCACGATCCATATTCCGGTCAAGGATGTTCCGACTGCCTTGACGGAAGAGCTGATTGTCGAGACGTGCCGCATCATTTCAGACGATCTCAAGAACAAGTTCGGCATTGCTGCGCCGCGACTGGCGGTGGCCGGGCTCAACCCCCATGCGGGCGAAGACGGCGCAATCGGCACGGAAGATCGGGATATCATCCATCCAGCGACGATACAGCTGCGCAAGGATGGCATCGATGCCTTCGGACCGCTTCCTGCCGATACCATGTTCCATGACGCTGCCCGCAAGCGTTATGACGTTGCTGTCTGCATGTATCATGATCAGGGGCTGATCCCCGCCAAGGCGCTCGGCTTCGATGACTCGGTCAACGTCACGCTTGGCCTGCCCTTCATTCGTACCTCGCCAGACCACGGTACGGCCTTCGGCATTGCCGGTCAGGGCATCGCCAATGATTCGAGCCTCGTTGCCGCCCTTAAGATGGCAGCCGAGATTGTAGCGCGGCAGGCAGTTTGATGGCAGCAATCGATGGTCTTCCGCCTCTTCGCGAGGTCATACAGCGCCATGGGCTGGATGCGAAAAAGTCTCTCGGACAGAACTTCCTGTTCGACCTGAACCTGACGCAGAAGATTGCACGCACAGCCGGGCCTCTGGAGGGCGTCACCGTTTTCGAAGTCGGCCCTGGCCCCGGTGGCCTGACGCGCGCCATTCTTTCGCTTGGCGCAAAGAAGGTGATCGCCGTTGAGCGCGACAGCCGCTGCCTGCCAGCGCTGGCGGAAATTGCGGATCATTATCCCGGTCGCCTCGAAGTGATCGAAGGCGATGCGCTGAAGACCGATTTCGAGTCGCTGGTGCCGAAGGGCGAGCCTGTGCGCATAATCGCCAACCTCCCCTATAATGTCGGCACGCAATTGCTGGTCAACTGGCTGCTGCCAAAAGAGTGGCCGCCCTTCTGGCTCTCCATGACGCTGATGTTCCAGAAGGAAGTGGGCCAACGGATCGTGGCCGAGGAAGGCGATAATCACTACGGACGCCTTGGTGTTCTTTCAGGATGGCGCACCGTGCCTGAAATGGCCTTCGACGTCCCCCCTCAAGCCTTCAGTCCGCCACCCAAGGTCACATCGACCGTCGTCCATCTTCTTCCGAAGGAAAAGCCCCTTCCCTGCGATATCGCCAGACTCGAAAAAGTAACCGAAGCCGCCTTCGGCCAACGCCGCAAGATGCTGCGCCAGAGCGTAAAAAGCATAGGCGGTGAAGCATTGCTGGAAAAAGCGGGTATCGATCCGACGAGACGTGCGGAGACACTGTCGGTGGAAGAATTTGTGCGGCTGGCAAACGCCCTGTGAGATGATGCAGCCGGGATCAGACCCAGTTCTCGACCCGTAACCCGGGCATCCGCACGAACTCGCGCATATTATTGGTGACGACAATCAAGCCCTCGCTTCGAGCATGTCCACCGATTTGCATGTCATGAACACCACAGGGCGTGCCAGCCTTCGTCAGCTCCGCTCTGATCTGCCCATAATGCGCAGCGGCCTTATCCGCGAATGGCAGCACCTCGAGCCTGGCAACGAAATTGTCGATGGCATGGATATTGTCGGTGCGACGCGCAGATTTCTCGGCACCGTAATAAAGCTCGCCAAGCGTGATGCTGGATATGCAAAGTTGCTCTGCGAGAGCATTGAATTTCTCTCGTAATTCAGGCGGATAGGTTTTCATCACATAGATACATATGTTCGTATCGAGCATATATGTCAGCATTAGAAGGACTCGCGCTCGTCCAAAGCCGGTTCCTCACGCCGTTCAAGAAAATCCTGTGTAGCCTTGGGTCCACTGAGAAAAAGATCATCCCAGCGGCTTCCTTGCGGCACGATAATCCGCGTCAGACCTACTTTCAGCACATCAACCTTGTGCACATCCTCAGGGAATGCGACGGCCTTGGGCAGTCTGACAGCCTGACTGCGATTGCTGATGAAAACTGTGGATGTCGCCATTGCAGCACCTCGTATATCCTGACGGGATATACATAAACTGAAGACGGTGCCATTTCAAGTTCATACCGCAGATGGTCGACGCGCTCATTTACTGAACGTCCGGCCAATGCGCGGTTCAGTTCCCGCTAGCAATCGCTGGATGTTCGCACGATGACGAAGAATGACATAGGCGGCACCAGCGATGACCAATAAACGAAAGGCTAATGGTTGCTCCAGCCAAAGAACTGTCAACGTGCCCACTATGGCTGCGAGCATCGAGCTTAATGAGACAATTTTTGACGCAGCGACAACCAAGCAAAAAGCGATGATACAAGCGATGCCGATTGGCCAGGACATACCTAAAAGCACGCCTAGTCCCGTTGCTGCAGACTTGCCGCCACTGAAATTCAGCCACAAGGATCGACCGTGACCGATAATCGCTGCCAGTCCAGCTACGCAAATGATCCATGGGCCCAGATGCGGGGCGTCGTGAAACCATACAGAGCTTTTCTGTAATGATGGATTGTTGCACAACCAAGCAACAATAAACACTGGGGCAAACCCTTTAAGGACGTCGATCAGCAGAACCCCAACCGCTGGCCATACGCCCAAAACGCGCAACGCGTTTGTGGCTCCGGTGGAATTGGATCCATAATCTCTTAGATCAATCCCCCTCAGAGCCTTGCCTATTAAATAGCCGGTAGGTAACGACCCAAAAAGATAGCCTACTACAGCTGCAAATATTGCTAAAAATAAAATGAACACGGATTCCACCTGAATTGCAGCGTCCGAATATTGGGCTTTGAATAACTCTTATGCTTTTGGCAACTGCGGCTCTTCTTCCAGCAGACCTCTGACGAAATCGAACATGCCATGGCGGCGGTCGCGGCGGACGCGTTCGGCTTTTACGATGGCCTCCACCGCGTCGAAAGCGGCCTGGAGATCGTCGTTGAGAATGACGTAGTCGTAGTCGCGCCAATGCTCGATTTCGGAACGGGAATTGATGAGGCGTGTCTGGATGACTTCTTCCGTATCTTCCGCGCGGCGGTGCAGGCGCGATTGCAGTTCCGTCATGGTTGGCGGCAGGATGAAGATCGAGACGACGTCCGCTTTCATCTTATCCTGAAGCTGCTCGGCACCTTGCCAATCGATATCGAACAGCATGTCACGGCCTTCGGACATGGCAAGCTCGACCGGCTCGCGCGGCGTGCCGTAGAAATTGCCATGGACCTCAGCCCATTCCAGCAGCGCATCGCTGTCGCGAAGACGCTCGAACTCGCGTTTCGAGATAAAATGGTAATGAGTGCCCTCAATTTCGCTTTGGCGACGCGCGCGCGTCGTCACGCTGACGGAGAGCGAAATGTTGTTGTCCTTACCCAGCAGAGTGCGCGCAATGGTGGACTTACCCGCACCGGACGGCGAGGAAATTACCAGCATCAACCCTCTGCGGGCAATCTGAACGGGAGAGCTATTCGCTGGCACCATGGGGCCTACTCCAGATTTTGGACCTGTTCGCGGAATTGATCGATCACGACTTTCAATTCGATACCAGCAGCGGTTACAGCACTGGCGTTGGATTTGGAACAGATTGTATTCGACTCCCGGTTAAATTCCTGTGCAAGAAAATCGAGCTTGCGCCCAACCGGGCCGCCATGCGCCAGAAGTTCGCGCGCAGCTGCGACATGGGAGGTGAGCCTGTCGATCTCTTCGCGCAAATCCGCCTTGGTGGCGAGAAGCGCTGCTTCCGCATGCAGGCGCTCACGGTCCAGCGAGGCGTTACCCTCGCCGATCAAGGCGATCTGCGCTTCAAGCCGCGCGCGGATTTGCTCAGGCTGTCGGGATGGGTCGCTCTCGATGATCTTCGTCAGTTGCTCGATGCGGTCGATATGGGCGGACAGGATCGTGTAGAGGGATGCGCCTTCGCGCTCGCGCATGGCTTTCAGGCCAGCGATTGCCGCTGAGAAGCCGGTGACGATATCGGCGTTGCGGGCGTCCTGCGCTTCGTCGCTCTCCTCCGGTTCGCGAAATTCTACGAGGCCGCGAACAGAAAGAAGCGTGTCGAAGCTCAGCGGGGCATCGCTGACGGCGCTGCCGAGTTCCTTTTTCAGCGCCAGAACCGCATCCAGCGCATCGCGATTGACGACGGCTTCGAGCTTGCTTTCGGAAGTAGACAGGCTGAGGCCAGCCTGAATGTTGCCTCTGGAAAGGCTTTGCCCGGCGATCTCCCGCAGCGGCGCTTCCAGGGCCTCCATGCCGGTTGGCAGGCGCAGGCGCAGATCCAGTCCCTTGCCGTTGACGGAGCGAAGCTCCCAGGCCCAGCGATAGCGTCCGGATAAGCCTTCGCTGCGTGCGAAGCCCGTCATGGATTGCAATGTCATTTGAAATATCCCCCAAAAGCCGAACTGCGGTCGTTGGAGCGACCGCAGCGGTAAAAATCAGTTGGCTGGCTTTTCTGCCTGGGCACCGCCCGGCTGGCCGTCCACGACAGTATCCGTATTGCCCCCCGAAGCGGCCTTTTCGGCCTCGATCTTGCGCCAGCGGCGAACATTGGAATTGTGTTCATCCAGCGTCTTGGCGAAGGCGTGACCACCCGTGCCATCAGCAACGAAGTACAGATCATCCGTGCGCCATGGGTTGGCGGTGGCCTCAAGCGCTGCCCGGCCCGGATTGGCAATCGGGTGTGGCGGCAGGCCGCGGATGATGTAGGTGTTGAACGGCGTCTCCTTCTGCAGATCAGACTGATAGATCGGACGATCCGACGGCTTACCCTCACCGCCGAACAGGCCGTAGATGATGGTCGGATCGGATTGCAGGCGCATATTCTTCTTCATGCGATTGTAGAAGACGGAGGCGACATGGCCGCGCTCGTCATCCTTACCCGTTTCCTTCTCCACGATGGACGCCAGCGTGACGAATTCTTCCATCGTTTTCAGCGGAAGGTTCGGGTCACGCCGCTCCCAGAGCATCTCGATGAGCTTGCCCTGCGCTGCGCGCATCTGGTGGACGATTTCCTCACGCTTGGTGCCGCGTGTGTAGGGATAGGTATCCGGGCGCAGGCTGCCTTCCGGAGGCAGATCGGCAGGCAGATCGCCTTCCAGAACCGGGTCGGAAGCCAGCCGCGCGAACATCTGCTTTACCGTCAGGCCTTCCGGGAAGGAGACCGTGTAGAGAATGGACTTGCCGGATTCCAGCAGCGCCAAAATATCCTTCATCGAGGTGTGCGCCTTGATCTCGTATTCGCCCGGCTTCGGCGTCTGGCCAGCGGCCAGATAACGATCCGCCATCAGGCGGAAGATGCGGGCGTTGGAGATGGCGTCGCTGCGCTCGAGATTATTGGCGATTTCGGCAAGGCCAGCGCCATTGCGGACGGTGATCGTCGTGTTCGTCTGGAGCGGACCGGGCTCGTGGAACGTGTTGATCATGTAATAGAAGCCGGCGATGCCGACAATCGACACTGCGACGACAAGCGTCATGAGGAAGTTCAGGAAGATCACGACCTGGCTATGGGCCTTGCGGGAACGCTTCGGCGGCTCCGGCACCTTTTCCGGTCTCAGAGCCTCGGTCGGCGATTTAGGAATGATCGGGCCGCCCTTGCTCTCTCCAGAGCCATCGCGTCCATAGGGCACCTGATTGTTCTCTCTCGTATCGCTCACCGGCGGTCCTTTTCAGTTCGGCATTACAGCGGCTTTCTTGAGCAGGCAATGCGGCAAAAACAGGTTCGGCAGGCTATTCTGCACTCTCTCCGGGTGGGAGTTTCAAACACATCTTCGTTTGTGAAGATGGCGATTCTCCACCTTGCCAATTCCTTCGAAATGTCTCGCATATTTCAAAAGCATCGGCAGATAAAGCAATCCCGGCTGTTACACCGGGAGAACTGAAAGCGTTTTTGGTTGATTCCTGCGGAAACGGCAAGTGCCGAGACCAAATCAGGCCTCGTAACGGCGCAGCACGATGGACGCGTTGGTGCCGCCGAAACCGAAGGAATTCGACAGCGCCACGTTGACATCGCGCTTGCGTGCCGTGTGCGGCACGAGATCGATGGCCGTCTCGACATCGGGATTATCGAGGTTGAGCGTTGGCGGAACGATGTTGTCGCGGATGGCAAGCGTTGCGAAAATCGCTTCGATTGCGCCTGCGGCACCCAGAAGATGGCCGGTCGCGGACTTCGTGGAAGACATGGAAATCTTCGACGCCGCATTGCCGACCAGACGCTCCACCGCACCGAGCTCGATCGTATCGGCCATGGTGGAGGTGCCGTGGGCATTGATGTAGTCGATATCCGATGGCGTCAGCCCAGCGCGCTTCAGCGCCATGGACATGCAGCGATATGCGCCTTCGCCATCCTCGGACGGCGCCGTGATGTGGAAGGCATCCCCAGACAGGCCGTATCCTACAACTTCGGCGTAGATCTTCGCACCGCGCGCCTTGGCGTGTTCCAGCTCTTCCAGAACCACGATACCGGCGCCCTCGCCCATGACGAAACCGTCACGGTCGCGGTCGTAAGGACGCGAAGCTTTCTGCGGATCGTCATTATGCTGCGTGGACAACGCCTTGCAGGCGGCAAAACCGGCAAGCGCGATGCGGCAGACGGGCGATTCCGCGCCACCGGCAACCATCACATCGGCATCGCCGAGCGCGATCAGACGGGCAGCATCCCCAATGGCGTGCGCGCCGGTGGAGCAGGCCGTGACCACGGAGTGGTTCGGGCCGCGAAGCTTGTGCTTGATGGAGACCTGACCGGAGATAAGATTGATCAGGCGGCCGGGAATGAAGAAAGGAGAAATGCGGCGGGGACCCTTGTCGCGCAGCGTATAACCGGCCTCCACGATGCCATCCAGCCCGCCGATACCGGAGCCGATCAGGACGCCTGTCATGATCTGGTCTTCGTCGGTTTCGGGATGCCAGTCGGCGTCGTTCAGCGCCATTTCGGCGGCGGCCATGCCGTAAATGATAAAGGGATCGACCTTGCGCTGTTCCTTCGGCTCCATCCAGTCATCTGCATTGAAGGTGCCATCGGTGCCATCGCCAACAGGAATGCGGCAGGCAATTTTCGCGGGAAGATCGTCAACTTCGAATTCTGTGACGAGACGGGCACCGTTCTGTCCGGCCAGAAGCCGTTCCCAGGTGATTTCCGTTCCACAGCCAAGAGGAGATACCATGCCGGTACCGGTGATAACGACACGTCTCATCGCCAATGCTCCGCCCTTACCCAATCATCGCTCTATTTGTTGCAGCACTTGCGCGATGCCAAGTGTCGCAGAATAAATATTGGCCCGGACTGGCCGGGCCATATCGGGAAGGCTGTCGCCTTCCCTGGAAGTCAGTCGATCAGGCCTGAGCCTTTTCGATGAACTTTACAGCGTCGCCAACAGTCAGGATCGAGTCAGCTGCGTCGTCTGGAATTTCAACGCCGAATTCTTCTTCGAACGCCATAACCAGTTCAACGGTGTCGAGCGAGTCAGCGCCCAGATCGTCGATGAAGCTTGCGCCTTCAACGACTTTGTCGGCGTCAACGCCAAGATGATCAACTACAATTTTCTTTACGCGTTCTGCGATATCGCTCATGTCGGTTTCCTCGACCTTTACTTTGAAAGGAATGCCCTCTCAGACACCCTGCCCTGTTAAAACCCCCAAGCGCCGTTCAAGACAGACACCGTGGGCAAACCCGTTCAACCCGGTTCAAGCTAACCATCGTCGCACAAAATCGCAACGGTCGCTTTTGGTTCCGGGACGACTGTTCACAGTCTTCGCCCGCTTAACACGGTTTGTGGCGGGAAAAAAGCCTTAAAATAACGCTAACACACGCGCTCTACAGGCAATTTTCTTTTCCCAAGCCCTGTGGACGACCCCCGTGAATTCCTTCTTAACACCGTTTTCGAAATCAATGACGATTCCGAGACGGCGTTTTAGATCATTGCCATGCCGCCGTTGACGTGCAGCGTCTGGCCGGTCATGTAGCCTGCCTCGTTGGATGCAAGGTAAAGCACGGCAGATGCGATTTCCTGGCCCTTGCCCATGCGCTTCATGGGAATTGCGCCCATGATGGCGTCTTTCTGCTTGTCGTTCAGCTTGCCGGTCATCGCGCTTTCGATGAAGCCTGGAGCCACGCAGTTGACGGTGACGTTGCGTGTCGCGATTTCCTGAGCCAGCGACTTGGAGAAGCCGATCATGCCAGCCTTGGAAGCGCAGTAGTTCGCCTGACCCGGATTGCCGGTAACGCCGACGATGGAAGTGATGTTGATGATGCGGCCGAAGCGGCGGCGCATCATCGGGTGCGTCAGCTCCCGCGTCAGGCGGAACATCGCCGTCAGGTTCACCTCGATCACATTGTCCCAGTCCTCATCGCTCATGCGAACGAAAAGGCCGTCCTTGGTGATGCCGGCATTGTTGACGAGGATATCCACGCCTTCCAGCTCGGCATCAGCCTTTTCACCCAGCGCCTTGACCTCTGCGCGGTCCGCAAGGTTGGCCGGGAAAATCTTGACGCGTTCGCCAAGCTCGGAAGCCAGCGCTTCCAGCTTTTCGACGCGGGTGCCGTGCAGGCCTACGGTTGCGCCCTGCGCGTGCAGCATACGGGCGATTTCTTCGCCAATGCCGCCGGTTGCGCCGGTGATGAGAGCCTTGCGGCCAGTCAGATCAAACATTGTGTTCGTCCTTTTCGAGAGCCTGTCGCGCACGACAGGCGTAAAACAAGATTGAATTAGCCGAGAAGCGTCTGAAGTGCGGTTTCGATATCGGCAGGCGAATTGACGGCGATGCCGTTCACCGTCTTGTCGATGCGGCGTGCGAGGCCGGTCAGCACCTTGCCGGAGCCGATTTCGTAAAGCGTCGTCACATCATTTGCGGCAAACCACTCCACCGTTTCGCGCCAGCGAACCTGACCCGTCACCTGCTCCACCAGCAGAGCGGCGATCTCATCGGCATCCGAAACCGGAGCGGCGCGCACGTTTGCGACGACCGGCACGACCGGGCTCTTCTTTTCCACCTTGGCCAGCGCCTCGCGCATCGCGTCTGCTGCAGGGGCCATCAGGGCGGAATGGAAGGGTGCGGAAACGGGCAGCATGATGGCGCGCTTTGCGCCCTTTTCGGATGCGAGTGCAGCGGCCCTCTCGACGGGCGCCTTGGCGCCGGAAATCACTAGCTGTCCACCGCCGTTATCATTGGCAATCTGGCAGACGCCTTCGGCAGCGGCTTGCCCGCAAATGGCTTCGACATCGCCATGCTCGAGGCCGATAATGGCGGCCATGGCGCCCTCACCCACCGGCACGGCTGCCTGCATGGCATTGCCCCGAATACGCAGAAGGCGCGCGGTGTCGGCCAGCGAGAATGTTCCGGCGGCACAGAGCGCGGAATATTCACCGAGCGAGTGACCGGCGACGTAGGAAACCTTTTCGGAAAGCTTCAGGCCACGCGCTTCCAGCACGCGCATGACGGCAACGGAAACGGCCATCAGGGCTGGCTGGGCATTTGCAGTCAGCGTCAATGTCTCTTCGGGGCCATTCCACATGATGTCGGAAAGCTTATGCCCCAGAGCCTCATCGACCTCTTCGAAGACGGCGCGCGCCTCGGCAAAGCTTTCTGCCAAATCCTTGCCCATGCCGACAGCCTGGCTGCCCTGGCCTGGAAACGTGAATGCGATTGCCATGGGATGCGGTCCTTCTTCTTTGGTCTTTTCTTCAATTCCAACGGTTTCCATTCACATTCCCGCCCGCAAAGTCAAGGCTTTGCGCCATTTGCGGCGGCAATGGGCGCGGTCTGGGGGCTCTCTTCCACAGAGAAGATAATGGAATGTTTTTTCTTGCACTGCGGCAATTCCGCATTACTTTCACCGCACCTTCCAAGCTAAGCGAGACATTTCCATGAAACAGAAAACGTTGGGACGCACGGGCATCTCCGTGTCCGAAATCTGCCTTGGCACGATGACATGGGGCACGCAGAACAGCGAGGCCGAAGCCCATGAGCAGATGGACTATGCGCTGGAACAGGGCGTGAATTTCTTCGACACGGCAGAGCTTTATCCCACAACGCCGGTGTCTGCGGAAACGCAGGGGCGCACGGAAGAATATATCGGTACGTGGTTCCAGAAGAGCGGCAAGCGCGATCAGGTCGTTCTTGCAACGAAGGTGGCAGGCTCGGGCCGCGATTACATTCGCGGCGGTCGCGATATCGATGCAGCCTCCATCCGCGAGGCCGTCGACACCAGCCTGCAGCGTCTGAAAACGGACTATATCGACCTTTACCAGATCCACTGGCCGAACCGTGGCACCTACCATTTCCGCGGCGTATGGGGTTTCGATTCATCCGGCCAGGACACGGAAAGAACGCTCTCCGAAATTACCGAGAAGCTGGAAACGCTGGGCGAACTGGTCAAGGCGGGCAAAATCCGGGCCATCGGCCTTTCCAATGAAAGCGCCTGGGGCACACAGCAATATTTGAATATCGCGCAGGCTAATGGGCTTCCGCGCGTCGCTTCCATTCAGAATGAATATAACCTGCTCTATCGCAACTTCGACCTCGACCTTTCGGAAGTCTCGCATCATGAGAATGTCGGCCTCTTGGCCTATTCTCCGCTGGCGGGTGGCATTCTGACTGGCAAGTACCAGAACGGTGCCAAGCCAGAAGGCTCGCGCGGCACGATCAACAAGGATATCGGAAGACGTCTCCAGCCGTTTCAGGAAGCGCCGGTAAAAGCCTATCTGGAACTCGCCTATGCGCATGATCTTGACCCCGCCCAGATGGCGCTGGCCTTCGGCCTCAGCCGCCCCTTCATGGCGGCCGTCATCATCGGTGCGACCACGATGGAACAGCTGAAGACCGACATCGGCGCGGCAGACGTGACGCTTTCCGACGACGTGCTGAAGGGCATTGCGGAAATTCACCGGCAGTATCCAATGTCGATCTGATCCGGCTCGGGTTTCCAGGCAGTGATTTTGATCCGACTTGCTAACAATGCTACCTACTCCTGCAGGTAGCATGAGATGTTCGTACGGCGGAATTGTTCTGTTGGTATGTCACTTATGACGGCACCGGCAATACCGAGCCCGAAAGAAGCCGGACGAGCGCTCCATGATTCTCAACACCGGTTTTGGCATATACTGATTTCAGATGTGTCTTAACCGTATTGGGACTTACACCCGCAAGTGCAGAAATATCTTTTGGAGCAGCACCACCTGCTGCAAATCTTGCCACCTTGGCTTCGGACGGCGTGAGATCAAATAGGCCTCTAAGAAGAGACACCCCTGGGATTGTCGACGACGCAAGCGTACTGATTGTGACAATGAAGAGGCCGCCTGGCAGAATATCCCGCCCCATGCCGCGGACCGGAACGATATGCGCCACACTGGCAGCCTCCTCTTCGGATGCCGGTACGGGGATCGACAATACCCCAGCGTCGGCGGGCCTCAGTGCGAGCTGAAAAAGCGCATTCTGTAACAATCGGTCGCTGGGCGTGTGTCTTAATTTTATACGTTCACGGCTATCAATGATCTTTGACGGAATCATTCTCTGCATCAGGGCGTTGGCCGTCAGCATTCTACCTTGAGAGTTAACGACGCATGCCGGAAGACCGAAGACCCCGAGCCCATCGGTAATTCTCGATGCGGTGGCAATTTTTAATCGGCCCGCGAGACTGAGGGCGCGCGCCAGATGCGGACGTATCGAATCCAGCCAATCGGTCTTTGCTCGGCTAATCGGTCCAGCGTCAAAATCTCCGTCAAAGCTTGCTGCTATTTTATCGCCATCTGGCGTGACAATATGTGTACCCACCGACCAACCGAGTCCAAGTGGATATAGGAAATCCCTGTAAAGTGGTTCACTTGCGAATTCATGCGGTAGAAAGACATCCAAATCCGTGACGAATCCCGCATGGTCCAAACGATCCGCGCGCTCACGGCGGGTGTTGTATTTGTCCCACCCCTCCTCGGCAAAGCGCCTGAATATATCCGCCGCCGCAGGCGTGGCTACACAAGTCATGCCAACTTCGGACTGCGTAAAAATAACGCCGCCGCGCGTGCCCAAAACATCGTTTATGTCGATCAACACGCTTTCCCATTTTTCCGGGACAAGGACTGCTTCATAGATTTTGTCGACAACGTCATGCACCGCCGAAATTCCCCAAAAGTATTGTCGTAATCACCTTAAAGGGTGAGGCGAAAAAAAACAGTATCTCTTACATTTTTCTCGCCATCGGGGGATGGCGTCAATCATTCAAGCGGGAATTCAAAATGAGATATTTATTAGCAGCAACACTGGCTGCCACGTTACTGGCCGCTCCGGCACATGCACAGAATTGTGCTCCGTATATAAACAGGCTCTTCGAGATTAAAAATCGGCTTGATTCTACACCAAGACAAAATCGATATGAATATAATCAAATACTCAACGCGTATAATCAGCAAAAACAAGAAGTATGGCAGTGCAATCAGAACAAATTGGCGAATACGCCCCAAGATCCTTTTTGGGCGCGCCAGATGAATCGAGGCTGGTAAAGATTACTCAGGAGAAAAACATGAAATATATGAAGATAATTACGATCGCGGTCGCCTTGTTTGCGCCAACCGTGTCTTTCGCGTCTGGCCGTGACGTCTGCTCGGATGCTTACCTGAGCGCGGCAATTCAGCCAGAAGCAAACAGGGCGCAACGTGCAGTAGGAATTTGCGGGACGGCAAAAGCAGCGATCTCTCTCTATTCAGCGAGCATAAGGTTGGTGAGCAAGTGCCAGCACGATCCGGGCTTGAGAGCCTACAAAAAGCAGCTGGAGCAATCGCTGCAGGAAGCCCGCAATCAAGCGAGTTCATCCTGCGGATGATCTTAAAGGCTATTGAAGGGTCCGACGGATGAAATCTGCTATGATCACGTTATTCTGCGCCTTGGTCGTATCTACGAGCATACCAGATACAGCCTCTTCAAAAGAGATAACACCTCAATGCGTAAGAAACATCTCCTGGAAAGGGGTGAAGTTTCTTATGAACTTCTGCAAACAAGAAACAGTTCTTGTTCGATGGGACAACGAAAGATGCCTGCCGGGTTGCCTAGATGTACTCGGACGTCATGAAAGTGTTCGCCTCAAGAAGAAGATTAAAGTCCTTCATTTTGAGGTCTGTTCTATGGAAACATGTTTACGAAACCTGTTTCCGAGCCGGGCATGATGGCTTAAATGCTCGACGAGCAGCTGATTGAACGGGCTTTTTCGGGCAGCGCGCTTGCATTCGCAGCAAAATTCAGTATAAGCGCGCTGTTCACAACACCCGGTCTTATGGCTGGTGGCTGAACGGAGGGCTGGTTTCGGTCTCGAAACAGCAGGAACCATAAGGTTTTTCCGGCCTCCCGTGTCTCCGCTCTCGACCGTCTCGAACAACGCTTTTCTTGCCTCTGGCCAACGCCAGCCAAGAGCAGTCGTTGAGGCTTAGCGCCGTTGCCGGGTGATGAATGAAACGCAAGAAAGGCAAAAGCTTAAAATGGCTCTTTACGAACACATCTTCCTTGCCCGGCAGGATATCACTGCCCAGCAGGTTGACGCACTTGTCGAGCAGTACAAGGGCGTTATCGAATCGTTCGGCGGCAAAGTCGGACGCATCGAAAACTGGGGTCTGAAGTCCCTTACCTACCGCATCAAGAAGAACCGCAAGGCTCACTACGCTCTGATGGACATCGACGCTCCTGCAGCGGCCATCCACGAGGTAGAGCGCCAGATGCGCATCAACGAAGACGTTCTTCGTTACATGACCATCGCTGTTGAAGCCCACGAAGAAGGCCCGTCTGCAATGTTGCAGAAGCGCGACCGCGACGACCGTCCGCGCCGCGATGGCGACCGTCCTGACCGTGGCGACCGTGGTCCACGCGCACCGCGCGAAGGTGGCTTCGGCGACCGCGAAGACCGTCCGCGCCGTCCGCGCGAAGACCGTGCATAAGGAGAATTGATTATGGCTGACGCATCCTCTTCCCAGGCACGCCGCCCGTTCCACCGCCGTCGCAAGACGTGCCCCTTCTCCGGCGCAAACGCTCCGAAGATCGATTACAAGGACGTTCGTCTTCTGCAGCGCTACATTTCCGAGCGCGGCAAGATCGTTCCTTCGCGTATCACTGCAGTTTCCCAGAAGAAGCAGCGCGAACTCGCTCAGGCGATCAAGCGTGCACGCTTCCTCGGCCTGCTGCCTTACGTCGTAGCGTAATAGCATTTTCGAGGTCGCGTTTCGACGCGGCCTCGATCTCTTGAAGCAACTGACTTTTAATCAGTGGGTTGCCACTTCGATATCCTTCCGCGTTGGGCGCGGATCGACAGACCACCAAACCCCATGTTGGGGACGACGTTCGGATGAACGGTCCTCTAACTGCTCAAGACAAGCAGGACAGCGACGTTGAGACAATTGAACCAGACAGTGCTGATCACCGGCATTCTTGCCGGCATATGCGCCGCGTTTCTAACGCTTGGCGCAACCGCACAGTCGTCCATGTCTTTCCTGCTTTATGCGGCATCCGCCATGCCTGTGCTCGTGGCCGGTCTCGGCTGGGGCAATGCCGCCGCCATCGTTTCCATTCTTTCCGCCGCCTTCCTTGGTGCGCTTGCCGTTTCCCCCCTCTTTGCCGTGACGATCGCGATCTTTACGCTGATCCCGGCTGGCTGGCTGTCGCATCTTGCCAACCTCGCCCGCCCCGCCTCCGAAATCGGTGGCCCGGATGAGTTGATGGCATGGTATCCGCTTTCCGGCATTCTGCTGCATCTGTGCGGGCTCATCACCGTCTCCGTCATCATTCTCGGTACCATGATCGGCTACGGCCCGGATCTGGTCTCGCAGATGGTCGACCTGATGATGTCTTCGGTGCAGACGCGCGAGCCATCCTTCACGCCGGATGCGACGGCGCTGGCGCAGACCAAGTCGCTTCTCGTGCTGATGCTGCCGATGATCCAGGGCGGCCTTTGGGTCATCCTGCTGTTTGCCGCCTATTATTTCGCAAGCCGCATGGTGCGCTCCTTCGGCAAGGGTCTTCGCCCGCGCGAAGATATTTCGGCGGCACTGCGCATGCATCGCAATGCGATCTTCATTTTTCTTGGCGGTATCGTGCTCACCTTCTTTGGCGGCGTTGCCGCTATGGTCGGTGCCGTTATCTGCGGCACGTTTGGCGCTGGCTTCGTGATGGCGGGTTACGCCTCGCTGCACCATCGTTCAAAGGGCAAGGACTGGCGCTGGCCGGTTCTGGTTCTCGCATATCTTTCAGCGGTCTTCATGTTTCCGCTGCTCATCATCCTCGTCATGGGCTTGAGCGACGTGCGCAGCACGATCTCCCTCACGCCTCCGCGGAATACCGAAAAATCGAACGAAACCAACACATAAGAAAGGATCAAGAAGATGGAAGTCATTCTTCTCGAGCGTATCGCAAAGCTTGGCCAGATGGGCGAAACCGTAAAGGTTCGCGATGGCTACGCACGTAACTTCCTGCTGCCGCAGGGCAAGGCGCTGCGCGCCAACAACGCCAACAAGGCCCGTTTCGAATCCGAGCGTGCAACGCTCGAAGCCCGTAACCTCGAGCGCAAGTCTGAAGCCCAGACGGTTGCAGACGCTCTCGCAGGCAAGAGCTTCATCGTCGTTCGCTCCGCTGGCGAAACCGGTCAGCTCTACGGTTCTGTTGCTGCCCGCGACGTCGTTGAAATCCTCGGCGCAGAAGGCTTCAACATCGGCCGTAACCAGGTCGAGCTCAACACGCCGATCAAGACCATCGGTCTGCACAACGTTACGCTTCACCTGCACTCCGAAGTCGAGTTGTCTGTTGAACTGAACGTTGCCCGTTCCGCTGAAGAAGCCGAGCGTCAGGCAAAGGGCGAAAGCCTCACCTCCGCTGACGCCATCTACGGCGTCGACGAAGACGCTCTTCGTCCAGAAGACTTCTTCGATCCAGACGCTGACTTCGACGGCGACGACGAGTAATATCTGCGGGCCTTATGGCTCACAAAAAGAACCCCGGATGGCGACATCCGGGGTTTTTGTTTTTCCGGTGGGATGTGAATTTTTCGGACCACTCCACCCACTTCCGTCATCCTCGGCCTTGAGCCGAGGATCCATCGCCATCAACGAAATCAAACGGTTGTGGATCCTCGGGTCAAGCCCACTGCTGTCCGGTTGAGATTTATGGACTTGGCATAGGGTCTTGATTTCGTTCCGTTTTTTGTACTCCGTGCGAAGCCGGTCTCGCCAGTACAACGCTGGCTATGAATATGGCGACGGCACTTCCCACTTCCGTCATCCCGGACTTGATCCGGGATCCAGCCAGACCAAGTCCTTGGTCTGAAAGACTTTTTTGACGCGCAGACGCGCGTCAGCTGGACCCCGCATCAAGTGCGGGGTGACGGCTGGGGGAGCTGTTCTCGCCCCCAACACCTACTCAGTTTAAACCGGACAAAAGTGGGACAAGCCCAAGAATGACGGGAGTGGGTTTGGCGATCGTCATTAATCCACCTTCTCCGCAACCCAGATTTTTCGGCATTGCTACCGCGAAACCAACCCAGTACGCGACGGCAACGTCATCGCAATCACCCCTGCCAGAATACACACCAGCCCTATCATGGTGCTGGCATGCAGTTGTTCGCCAAGGAAAATCACGCCGATGGCGACGCCCACCGGCACGCGCACATAGGCCTGTGCCGTTGTTCCGAGTGATCCGAGCGTTCGCACCAGCCGGAAGTAAATGGTGAAGGCGAGTGCTGTGGTGAAAATGGAGAGGCAGAACAGCGCGATGATGGAGCGGCTGGAGGGCGCGAGTTCCCATGGGCGGTCTATGATCAGGCTGGCGGGAATGAGGATGATCGCGCCGCAGATCAGCGATGCGGCAGCGGGGATCATCGAATCGATACCTTTGAAGTTCTTTCCGAAAATTGCCGCCCCGGCATAGAAGGCGGTGGCGAGAATGACGGCCATCTGTGCCAGCACGACATCGCCAAGCCCGTTCAGGGCTTGCACCCCAATCATGACCACGGTTCCGACGAGCCCGATCATGACGCCGAAGAGCTTGCGCCCGTTCAGCACCTCATGGCGGGTGATGATGGCCGTCAACAGGAAGGTGAAGACTGGCGTCAGGGAGTTGAGGATGACGGCCAGCCCAGCATCGATATAATGTTCGGCCCAGGCAATCAGCGTGAAGGGCAGCACGCTGTTCAGAACGGCCTGAATTGCGAACATCTTCCACAGTGCCGGATCTTTGGGAAGCCGCAGCCCGCGCCAGAAAATGATGAGCATAAGAATACAGCCCGCAATCGCTGTGCGCGCCGCAATCAGCGTCACCGGTGGTATCGTCTCGATGCCGATCTTGATGAATGTATAGGAACTGCCCCAAAGACACCCCAGCAAAACGAGCAGGGCAATTTCGGGCAGCAGTTTTCGGTCGGTCATCCAGTCTCTCCACAAGCGGGTCATCTCCTCTCTATAGAGTCCCCGGAGAATGGGAAGCTTCGGCATTGGCCGAACCATTGAAGGCTGACCTTCATCCGCTTGAATGCTACTCTGCGCCCATGACCCGTATCGCCTCGCCCAACACCATCGCCGCCATCGCCAACCTTATCGGGGATACGACAAGGGCAAACATGCTCTGTGCGCTCATGGGCGGTCAGGCGCTGACGGCTGGCGAGCTTTCCCGCGAGGCGGGCATCACGCCGCAAACGGGCAGCGAGCATCTTGCCAAGATGGTGGATGCCAACCTTCTGTCGACAGTGAAGCAAGGCCGCCACCGTTATTATCGGCTGGCTTCACCGGAAGTCGCGCATGG